>DOUU01000312.1:5920-6149 GCA_003520425.1 Deltaproteobacteria bacterium
CAAGGCAATGCCTGCGCTCGACGGTATGTACGCCTTCGCCGTCTGGGATCGCCGAGCGGAGCGATTGCTGCTCGCTCGCGACCCGTTGGGAAAGAAGCCACTCTTCTATGCGCGGCCGCGACCGGCTCTTCTGGTCTTCGCGAGCGAGATCAAGGCAATCTTGCAGCATCCCGAGATGACTGCGCATCTGGACGTCGGGGCGTTAGCGCAAGCGCTTCGCTTCCGTGCC
>DOUU01000312.1:6184-6545 GCA_003520425.1 Deltaproteobacteria bacterium
GAAGCCCGACCAGTACGAGAGCGAGGCAACCCTCGTCGCCCAGGGTCGATCCCTCCTGGCGAGTGCGGTCCGAAAGCGCCTTATCGCGGATGTGCCAGTGGGCGCCTTCCTCTCGGGCGGGTTGGACAGCAGCCTCATCGTCGCCCTGATTCGGGCTGCCCGGGCGCCGAGCGAGACCACCCACACCTTCTCCGTCGGATTCGAAGGAGACCCCAGCAGTGAGCTGCCGTACGCACGTGCCGTTGCGGACGCGCTCGGCACATGCCACGCCGAAGTCGTGGTCAGGGCCGCAGACTATGCGTCGCTGCTGACAAGAGCCACGGCCTTTCGGGATGCGCCGATCAGCGAGCCCGCAGACATC
>DOUU01000078.1:0-6244 GCA_003520425.1 Deltaproteobacteria bacterium
CCCTCTCTTCAATCGCCGCGGCGAGGTCGTCGGAGTCGTCACCGCAACGCTCGATCCCAGGCAGACGATCAGCACCGCGGGCTACATCCCCCAGAACGTGAACTACGCCCTGAAAGCGGAGGTCGTCTCCGCGATGCTGCCGGAGAACCTCCCCTCGGCCCCCCACCCACCCGCATGCGACACGGAGCGACGCCGTTCATCCAAGAGCTCGTGGCGCAGGCCGAGGAATCGGTGGTGATGGTGATCGCACGCTAAGCCGTCCAGCGCCGTGCGCCGAAGAGGGATCCGATGACCGCTGAAGCTGCACCTGTGATCGACCTGCCTCTGCCGCCCGAGCCCGGCATCCTGGAAACCTTCCGGCGTGGGCGTCTCATGCGGTCGGATCCGCTCGCCTGCACGATGCGGATGTATGAAAGTGAGGGCCCGGTGGTGGGTCAGCGGATGGGCCTCTTCCGCTCGGTGAATCTCTTCGGGCCCGATGCCGTAAAGCACGTCCTCCTCAATCGGGAGGGCATCTTCTCGAACAAGCAGGCCTGGGACCTCATCATCGGGAAGATCTTCACCAACGGTCTCATGCTGCGGGACGGCGAGGATCATCGGTATCAGCGCAGCATCATGCAGGGCGCGTTCAAGAGGCCGGCGCTCGAGGAGTACCTGGAGCGCATGAATCCGCAGATCGCGGCACGCCTTTCACACTGGAAAGCCGCGGACTCGTTCCTTGTATATCCGGCGTTCAAGAGGCTCACGCTCGACCTCGCATGTTCGGTCTTCTTGGGTATCGAGCTTGGCCCCGAGGCAGAGCGCGTGAATCGCGCCTTTGAAGACACGGTGGCCGCCTCGATGGCGGTGCTGCGGATTCGAGTGCCGGGGCTCGCGTGGACCCGCGGCCTCGAGGGACGGGAGTACATGGTGGAATTCCTGCGCAGACTCATCCCCGCCAAACGCAAGGACGCGGGTTCGGACATGTTCAGCCAGCTCTGCCGCGCCGAGAACGAGGAAGGCGACAAATTTAGTGACCAGGAGGTCATCGATCACATGATCTTCCTCATGATGGCCGCCCACGACACCACGACGAGCACCCTGACGTCGATGATGTACGAGCTCGCACTGCATCCCCAGTGGCAGGATCGCATCCGGGAGGAGAGCCGCGCCCTCGGCAAGGACCAGATCGACTTCAAAGACGTTGAATCGCCCGGTGCGATCCACCTCGTCATGAACGAAACCCTGCGCCGCTATCCTCCGCTCTCCACCATGCCGCGGATGGCCAGGCGCGAGTTCCAGTACGGCGGCTATCGCATCCCGGCCGGCACCATGGTGGTCGTCTTTCCGATCCACATGCACCACATGTCGGAGTGGTGGACGCGCCCGTTTTCTTTTGATCCCGAGCGTTTTACTGACACGCGCGCGGAACACAAGCGCCACTCCCACAGCTTCGTGCCCTTCGGCGGAGGGGCCCACATGTGCATCGGGTTCCGTTTCGCAGAAATCCAGATCCGGGCGATCCTGCACCAGATCGTCCAGCGCTTCCGTTGGAGCGTGCGCGAGGGCTACACGATGCCCGTACAACAGAGCCCGATCTCCAAGCCGAAGGATGGTCTCCCGGTGCGGCTCGAAGCGCTGGCGTGATTGCCGCAAGAGGGCAGCGCCTCCTCGCGGCCCTCCTCGGCCTTGCGTGTGCGCTTGTGAGCTGTGCCCGGCCCCCGCGTGTGGTGCCTCCGATCGCCACGCGGAAAGCCCGCACCTGCGAGGTGGTGTCCCACGTCATCGAGCGGCGAGGGCACGGCTGGGAAGACACGACCGCTCTGCCCGCCACGGGCCGCTTTGCCGTGGAGGCCCACCTTGCCGCGCGCGAAGACGTGTTCGGGAAGGAGCTCTTTCCGAAGACAGGCGCCGAAGGGATCGAGCCACATCTTCAGCGCTCCTGCGCGAAACTCCAGCCCTTGGGCGCGCGACCCGACTGCTCCGACGTCTATCTTTCCCAGGATCTCCGCCAGTTCATGCCGGGAAGCGACGATGCCCGGATCGGGCAGGGCGCGGCGGGCAACCACAAGCCTTCCGCCGACGAAGAGATGTGGCTGGTCGACGTCCCGTTTGCGCCCGGCCACCGCGCTCGGGCGGGCCAGCGTTGGCTCGTCTCGGCCAACGGCCGAAGCGTCGTCGCGATCGTCGGCTACGAGGCAAGGCCCCTTTTGTGGCAGTACCTGGCTGGCGCTCCGCCCGAGCTGCACTGGTATCTCGGCACCGACGATGAGTCGAAAATCACGCTGAGCGGCCCCCTGAAAGACCAGAGCCTCGCGCCGGGTCCGATCGTCTGCCCATAGCTTCGCTTGCGCGGAATCTTTGCGCTCCGCCGAAGAGGGCGGAGGTGCGGGACCCCGGCAGTCTCCGCTTCAAACTCGTCTTGCTCCGGTCGTACACTGCCCACCATGCAGACCGCCGTGCCCGAGCGCCGACCGCGCTGGCTCTTGCTTCTTCTGCTGGCTGCGCCGTGGCTCCCCGCAGCCGCCTTCGCGCACGATGAAGACCCTTCTGCCCGCGCCTTCTTCCGCGTGGGCGCCGCGGCGGTGGATGTGACGCCGCCTCCTTTCGGCCAAGGCGAGAACCCCGCAGCCTGTGCGGGCGCGTCCAATTTCACCGGCCCCCACCTCTTTTCCTTGGAGGAGCCCTACACCGATACGAACGGGAACGGCCGGTATGATCCAGGCGAGCCGTTCCTTGACTGTCCGACGCCGCGCGCGGACGGGGGTACGCGTCCGCCCGATGGCCGCTGGGATGGCATCTACCTCGGCGGCGGCAGCTCCGGCAACCGCCTGCCGACCGCCGTCCTCGACCCTCTGTGGGCGCGTACGATCGTGATTTCCAACGGGCGCAAGACGATCTCCCTCACAAGCGTGGACAACGAGGGCGTGTTCAAGGAGATCTGGGACCGGGTCCGCGCCAAGCTGGCGGCGGACGGCGTGGCCGGCATCGACGAGATGGTCTTTACCTCGACCCACGACGAGTCCGCCCCCGACACCATCGGAATCAGCGGGCCGGACCCGTTCACCTCGGGGACGGACCCCTTCTACGTCGAATTCCTGATCGAACGTACGGCGCGCAGCGTCGAGGATGCCTTTGCAGGGCAGCGCCGCGCGACGCTCCGTTTCGGGCAGATCCATCCAGACGACCTCATCCCCTGCTGGTCCTCGTATCCCTACGCGGCGGACGAGGAGATCGGAGTGATGCAGGCCGAAGACCAGGGCGGCCACGTCATCGCGACACTCGTGAACTACGGCATCCATGCTGAGGAACTCGGCTTTTCGAGCGATTCCCAGGATCGCCTCCACCTCTCTTCGGACTGGCCCCACTTCACGCGAATAGCCCTCGAGACCCGCTACGGGGGCATGGGGATGACAATGGCGGGCGCGGTGGGTTCGGTGGAGATGCCCCAAGTCTATCCGTCGCGGCGAGACTTTACGCCCGTGGGCGTGTATTCCTCTAGCGGCAACGGGGGGTGCCGGACCATCTACGCAACCGACGACACGCGTGTCCCCTACGGCTATGAGCTCTCGACGCGCAGCCGTGGCGAGCGCATCGCGACCTGGGCGGAGAAGGCACTCGAGGGCGGACAGGTTTCAGGCACTGGCGTGCTCGAGGCACGCCGCAAGACCTTCTTCATTCCCCTCGAGAACGCCCTTTTCGCGGCCGGCGCTGCGTTCGGCGTGCTCCCCGAGAAGGATGCATACCTGGACGGCCAGAAGCTCAGCCGCCTGCCGAACGGCGTCATCAGCCCCTTCGCGATCCCCAACCAGTTCGTCTCCGACGTCCTTTGGCTGCGGATCGGCGACGCCGAGTTCGTGAATGCCCCTGGAGAGGTCTTTCCCTACACCTATTTGCGAGACTTCGGCGGGCCCGGCGATCAAGCGGTGCCGGACGGCGCGGCGCCCCCGCCGTGGGTGATGCCCCGGCTGTCCCAGCCTTTCCGGTTCATCATCGGCCTCGGCGACGACATGATCGGCTACATCTTCCCGAAGACGAACGCGGTGGCCGTCCCCCGGACTCTCGACAACATCAGCGACGTCGACCGCTTCGGGTGCTCGCATCCCGACGACGGGGAGGCGGCGGCGAGGGAAGCCGGCGATCTCGTGGTTGCGGCCCTGGTCTCCCTCTTGCCCGAGAACGACTCGAACGACAGCGTTCACACAGGCCGCTACCTCTGGCGGGACGGGACGCTTCATCGCAGCCCCCTCGGCGACGGGGGCCAGGCGTGTCAGGGGCCGGGCCATGCGTTCCTTGCGGCTCCCGGCGGCGCCGCGACCGGGGTGTGGATCTTGCCGTCGGGGATCACGCAGTTCGCCCCCCACATTGGAGAACGGATCACGGTCGAACCCCAGGGCCCTTGGCGCTGGATGGACCTGCTCGGCCGACCGCAGGAGCGCGCCAGCACCCAGACCCGGGGCGTCGTCGACCGCGCGGGCCGGCGCATCTGGCTCGACGTCTTTCCCGAAACCAGCGGTCCGTGAAGCGCTTCGCCGAGTTTGTGGTGTCCCGGCCGAGGCTCGTGGTCGGGATCATGCTGCTGCTCACCGCCGTGCTTGCCACCGAGCTGCGTCACGTGACGACGCAGGTACGGCTGCGCGACCTCATGCCCCGCAGTCACGCCTACATGGCCATTGACGACCGACTCTCGGCGCTCTTCGGCGCCGAGCAGACCTCGCTTCTCGCGATCGGCGTAAAGTCCGGGGATGTCTTCACGAGCGACGTGCTGCAGCGCATTCAGCGTCTGACCCAGGCGGTCGAGCGGCTCCCCGGAGTCATCCCGAGTAGCGTGATGAGCATCGNNGGGGTGCGCGTCGCTCCCTTGCTGGAGCAGATTCCCGAGGATCCCGTAAAACTGCGCGCCCTGCGCGAACGCGTCTTCTCCTATCCCATGTACATCGGGACTCTGGTCACGCCGGACGGCCGGGGTGCTCTCATCCTCGCGGACTTTTCCAACGACGCCTCGGTTCGAGCCACCACGGATGCGCTCGAGGCGCTCGCCGCGCGGGAGCGCGCCCCCGGCGTTGAGATCTACGTGGGGGGACAGTCACCTGCGCTCGCAGCCCTGGAGGATGAGACGCGCGGCATCGTGCCCCTTGTGCTGCTTGCACTGGGGGTGATTGCGATCGTTCACTACGAGGCGTTCCGCACCGGGCAGGCGGTCGTGCTGCCGCTGGTGACCGCGATTTTGTCCGTGATCTGGAGCACCGGTCTCATCACGGCTCTTGGCATCCGGATCACGCCGTGGACGGCAGTCACCGCGATCCTTGTGCTCTCCGTCGCTGCGGGCCATGCCGTCCAGATCCTGAAGCGCTACTACGAATGCTTCGAGGAGTTGCACGATAGCCGCGCAGCCGTCGTGGCCTCGCTCGTGCGCATCGGCCCCGTCATGGTCACGGCGGGCCTTGTGGCGGCCGCAGGCTTCGCTTCCCTTGCCACCTTCGGCGTGCCGGCGGTGCGAGACTTCGGACTCATGGCGGCCACAGGGATCTTGTCCGCGCTGGCCATCGAGCTCACGGTGATTCCGGCCTGGCGCGTCATGTTGCCTCCGCCGCGGACCCGCGAGGCTGCGCGCGAGCGCCAGCACGGCCTTCTCGATCCCCTCCTCCAGTTCATCGCGCGTGTGGTGGTGCGCTCTCCGCGCATCGTCCTGCTTGCGGTCGTGAGCGCGGTCGGCGTCGCCGCGGTCGGGATCCTCGAGCTTCACGTGAACACGAGCTTCCGGTCGTGGTTCAGCAGCGACGCGTCGGTCATCGTGGCAGACCGCACGATCCGCGACCGCTACACGGGAACATCGACGATTCGCGTCCTCGTGGAAGGCGACCGGCCCGATGCGCTGCTCGACCCCGCCGCGATGGCGGGCATCGCGACGCTCCAAGGCGCTCTCGGCAGCGAACCGTACGTGACGGCCACGCTTTCGGCCGCGGGCTACATGGAGATGATGAACCGGGCCATGAACGACGGTGCGGAGGACGCCTACGTGGTCCCGCCCGACCGCGCGCTTCTCTCGCAGTACCTCTTGTTGTTCGGACCGGACGATCTCGCACGCGTGCTGTCGCCGGACGGGCGCGCGGCGGCGATCTACGCCCTCGCACGCTCGGACAGCGTGGATTGGGTCGAAGGGGTGTTCCAGAAGCTCCGTCGGATCGCCGCGGGGATGCCGCCCGGGGTTCACGTCTCCATTGCGGGCGGGGAGCTTGCGCAGAGTGCGGCCATGAACGCGACG
>DOUU01000078.1:6281-6456 GCA_003520425.1 Deltaproteobacteria bacterium
GCGCTGCGCTGGTGAACCTCGGCCTCATGGGATGGTTCGGCAGCTGGCTCTCCTTCGCCACCGCAACCTATACCTCGATGGGCGTTTCCTTGGGAGCGGACTTCGCGATCTATCTGCTCTTCCGCCTGCGCGAAGAGGGAGTCGCGGGTGGGCCGCTCGGGAAGGCCGTGGCGGG
>DOUU01000235.1 GCA_003520425.1 Deltaproteobacteria bacterium
CGCTCAACATCGCCGCGGAGCAGGTCGTTGAGTGGAGCGCCTACGGCCAGCGCATGGAGCGGGAAGGCAATCGCTCCCCGCTGGCGGCGCCCCAGGGCCTCTACCCCTGCGCGGAGGGGCCCACCGCGACGGACAAGTGGCTTGCGCTTTCGATCGCAACGGACGCCCAGTGGCGCGCGCTGCAGTCGGTGCTCGGCAACCCCGGTTGGGCGATGGATGCCGCACTCGACACGCGCGCGGGCCGTCGCGCGGCGCACGGCGCCATCGACGCCCGCTTGCGCGAATGGACTCAAAAGCATGAGCGCACCGAGCTCGTCGCGACGCTGCGGAGCCACGGAATTCCCGCCTCTCCGGTCACAAATCCCTGCAGGCTCNNTTGAGACCATTCCCCAGTTCAGGGCACGCCACTACTTCGAAACGCCCGCGCATCCCGTGGTGGGAGCAATGCCCCTCCCCTCACTCCCCTTCCGCTTTGTGGGCATCGACCGCTGGCTCCGGACTCCGGCGCCGACGCTCGGCCAGCACAATGAGCTCGTCCTCTGCGACCTCCTCGGCCTCTCACCCGGCGAGTTTCGCGAGCTCGAGACCGATCAGGTGATCGGGAAGCGTCCTTCGGGGCTATAACCTCTCCGTGGCAACGAGCAAACTTCTCGACCTCCCGCCCTACGACCCACATCGCATCCTTGCGGCTCCCTTCCCAGAGCGCGTGCGGCTCGTCTGTCGCAGCTGGGCAGCGCAGGTCCAGCCCAACCCCTTCATCGTGCTGGTGATGTACTGGACGAAGTACCTCCTGCTCTTCGTCGGCGGCTGGGCCCTCTTCGTTTCCTTCTCCGCCGGTTATCCCGGCTTCACTTCGTCGGGCGGCTGGGCATTCACGCCCGTGGCGTTTCAGAAGGCGATTCTGTGGGCGATCTTCTATGAGCTCGCCGGCTTCGGCTGCGGCTCGGGACCGATGAACGGCCGCTTCTGGCCGCCGATCGGTGGTTTCCTCCACTTCTTGCGGTCGGGAACGACAAAGCTGCCGCTCTTTCCAGGCCTGCCTCTCGTGGGCGGGATCCGCCGCACGCGGCTCGACGTGGCGCTCTACGCGGCGAACCAGCTCTTCTTGCTGCGCGCGCTCCTGTCCCCCGAGCTCACGCCGGCCCTCCTTGTGCCCTCTTTCGTCCTCATCCCGCTCCTCGGCGTGACAGACAAGACGCTCTTTCTTGCTGCACGCGCCGAGCACTACTACGTGGCGCTCGTCTGCTTCACCGTGGCGAGGGGCGAGGCGCATTGGATCCCGGCATGCAAGGTGCTGTGGGCCGCGATCTGGTTCTGGGCAGCGACCTCGAAGCTCAACCACCACTTCCCTTCCGTCATCCTGGTCATGATGAACAACGGGCCCTTCTTCCCGAAGTGGCTGAAGANNTTGCGGTGGCGATGGCGCGCATGGGAACACTGACCGAGTACATGATCCCGCTGGTGCTTGTCACAAGCCAAACTCCGCTCCTTACCGACGCGGCGCTCGTCGTGATGTGCTGCTTCCACGGCTTCATCTCCCTCAACAACCCAAGCGGCATGCCGATCGAGTGGAACATCCTCATGATCTACGGGGGCATTTTCCTCTTTGGTTTCCATCCCGAGGCGAGCGTGCTCGCGGTGGGCGAGATGCCGGGACTCGCGATCTTCCTCTTCTTCTGCCTCTTCGTAATCCCCTGCTATGGCAACTTCGCGCCCGCACGCGTCTCCTTCCTCCTGTCGATGCGCTATTACGCCGGCAACTGGGACTACAACATCTGGCTCCTCCGGCGGGGGAGCCTCCACAAGCTCGCGAGACTCACCAAGGCCGCTGGCACGATGCGCGAGCAGCTCGAGAAGATGCTTCCCGACCGGACGGCGGTAGAGATGGCGCTCACGCTCTCCCTCGCCCACCGCTTCATGCACCTTGAAGGCCGGCCGCTCCTCGAGGCGCTGCCGCGCGCCGTCGACTGCATCGACGAATACGAGTGGATCGACGGCGAGGTCATGGGCGGAATGGTTCTGGGGTGGAACTTCGGCGACGGGCACCTGAATGGTCTGCAGCTCCTGCGTGAGGTGGAGGAGCAGTGCGGCTTCGAGCCGGGGGAGCTGCGGGTCGTGATGGTCGAGTCGCAGCCGCTTTTCGGTCGAACCATGCGCTGGAAGATCGCCGATGCGGCGAGCGGCATCCTCGAGGAGGGTGAGACCCTGATCGCGCCGATGCGCGCGCTCCAGCCCTGGCCGACCGGAGAGTACGCCGAGGCCCTCCTGCGCGGGCGGACCCGCGCGAGCGCGTAAGGACCCGGTGGGTGGCGGAGCCCAACCCGGATGCCGTGGTCATCGGCTCGGGTCCGAACGGCCTTGCGGCCGCGATCGCGCTGGCGAGGGCGGGCGCCTCGGTGCTTGTCGTGGAGGCCGGGGACGAGGTTGGCGGCGGTACACGCAGTGCCGAGCTCACGCTCCCCGGCTTCACTCACGACGTCTGCTCCGCCGTGCACCCGATGGGGATCCTCTCGCCCTTCTTCCGCGAACTCCCCCTCGCTGAACACGGCCTCGTGTGGCTCAGCCCGCGGGCCTCCGTCGCGCACCCGATGCCCGATGGGCCCGCAGTGATGCTCTATCGCTCGCTGGCGCGGACAGCGGAAGGGCTGGGCGAGGACGCCCGCGCCTGGGCGCGCCTTGTGGGCCCCTTCCTTGCCGACCCGCACGGGCTTCTCGCCGACGCGATGGCCCCGCTCCGCATCCCCGCTCACCCGCTTGCGATGCTGCGCTTCGGGCTGCGCGGTGCTTTCTCAGCGAACCGGCTCGCGCGTCTTTGCTTTCGCGGCGAGCGNNACGCCTTCTCGCCGGCTGCGCCGCACACTCGGTGCTTCCGCTCACGTGGCCCCTCAGCGCGGCGATCGGCGTACTCTTCGCGATCACCGCCCACGTCGCGGACTGGCCCGTGGCGAAGGGTGGATCGCGCGCCATCCCGGGCGCCCTTTCTTCTTATTTTCGGAGCCTCGGCGGCCGCATCGAGACGGGTCGGCGCATCGAGCGGCTGGGCCAGCTCCCCGACGCACGCGTCGTGCTCTTCGACACCTCCCCCGAGCAGCTGGCGCGCATCGCCGGCGAGGCCCTTCCGGCGGGATACCGCCGGAGGCTCGCGCGCTACCGCTACGGGCCGGGGGTGTTCAAGGTCGACTGGGCCCTCGACGGTCCGATCCCTTGGCGGGACCCGACCTGCCGCGAGGCCTCGACTGTTCACGTGGGCGGCACGCTCGAGGAGCTCTGCGCCTCCGAGAGCGACATGTACCACGGCCGCCTCAGCGAGCGCCCGTTCCTGATCCTCTGCCAGCAAAGCGAGGTGGACCCAACGCGAGCGCCTGAGGGACGGCACACCGGCTACGCCTACTGCCACGTGCCACACGGCTCGACCGTCGACCGGAGTGACGCGATCGAGCGCCAGATCGAGCGCTTTGCGCCCGGGTTCCGCGACCGCATCCTCGCACGGCACGCCAT
Source organism: Deltaproteobacteria bacterium (assembly GCA_003520425.1). Taxonomy (GTDB): domain Bacteria; phylum Myxococcota_A; class UBA9160; order UBA9160; family UBA9160; genus UBA9160. The sequence continues at coordinate 3,499 of DOUU01000235.1, forward strand.
GAACACCGCGGACTTCGAGCGCTACAACCCGAACTACCGGGGCGGCGCCATTACCGGCGGCGTCGCGGATGCACTCCAGCTCTGGAACCGCCCGGTCACCCGCCTCGATCCCTATTCGACGCCGAATCCACGCCTTTTCATCTGCTCGGCGGCCACGCCGCCAGGAGGCGGCGTGCACGGACAGTGCGGCTACTGGGCCGCCCGCTCCGCCCTTAAGCGGCTCGGGATCGCCGATGCTCAGCCAAGCGGCAGGGAAAGCGTGACCGTTCCGGTGACGTGATCCCCGAGATCGTTCGCAGCGCGCACCTCCAGCTCGAGCACGCACTCGTCTTCCGCCTCGCTCTTCCCTGCCACCCGGCCCGAGAAGCGCAGGGGCTTTCCCGGAATGGCAGGCGCGCCGAGGCGGATCTTGATGCTCTTCACCATCGCCTCCGGCCCGGCCCAGTCGGTGACGAAGCGAGAGACATAGCCGTTCGTGGTGAGGATGTTCATGAACATGTCCGGCGCGCCCTGCGCCTTCGCGAAGACAGGGTCGTGGTGCGCGGGCATGAAGTCGCGCGAGGCGATCGCGCCGGCGACGATCACCGTAGAGGTCACGGGAAGCTCGAAGAGCGGCAGCTCGTCGCCCACGGCGATCTCGGAACTCTTGAGCGCGCGGGTGGCCCTCATCGCACTGCCCCGGGCCGGCTCGGATCGATGGTGCGAGGGTCGAACTTGAGCACGCGGAAGAGCTGTCGGCCGACGACCTCGCCGTCGCCCGTGCGGTAGGTCATCCCCCAGGTGACGAAGTACCCCCTGCCAAGGGCGGTGGCCTTTCGATTCGAGATCGACTCGACCCGGGACTCCACGCGCAGATGGTCGCCGGGGCGCAGGTACCGCACGAACTCGAGTTCGGAGTTCGTGGCGAGCGTGCCGACGTAGCCTTCCTTGTCGAGTGCCTTGATCGGGTTGTCGAAATCGATCTCGTCCGGAGCGCCGCCCCGCTCGGCGATGCCCTGGATCCGCGGTCGCAGCATCGTCCAGGTCTGGAGCATCGCGGGAGGCGCGACGATCCCCCGAAAACGGCTGGTCGCCGCGAACCCCTCGTCGAGATACACCGGGTTGCGGTCGTCGAGGGCGTCCACCCAGTGCCGGATCATGGGCACATTCACCGGATCCGGTGCGACGGCCGGCAGGCCCATGGGCTCCCCGACGTACTTCTCAAGACGTGCTCGGACTTCATCCACTTCAGCGTCTGTCATCGGAATCCTCGCTCCCCTCCCCGGAGCCCAGGGCGGCGCGGATGCTAGGCGATCGCGCTCGCAGACACACGCGGTGTCAGTTCAATTGATGCTCAGGCCGACGGACACGTCGACGGTCGATGATGCGTCTCGTGGGTTGATTGCCGAGCATGCTGCCGCGCTGGAAGGCGATCTTGGCCCGCCCCAACCTTCGGCTCTCGAAGAGGGCGCCGCGCCGTCTTCCGGTGAAACGATGGGGGCGTGCCGCAAGAATGGGACACGCGGCCGCGCTGTGCCGATTCGCTCGCGAGTTCTCGCCGCGCCCATCGACGATCTCCCAGGGCGTAGCGACCCGCCTGCGTCGTTGAGTCTTGTTCCGCTCTCGTAGGCCGCCGCCCACCGACCGACGCTCGCCGCCACCGCAAGATGCACAAAATGCGCAAGACCGAATCGACTGATACAGCCCGCCGGGAAGGATTGGACCACGCCGTTTGCCTTCTTCTGGTGGAGCTCGACTGGGCGGCTTCGCC
>DOUU01000234.1 GCA_003520425.1 Deltaproteobacteria bacterium
CGCAGTAGCGCAGGAGGTCGAGGCGAGGCAGGAAGAGGCGCTGGATGATTTCAGGCCAGGCGTAGTGTTTGGCGGTGTTGCGGCCGGCGCGGCGCATGGACTCGGCCTCGGCGGGATGGGCCTTGAGGCGCTCGAAGAGGCCCACGAACTCCCGCGGGTCGGGGGTCTGCAGGACGAGGGCGTTTCGCCCGGGCACGGCGTAGTCCTCGCCCGAGATTCCGGTGCAGGCGATGCCGCCGGCCGCCATGGTCTCGAGGCCCACGAGGCCGAAGGGTTCGTGGCTGCTGTTGGCCAGCACGGCGTCCGCGCCGCGGAACAGGACCCGCCGGCTCTCGGGATCGAGCGGGGCCTTGAGGTGGACCATGTCTGCGTCGCCGAGGCCGTCGAGCCTTCCGATCAGGCCGCGGACGCCGCTGCTGTCGGCGCCGTTGCGGTCCACCACGCGCAGGTCCAGGGCGCGGGCGGTGGCCAGCACCTCGTGGCCATGGGCCTCGGCACCACCCCGGGCGATCAGCAGGGGGCGGTGGCCTTGGCGCTTGAGCTCGCTCACGATCTCCAGGGCGCCGAGCCAGCGTTTGTCCGGGTCAAAGCGGGCCACCTTGGCGATCACGGTGCGCCCGCGCAGACGGCGCTGCAGCTCGGCCACGCCGGCACGGTCGGGGGGGAAGAAGGCGTCGGCGGACAGGCCATTGGGAATCACGATGGGATCGACGCCCAGACCGCGCATGGAGTGCTTCATGTAGCGGCTGACGGTGGTGATGACCGAGGCCTCGGCCAGCCGGCTCCAGTCGATCCGCTCGAAGCCGAAGACGTTGTTCGCGTTCCACAGGATGCTCGCCCGCTCGCGCAGCCCCGCCTGGCGCAAGAGCCAGTCGAGATGCAGCACCGCGTCGGCGGTGTGCCACTCCTCCGCCAAAATGACGGCATGGCGGCCTTGCACGAGATGAGGCCGCAGCACCTCGTTCATCAGATACGGGGGCAAGGAGGCGGCGAAATCGGTGCGCTTGCCCTCCTCGCCGTCGTACACCCCCGCCGGGTGGTAGCGGCTGATCCACTGGCACCAGCGGTGGAGGTGGAGCCTGCCGTAGGACTCGTGCCCGGGGCTGGCCGGATCGCCCACGAACCACAGGTGGGTCTCAAAGCCAAGCCCNNCCCCGCGAGCGCCCAAGCCAGCCCTTCGATCCGGCTGGCGATTCCGCCCGCCCGGGCATAGCCGTCGGGTCCTTCAAAGGAGAGCACATGAAACTGCATGGGGGGGGCTCCTGTTCGCAGCTTCACAGAAGAGAATAGAAGGGAGGGAGGTCCTCCCTCAATGTCACAGGCCTTCTCTCAGGTTCGATCCCGAAGCCGGCGCAGCAGCCGCTTGATCCGCAGGGGAGAACGCCGAAAAAATTCGGAGAAAAGCTAGAGAAAAGCCCTCCCTACCGCAGTCGCAGAGACGACAGGAACGCTGCAGATTCAGCGAAGACCAGAAGGCAGGATGGCGAAGTGTGACGCAGGTCTCAAGGAGTTCGCCGGCACACGCTTCCGATCACAAACAGCAGGCAGCATCATCCTTGCACAGAATCGGTCCCTGGCGCGAGCTGTCCAGGGGTCACCTCGAAAAAAACTGGGCGCTCGCCTCGGGCGCGTGAGCGCGCCCTCACCCGTCGAGCGAGGCACAGGCTCGGGATTCACTCCTCGAGGGAGGTTGCGTGTGCCGCCGGGCTTGGCTTTGGGGCCTGCGCCTCGCGCTCTGCGGCCGCCCCGAGGCGCGGCTACCGTCGCGCAACGAGGGGGAGCTCGCTCGAGAGGGTCCGGGGTCGCCGACGAGCAAGAGAGCCGCCGTCTTTACGCTCGCAGGATGGGGCGCTGCGCTCGCCGCGGGGCTTGCCCTCGCGCCGCAGCTCCCCGCGGTCTCCGTAACCGATCCCGTGCGTTTCTTTCCTGCTCAAGCCAAGAGCAGGATCGCCACGGCTCGCCTCTCCGAGCTCTTCCCGGGTGCCGAGGCCGCGAGCCAGATCGTCGTCGTGTGCGAATCGGTGGATCCGGTTTCGTCCATTTTGGCGGCACGCGAGGAGCTTTCCGCCTTGGCAGCGAAGCTTCGCCAAGGACTCGAGCCCGGCGCGGTCTCTGCGGTTCTCGCCCCGACCGACGACCCCGTGCTCGAGGGCCGCCTCGTCTCGCAGGACGGAAGAGCAGCGCTCATCGTTCTGCGACTCGCGGCCGGATTCGCCTCGGAAGAGGCCAGCACGGTCGTGGGCGAGGTCGAGCACATCCTCTCGCAGCCCTTGGCTTCGGGGCGCCCAGCCTTTCGGATCGAGATCACGGGCGATGCGACGCTTGGGCGGGACTATCTGCGCGCCATCGAAGAGGGGACTCGCCGCTCCGCCCTTGCGACCGTGATGCTCGTGGCGCTGACGCTCCTCCTCGTCTACCGCGCTCCTCTCGCGGCAGGCGTCTCTCTCGCCACGCTCGCCAGCGCAATCGCCGTGGCGAGCGGCGCGGTCGTTCTGGCAGCCAAGCTCGGCCTGCCCGTGGCCTTTCAGTCTCGCGGCTTTCTCGTGGCCCTCGTGTGGGGAGTCGGGACCGACTACTCGCTTCTCCTCTTCGCGCGTGCACGCGAGGAGGTGGTCCAGGGGCTATCGCCCGCGGAATGCGTTGCCAAGGCGCGGCGGGAGAGCGGCCCCGTCGTCGTCACGAGTGCGCTCGCCGTGGTCCTCGCCTGCGCTCTCATGGGATTTGCACGCTTTGGTCTTTTCGCCTTCTCGGGGCCGGCCCTCGCCATCGCCGTCGCAGTCACGCTGGCGGCGGTGCTCGGCTTGCTGCCCGCGCTGATGCGGCTCTGCGGCTTTTTGCTCTTCTGGCCACGCGCCGTCGCGCGGCGCCGCCACCTGGAACGACTGTGGCCGGCCATCGCGCGCTTCGTCGTCCGGCGACCCCTTCCCGTCCTCCTCGGAAGCTTCGCCGCAGTCGCGCCTCTCGCCTGGCTTGGTCTCTCGACGATTCCTTCCTTCGAGCTCGAGCTCGACTTCCCAAAAGGGAGCGTGTCCGAGCAGGGCTTCGCTGCGCTTGTAAGGCACTTTGACCCCGCGCAGGTCTCGCCGCTGACCGTCATGCTCGAGCTCCCCGCGAGCGACCCGGGACTTCGCACGACGGGCGCCCTCGACGGCCTCTATCAGCTGACGGAGCTCCTCGCTGGGGAGCCGGGCATTGCCAAGGTGTGGAGCGTGACGCGTCCGACAGGGGAGCCGGGTCTTCTCTCTCGCGCGACGCTGCGCAGCCAGCTCGCCGCGCTGTCACAGGGGCTCGGCCAGGCGAGGGACGGAGCAGGGAGCCTCGCTTCGGGGCTCGAGCAGGCCCGGCGCGAGCTCGAGCGCGGCCGAAGCGAGATCTCGGCCAAAAAGGGGGAGCTTGAGGCGGAGCAGAAGCGCTCGCTCCTCGGGGCCTTTGCGCCAGAGCGCTTCGAGGCGGCAAGGCGCGACCTGGACGAGCTCGACGACGAGCTCGGAAGGCTTGATCGGGGCCTCGGGGACGCCGTCCAAGGCGCCCTTGTCCTCGAGGCGGGCGTTGCAGAGGGCAGGGCCCGCCTCGACGCGCTCGGCCGGGCCCCCGGCTCGTCGCGGCTTCTCGATCGCCTTGCGCTCACGCCGGAGGACCTCGCGGGCTCGCCGGAGCTCGAGCGAGCGCTTTCGCACTACCTCTCGCAGGACAGCCACGCCGCGCGTTTCGAGCTTCAACTCACCGCTCCTCCCAACGCGCCTGCCTCCGTGGCGACGGCCGCTCGGCTCGAGAGCGCACTGGTGACGCTCCTCCCTGCGCTCTCCTTCCACGATGCGCGCTTCTACCTCTCCGGACCGACGGCCATCACTCGAGATCTCGCCGGCTACACCCGTGACGACATGGCGCGCCTCGACCACTGGATCGTGGCTGGAGTGTTTGCGCTGCTCGTGGCCCTCTTGAGGGGCGCAACCGCCCCCGTGGCGATCACCGCCCTCATCCTCCTCTCCTACTTCGCCTCGCTCGGCGCGCTTCAGCTTCTGACCGACGCGGGCTTTTGGGCGGGCATCGACTGGAAGGTGCCCTTCTTTCTCTTCGTGCTGCTGGTGGCGATTGGCGCCGACTATGGCGTCTTCTTGCTCGGGCGTGTGCGCGAGGAGCAGCGCCGCGACTCCTTCGAGGCTGCCCTCGCCCGGGCACTGGAGCTCACCGGACCGGTCGTGACCTCGTGCGGGCTCGTGCTGGCCGGTACCTTTGCGACGCTGGTCCTCTCCCGGATCGCCTTCCTTGAGCAGGTGGGGATTGGCATCACGATCGGCGTCCTGTTGGATACCTGCGTCGTGCGTCCGCTGCTCTTGCCCGCGGCGGCGCTCCTGCTCGAGAGGTGGCGTTGGGGATGAAGCGCAAGGCCAGGGCCCCGACTCCTTGGTGGCGCGCCGCGGGCGCATGGCTCGCGGCCGCGCTCGTGGCTCTCGCCGCAGGGTGGCCTGCTGCGGCGGAGGAGCAGATCCTCGCCCTCGATCCTGCCGCCACGAAGATCGCATTCACGCTTGGCGCAACCCTACACACGGTCGATGGTTCCGTGCGGCTCTCCCGCGGCGAGGTCCGGTTCGATCCCGCAGGGGGCGCCGCCTCCGGCGAGATTGTGCTCGACGCGCGCAGCGCGCAGACCGGGAATGCCTCGCGCGACGCCAACATGCACCGGGACGTACTCGAGAGCGAGCGCTTCCCCACGATCGTGTTCCGCGCGGGCGAGCTCGAGGTCCTCTCGCGCGACGAAACGAGCGCACAGGTACGTCTGCGGGGAACGCTGGAGCTGCACGGCCAGAGCCTCCCCTTCGAGCTTCCCGCCACACTCGCGGCACACGGCGATCGGCTGGGGATCGCCGCGACCTTCCGCGTGCCCTACGTCGACTGGGGCATGCGGGATCCAAGTCGCTTTCTCGTTCGTGTGGACCGGTTCGTGGACATTGCGGTGAGCGCCGAAGGCAGACTCGAGGGGCGCTGAGAGAGGCGGCT
>DOUU01000317.1 GCA_003520425.1 Deltaproteobacteria bacterium
CGCTCGCCGATCACCAGCTTGTGGATATCGTGAGTTCCCTCATACGTGTACACTGACTCCAGATTGTTCATGTGGCGCATCACGCAATAATCGTCGACGATTCCGTTCGCGCCGAGAAGGTCACGGGCTTCGCGCGCGATCCGGAGCGCCACGTCAACGTTGTTCATCTTCGCCATCGAGACCATGGAATGGTGGAGCTTCCCCTCGTCCTTGAGGCGTCCCACGCGCAGGGCGAGGAGCTGCGCTTTGGTGATTTCGGTCAGCATGAACACGAGGCGTTGCTGGGTGAGCTGCTTGCCGGCCAGCGGTCCGCCTTGGACCTTGCGCTCCTGTGCGTAGCGAAGGGCTTCGTCGTAGCAGGCCATGGCCGCGCCGATCGCGCCCCAGGCAATCCCGTAGCGGGCCTGGGTCAGGCACGAAAGCGGCGCCTTGAGGCCCTTTGCCAGCGGCAGCCGGCTCTCCTCTGACAGCTCGACCTCGTGGAGGAAGAGCTCGGAGGTGATCGATGCCCGAAGCGAGAACTTTCCTTTGATGTCGCGTGCCTCGAAGCCCTTGGCGCCGCGCTCGACCAGAAAGCCCTGGATATCGTCGTCCGTGCGAGCCCACACCACGGCCACGTCCGCCACGGAGCCGTTCGTGATCCAGCGCTTGGTGCCGCTCAGCAGCCAGCGGGAACCGCGACGCTCGGCGCGGGTGCGCATGCCGCCGGCATGGCTGCCGAAGTCCGGTTCGGTCAAACCGAAGCAGCCGATGGCCCGCCCGGCGGCAAGCGCCGGCAGCCAGCGCTCCTTCTGGGCCGCGGAGCCGTAGGTGTAGATCGGATACATGACGAGGCCGCCTTGGACCGATGCGAAGGAGCGAAGGCCCGAATCTCCACGCTCGAGCTCCTGCATGACGAGCCCGTAGGCCACGTTGCTCATGCCCGCGCAGCCGTACCCGTGGAGGTTCGCTCCGAAGAGCCCAAGCTCCGCCATCCGCGGCACGAGCTGCATGGGGAACGAGCCGTCCTGGCGGATGTGCGGCTTGAGGAGAGGGAGGAAGTCCTTCGAGACGAACTCGCGCACGCTCTCGCGGGCGAGGCGCTCCTCCTCGGCGAGGAGCTCGTCGATCCGCAAAAAGTCGACGCCCTGAAAATCGGCCATCTCGGCCCTCCATGGGGAGAGCCGAACGTAGCGAAACGGGGCCCGGCGGCTTGGTCCGCCGGGCCCGCTCTCACCCCGCTGGGTCGCTCGGCGCGAGCTCTAGGCTGTGGCGCCGCTTTTCTCGAGGTCCTTGAGCTTGCGTGAGAGCTGCGAGAGCTTGCGGTCGATCCGGTCGAGGTCGCCCTTCGAGGCGATCTGAAGCGCGCCGAGAAGAGCGCTTGCCCCCGTCTCGAGGCGTTGGGCCGCATCCTCCCGGAGTGTCTCGGCCCGGTGCCCGAATCTGCTCTCGCGCAGCCGCGCCAGGAACCGCTCGAGTTGCCGCTGGGTGCCCTTCTCGATTGCCTTGCGCTGGTGTTCGATGCGCTTCTCGAGGTTCTTGCGCTGTCCGTCGAGGCGCTTTTGCAGTCGGCGGAGTCCGTGATCGAGGCCCTCCGCCGCGGTGCGCACCCGCTGGAGGCCATCCTGAACGAGGCTCGAGCGCTGGGCCATGGAATCTCCTTATCTGTGGGCCGCTCGCCCGCGGGCCCCGGCCAGTAGCGAGGGAGATACGTGGGCCGGTCCCGGGGTTTTTCCGAATCCCAAGGCATCTATAACACGCCGCGTCATTCCGTCAAGTTGGCGAGATCTCGGAATCCGACTGAGGGGGCGGGCTTGCCTCTAGACGCGCCGCGGCAGCGCGTGGCCTCCCCGTTTCCGTTAGAAGCGCACGATCGCGCTGCCCCAGGTGAAGCCCGAACCGAACGCCGTCATCGCGGCCACGGTCCCGGGCGAAAGGCGCCCGGCGCGCTGCGCCTCGGCCAGGAGCATCGGGATCGACGCGGCCGAGCAGTTGCCGTAGCGATCAATGTTGTTGAGGCACTTTTCGGCCGGGATTCCAAGCTGCTGCGAGATGTACTCGTTGATGCGCAGGTTTGCCTGGTGAAACAAGAAGAGGTCGATGTCCTCGAGCTTGAGACTTGCTCCGGAGAGGGTCTCCAGCAATACCTCGGGCATCCGCGTCACAGCGTGCTTGAAGACAAAACGGCCGTCCATCTTCGGGAAGATACGGCCGTCGTCGATCATTTCATGCGTGACGCGAGTCTTCGCGAGCGAGGCGCCAGGAGCCTCGATCCACAGCTTTCGGGCATGGCGACCCTCGGCGTGTAGCCGGACGTCGAGGATGGCGGCGGAGTCGGAGGGGTCGTCGTTCGCTTCGACGATGACCGCCCCCGCGCCGTCGCCAAACAGCACAGCGACGTCGCGACCACGTGTCGCGAGTTCGACACCCGTCGAGTGGACCTCGCACCCCACGACGAGGACGCGCTCGTAGCGCGCCGTGCGGACCAGGCTGTCGGCCATGGAAAGGGCGTAGAGGAATCCGCTGCACTGGGCCCGCAAGTCCACGCAGGGGATCTCCCCCACGCCCAGCTGCTCGTGCAAGAAAAACGACGTCCCGGGAAACTCGTGCTGAGCGGAGAGCGTGGCGAGCAAGATGCAGTCCACGTCCCCCGGCTCGAGCCCCGCCACTGCGAGCGCCTCTTGACTCGCGCGGGTCGCGAGATCGGCGGGCGTCTGCTCGCCGGGAACGACGAAACGACGCTCGACGATCCCGCTGCGCTGCCGGATCCAGGCGTCGCTCGTGTCCATGAGCTGTGCGAGGTCGTCGTTCGTCACCACGCGCTCGGGGACGTACATACCGGTCCCCGCAATTCGTGCTCGGCGCGTCGTCATCATCCCCTCCCCCCCTGCGCCGCGAAGGCGAAGCCGCCCCGCAGCGCGTCGGAAGCCTCGCTCTCCCAGAGGGCGTCGGCAACCCGATCCAGAAGCGCTTCGAGGCCGATGCCGCGGAGTGCGGAGACGGGCACCGCGTGATATCGCCGTGCGAGCGCCGTGGCTTCTGCAGCCGGCAGGCGATCGACCTGGTTGAAGACGAGCAGCTCCGGCGTGTCGCCGAGGCCGATCTCGCCGAGCACGCGCCGAACGGCGGCGAGCCGCCGCTCGAGGTCGGGCGCTGCCGCGTCCACCACGTGGAGGAAGAGGTCCGCGCTCTCAAGCTCCTCCAGCGTCGCGCGGAAGGCGGCCATAAGCTCGCCGGGCAAGTCCCGGATGAAGCCCACCGTGTCGGTCACCAACACCTCGCGCTCGCGCGGGAAGCGCAGGCGCCGGGAGGTCGGGTCGAGCGTTGCGAACATCTTGTCCTCGACAAGGACCTCTGTGCGCGTCAGCGCACGCAGGAGGGTGCTCTTTCCCGCGTTCGTGTAGCCGACGATCGACAGGACCGGCATGCCGCGCCGCTCGCGGCGGCGCCGACGGCCCTCGCGCTCTTTGCGCAGGTTCCGAAGCTCACGTTCGAGGCGGGAGATCCGGTCCCGCACGCGCCGCCGATCGAGCTCAAGCTTGGTCTCGCCAGGCCCACGCCCTCCGATTCCCGCGCCGAGTCGGGACAGGGACGCGTCCTGCTGGGCAAGTCGCGGAAGTCGGTATTTGAGCTGGGCCAGCTCCACTTGGAGTTTTCCGTCCCGGCTCGTCGCACGCTGCGCGAAAATGTCGAGGATGAGTTGCGTGCGGTCGATGACCCGCAGCTCCATCCGCTCGCCAAGATTTCGGGCCTGGGTGGGGGTCAAATTCTGATCGAAGATCACGAGATCGACGTCCTGCTGGAAGGCGCGAACCACAAGGTCCTGCAGCTTGCCCTCACCGATCAGGGTCTTCGGGTCGACGCTCGGGCGGTGCTGGGTGACGACGTCCGTCACCACGACGCCGGCCGAGCTCGCAAGCTCCTTCAGCTCCTCCACCGACGCCTCCTCGCCGCTCGGTCGCCGCCCCGAGGTCACCGAGACGAGGATGGCGCGCTCCCCTTCACCCACCGCCCGGGTGCGTGCCGAACGTGCGAGCTCCTCTTCGAGATCGCGGATCCATGCCTGGAAATCAAAGTCGAGCTGCGAGGGCGGAGCGGGCGGGAGGTGCTGGACCGTCGCGCCCTCCTCGTTCGCCGCCCGCAGCGCCGCCACGTGGGCGCGACCGGGCAGGCCGTCTGCGTCGGTCGTCACGACCACCATGGCGTCCAGGTGCAGCACGGCCAGGTCCGTGAGATCGTCGCGTGTGAGCGCCTCGTCCCCGAGATGGGCATGGATGCAGCGGAATCCCCGCAGTCGCCCCGGGCCGGCGCGGATCCGGCCCCAGTCCGGCAGCTCGATCGAGCGCGAATCGCCGACCATCACGTGAGTCACGGCGCCGCGGCGGTCAACCAAGACCCCCACCTGGCGGCCGGTCTCATGAGTGATCTCGGTCAGGGCGCGGGCGAACTCTTGCGTGAGGAGGCGCTCGGGAGGGAGCCGGCGCCGGAAGAGGCGCTCAAGCTGGCGAACCTGGCTGGCCTTGAGTCCCTGGGTATTCCCGAAAACTCGGATCTTGTGCCTCCCGTCGGCGGTCGCCGACCCTTGTGCACCATAAGGGCGCCTGAGGGGGGTGGCAAGGCCGGGGGACGCGGGAGGTCGTTTCGGGTGCGGGCCAGCCGGGGTAATCTGGCCGGTTCGGCGGCCGCGGGGTGTCTCGAACGGTGCCCGCGCGGCCGGCGTCCCGCGCGGTCTTGAGCTCAAAGATCTCGCCGGCGGGCCGAAAAGGGAGGCCAGGCATGGCCGCCGCTTCGCGCGAAATCGCCGTCCTGATTCTGGCCGCGGGCAAAGGCACG
>DOUU01000408.1:0-8372 GCA_003520425.1 Deltaproteobacteria bacterium
TGGACATCATTCTCGCCCCGATTGCTGCAGAAAAGCACAGCTAGCAGCATGCTGAAAAACGCCGCGCATCTACTGCAATCCCATGATACAAGGCCGCTGGGGGGGTAAGAGATGCGCGGAAACGATCGCGAGCAGGACTGGATGTTCAGCTACGTCTCGGTGGAGGCGCGGATCCCAGAAGACCATCCTCTGCGCGCAGTGAAGCGCATGGCGGACACGGCGCTGCGCAACCTCTGGAAGAAGTTCGAGGCGCTCTACTCCCATACGGGCCGCCCTTCCATTCCGCCGGAGCAGCTTCTGCGGGCGTTGCTGCTCCAGGCGCTCTACTCCATCCGCAGCGAGCGGCTTCTGGTCGAGCAGCTCGAGTACAACCTGCTCTTTCGCTGGTTTGTGGGACTCGCGATGGAGGACCGAGTCTGGGACGCGACCGTCTTTTCCAAGAACCGAGAGCGCTTGGTGGAGGGAGAGATCGCCCGGGCGTTCCTGGGCGAGGTGCTGGAGCTGGCCGCGGCGGCGGGCCTGATCTCGGACGAGCACTTCACGGTGGACGGGACGCTTCTCGAAGCCTCGGCGAGCCACAAGAGCTTTCGTCCGAAGGATGGGCCGGGGGCTGGAGCAGGCGGGTCGGGCTCGGGCCGCGAGCGGGACTTCCATGGCGAGCGGCGGCTCAACGACACCCATGGCTCGACGACGGATCCCGAGGCGCGGCTGTACCGGAAGGGGAAGGGCAAGGAGTCGAAGCTGTGCTTCCTGGGTCACGTGCTGGTGGACAACCGGCACGGGCTGGTGGTGGACGCGGACACCACGTTGGCCACGGGTACGGCCGAGGGGGAGGCCGCCGTCCGCTTTGCCCGAAGGCTCAGGCGGCGTGGTCGGCGCCGCGCCACCCTGGCGGGGGACAAAGCTTATGACCAGGGCGCCGTGGTGGAGGGGCTGCGCGGGCAGTCCGTCACGCCCCACGTCGCACAGCGGCTCAAGGGGACGGCGATCGATGAGCGCACGACGCGACACGCCGGGTATGCAATCAGTCAGTGGAAGCGCAAGCAGGTGGAGCAGGTCTTTGGCTGGATGAAGACGGTGGCGACGCTGCGCAAGCTCCGTCACAGAGGATGCAAGCGCGTGGGCTGGACGTTCACATTCGCGGCCGCTGCGTACGATCTGGTACGCATGAGGACCCTGCTGTGTACGCCGTAATCCACGAGAGATCTGCAGCAAGAGGCTTCTGTGCTCGCACGGTCAGGGAGCGGGCAGCGATTCGACCCGTTCAAACGCCGGGAAACGCTCCGCTGGCCCGAAAACGGGCTCACGATCAGCGTTTCTCAGCACGCTGCTAGCGGCGCCTGCGGGTGTTGGGCGAGGCCCGGTGCCCACGCTGGCGTGCGTGGTGGCGGGGTTCGTGTCAGGGGTTCCGGGGCGTGCGCCTCGATGCGTCGATGGGGGGGAGGCGCTCACGCAACTGTGAAGGTTCCAAGCTCAGGAGAAGGGACCCAGTCAGGAAGAGGGGGGTGGCGTCGACTCCACACAAGAGGGCTGTTTGAGAATCCCGCTTCGCGGTCGCAGGGTCGTGACCCCCATGCATCGGCGATACGCAGACGTATCCCCGGCCCAGCGTGAACATGCGTGCGCAAGCCCACCAAGGCTAGAGGTTGGCGGCAAAGGCAGCGACGGGGGAACGAAGCACGCTTCCGCTAGCGCGGCCGCACGGCGCGGAGTCAGGCTCGAGGTCCTCGCACAGGCCCTTGGCCACGCACAGATCGGCTCAACCCTGCGGTATGCCAGGCTACACCCGATGGCGTCGTTGTCCCTGCTGCGGCCTGAGTGCAATGTGAGTGCAACCAAAATCGAGAGCGCAAACTAGTTGAAATGCAGGGAGTTTTGGCGGGGCGGACGGGACTCGAACCCGTTCAAGGGTCGCGTAAGTCCCCGAAAACGTTGAGGTCTACCTGCCCAATTCTTGTGGCCCGCTTGTGGCCGGCTCGAGGAAAAGAGGAAGGGGGCCGCTCGCGACCCTACCCTCCTCTGCCCTTCGCCCGCTATCGCTTCCCTCGTTCCGAAGGTTGGGGCAGCACAGCAAGTCCTGGAATCGAAACGAATTGTCCATCAGTTCTTAGAAAAGCTCGCTCGCCCGACTCCATCAACCGCGCCCCTCGCCGCTCAGATCCGTCGCCGTCCCCGATTCGCCAGCGTCCCCTGGTCCCGGGTGGTTGCCACGATCTTCGTCTCGCTACACAAGACATTCCACTGGCGCGGCGATGCGGGAAGATCCCTCTTTTCGCCGCTGGGACCGGAACGAGCATCCTAGTGCCCGCTCTCCTGTCGCTGGTCGTTCCGCGCGACTTGGCGATGCGTGCGGCGGCCGTTCACGGCTTGGGATTCTTCAGTGCGTCGAGCTCCTCCAGGTGTTCCTGCTCGTCCCGGATGATCTCCTGGATCGTCTGGAACAGGATCACGTTACTCATCGACAGACCTTCGAGGATCNNGGGGCGGACGGGACTCGAACCCGCCCGCCCGAATTTCGAGCCTCAATGAATTCGATGACTTACGACGATTCCGAGCCCTTCAGATGGTGGAATTCTTGTCGCCCGTTTGTCGCCCGCACGGAAATCGAGCGCGACGCATTGAGTTAAAACACCGAAGCGTGAGTTGATCACTGGTCGAGATGAATCCGTCGGACTCGTGAAAGAAGCGACAGCGCGAAAGGCGCCTTTTGAAGTATCGTGATTCACGCCGCCAGACATACGCCGCTCACGGCCTCAGTTGCCACGAACCCACGCAGCCGCGGCTCACCACCACGGACCCCACATGTCATATTCCATCGCCGCGTCCTGGGCGGCTTCGGCCGCGGCAAGATTCTCGTCGGCAATCTGCTTTTGCACCACCAGTCGCTTGTACTCCTGGTAGTTCGACTCAGTCCCCGCGTAGAGGCAGTTGCAATTAGTGGGATCGGGATAGACCCAGTAGGTCTTTGCGCCATTGCTCACGGTCGTGATAGTGCGTGGTTTCATCGTCTTAAGAGCATTGATCCTTACCGAGTTGTTCGCAGGAAACTGGCGGAAGCCTGCCGCGGCGAGCAGGTCCTCGGTCCTTTGGGCCTCAGAGCGCTGAATCGCAGCGCACCCTCCGAGAGACGCAATCCCGGCCAGCGCAAGACACAGCACGACCCATCCGATCATTTTTGTCATGGCTCTCCTCCGGCGTGTGGACCGGCAGCGCGCCAATCCCCAATTACCCTACAGCTGGCATTTGGGCTCGGCGACTCGGCTAGGCACGGGACGGGAGATCGGGGCATCCAAGCCGTAACCGGGATGACCGACGCCTTCCGCATTTGTGGCGCCTCCCCAGAAAATCTTCCTCCGCGAGGGGGAATTGAGGCAAGTGGGCCAAGTTATACAGCGATTGCCCTCCACCCCGGCGGGCTTGGCGCGGCACGCCCCTGCTGTCTTGCTGATGGGAGACGTGTGCCCGGAAGGGAGGCCGCGCGCCTGACGGGGTATACGCCCGTCCAAATCAGTCGCATCCGGTCGTGGTTTTCAGAGGATGGAGCCACGGACCTTGTGGATAAGCCGCGCTCGGGCGGGCCTCCTCGGCTCACCGACGTTAGGAGCGCGCCCATCGCGACAGCCTCGTGAGAACCACGACGAGCGGACACGCCCATAGGAGTGTGGCTGATCTGGTGAGCAACATCTCCGTCTCCCTGCATGCTAACACGCGGCCAAACCCCCGTGACCTCTAGACCCACGGCCCCCGCTTGGCGAGGTGAACTGCAAGCAGAGCACCAGAGCCAGCGAGTGGATGTAAGCCGCTTTCTTCCTTCGATCTCCTCAAACAGTTGGACATCTCGGCCGACTGGGACATTCCAGGCCGCCGTCTTGCCTTCATGCCCTGAAGGATAGGTAGGTGCGGGGTTCGATGAAGGAGGGGCAGCTTTCGCGCTAGGCGTCGTACCTTCCTACGGGTCCGATTCCCGCTTCGACGCTTCGCCCGGGGGAGACGCCGCCGATTTGCTCGTTTTGCGCCGCTCGCGAAGAAACACAGATGGGTCACCCCTCCCCGCCCGGGGCAAAACTCCCCACAGTTGACTTTTTGGGCAGCGCGACAGCGCCTTGTCTCCTGGCACGGCGAATGCAGAGTAGTTCGTCGGTTCCGGTGTTTAGGGCTCCGTGGCACCAGGCGTGTCGGTCGCGGTGTAGGGGCTCTCTCGAGCCAGTAGACCCGCGCGGCGTCGTCTGCCCCAATGACGATTTCTACGGAAGCAAGGCTATGAGACGATTCTCTGTGCTCGTCATTCTGGTAACACTATTAAGTCTTTCATGGCAGGTCGTGACGTCGGCGTCTCAGTCTGTGCAAATCGTAGATGCCCGCGCTGGAGACCCCATCACGCTCGAGAACGTGAACATGGAAGGAGACGTCATTTCTGGTGAGGTGGTCAACCACGCGGGCCATGCGGTTCGCGACGTAAGTCTTCTGATCCAACATGTCTTCGCGTGGGAAGACCAATTACGACCGGGGACGGATGATCCCAGCCGAGCTGCGTACTACACGGTTCCGGGAGAGATTCCTGCTGGGGGTTCCAAGCACTTCTCGATGCACTTTGCAACGCCCCTCCAGACCCGAAAAGATGGGACCTTTGTGACTCGCGCGCAGGTTGCATGGTATATGGAGGTCACTACAGCGACACCGATCAGTCCTCACACGTGACCACTTTATCTGCGGAATTTCTCTCTAGCCCGCAACCTCCCCGCCTCCGAGCCGCGGCAGACGCATTCGACTCCAGCTAGCTGGTACGCCGTATGCAACAGGCCCTGCTAGGGCGACGAGGTTGCGTCGCGAAAGGAGGCAGTCGTGAGACGATTCTACGTTCTCGTCGGTTCTTTGGCAGTCTTCAGCGCCGGCATGTGGCCAGTCGTCACTTCAGCCGCCCAGTCGGTTCAGATCGTCGAAGCCCGCGCTGCAGAGCCCATCACGCTGCAGAACGTGGAGCTGGAGGGAGACGTGATTTCCGGTGAGGTCGTCAACCATGCGAAACACGCCGTGCGGGACGTGAATGTTCTAATCCGCCATGCCTTCGTGTGGAGAAACGAGTTCCGACCGGGGAACGACGACCCGAGTCGAGCCGAGTACTACACGGTCGCAGGAGAGATTTCCGCGGGAAGCTCGAAGCACTTCTCGATACATCTTGCAGAGCCTCTCCCGACCCGCACGGATGGGAGCTTCGTAACTCGAGCCCAGGTTGCAGGCTACACGGACGTTGGCGCAGCGATGACCACCGGATCCAACGAGTGGCCCGGCGGGTTGTCGCTCTGCGCGGCTTTGGGAGTTCGAAATAGAGCATCGTGCGCTAACTGACAACTACCAGATGTGATACGAGCTGGTGAAGGCTGCGGCGCCAGGATTTCGTGCGGAGCTCCGGCAGGAGGGCCTTTTGCAGCAAACTGGCAACCCAGGCGTACGGGAGATCAGCCGCTGTAGACGCCTGGTCAATGATTGAGGGAGGGGGCTTCGCTACCGAGCGGTAAGTTGGAGCGGGCGCCAAACCCGACGAAGCAAGGCTCCTACGGATCCTGAGCAGCAGAGGGTTCTGGGCGCGATCACCGCCGAGCGTAGTGCAGCGAATCCGATTGCATGCGCTTATCCTGGCGGCGGGACAATCACCCACTGCTCAGGGCAGGTGTAGACCTCAGGGTAGTAGGCACGGGCACTCGGGCAGTAGTACCAAGACGGCTGAGGCGGGACGTATCCGTCGTACGACGGGTAGTACCACGAGTCCCACCAGGGACCAAAGTCGATCACCGGACCAGGGAACCCGTAGAAACCGTAGCCGCGGAAACCGTAACCATGGAAGCCATGGGCACGGAAACCAAAGCCGCGTCCGAAGCCGTGACCTCCGAAGCCGCCATGAAAGCCACCGCCAAACCCGCCGTGGAATCCATGGCCTCCCCCAAAACCACCGTGGAAGCCACCGCCGCCGTGGAACCCACTGTGGCCCCCAAATCCGCCGTGACCTCCAAACCCTCCTCCGTGACCTGCGGCTTGGCTAGGCGTAACTGCGAGCAGGAGCGCTAGAGCGAAAGAGCAGATGCACGCCGCTTTCCTCATTGGATGTCCTCAAGGAGTTGGACATCTGGGTCGGGTGGAGCATTCAGCAGCCCGTAAAGTTTGCCTTCATGCCCCGGGGGATTGGATGCCAAGCGCGATACCGGGCAGCCACTTGGCGAAGTGCACGAACGACGCCCCTACGTGAAAATTGAACGCGCGCTCTCGGCAAACCGTCTCCCAAGGTCCTCCGGGATGGAGCGCACGGCAAAGATTCCCGGAAGATCGATGCCAGGCATCGGCGGACGGATGGGCGCAGCGCCCGGGGCGAGAACGAGCGCGTCGTAGGGCTCCTGCCGCTCCATCCGGCGCTCGAGATCGTGGACCGTGATGTTCCGCGTGGTACGGTCGATCGCAGTTATCTCATGACCGGGTTCGTACCTCGATGTTGAAGCGATCTCGAAAGAGCATGGCAGAGGCGACCAGCAGTTTTTTGCTCGGCAATGACGTTGCCTACGAAGTACGGCAGCCCGCACTTAGCGAACGAGACATAGGGACCGTGGTCGAACATGACAGCCGCTCAGCCTACGCGGTCGTAGGGAAGATTCCGCCCCGTACCGACACCGATCTCTACGACCAACCCCTTGGCGGCCGCGACGAACTCGCGACGAAGTGCCCCGAGAAAGGTACGCTCACCGGACTCGGCTGCGCGGACGGCGCCGAAGGTTAGCTGGAGGTCGATCGAGCCCAATCCGGCCATGGACAGCAGAGTTCCAACCCAGCGTCAGCTCTCGGAGCAGCGTAAGAACGCGGCGTTCCCATAGGCTCTCTCATTCTTGGGAATGCGACTTGCATGAGGCCTCGACACGTGACGCTACCTCCGCGCCGACCACTGCGACCAATCCCGTTCCAGACACCGAACTCGGAATCGGCTTCGCTGCCGTTCGAGCCGGCACTGGCAGCGGCCAAGCTGTGGCCCGTGCCCCGGAAGCTCGGAGGCGGTAGCTCAGGCTGCCAGTCCCGGGAGGACCTTCCGTTTCGCACTGCTGGTGAAGTGCGCGACGCATTCATGACACGCATGGGGCGGCACTTCGATCTCTTCGCCGGCCTGCGGCGTGACGAGGTAGGTCAGGCCGAGCGTCTACTTGAAGGGGCGAACAAGGCAACGCGCGCACGTGTGCTGGCCTACTGGGAGCGTGCTCAGTGGGGCGCGAACTACAACCAGGACGCGCTCTTCGCCCTCGAGTGGGCGATCCGAGGCCTCGAGAGTGGCGGCCTAGATCTTCTCCTTGACATAGAGGGCTTCAACCCAGTGATGTGCGAGGCGGTGCTCGAGGTCTTGGCCGTGTACCTCATCGCCCTTGCCCCCTGGGCTCCAGCCCGTCCGCCGACGCCTTCGCTCTCAGCGGCGGAGCTTCGTAAGCGACGTGCGCTGATTCGCAAAGCGCAAGCCTTCGCTCACGGCCTCGACCAGCACGAGGGCCTGGGCACACCAATGGCTGAGTGGAGCCGGCGCTACGCCGAGGCTCTTCGGGCGAGTCTCGAGGGCCGCGCGGTCAAGATCGTCGTCCCTCCCCGCTCCTGGGAGGTGGAAATCGAATCCCGGTCCGAAACGGGCAATTTCATCGGAGCGGTCGACCATCAGCGAGGCACCCGGCGCGAGCGTGTGCGCCCACGCGAGCGGGCGATGAGGCGCCGGCCCGAGCTACGCGACGTCGTCGCCCATGCCCTCTGTGCTCCGCTGCAGGGACACCCAGGTGCGGCCCGGCTGGTGACCGGCCTCTCGCACGCATTCTTTGACCCGATTCCGAGTCAGTAGTTCCGCTCCAGCGATCGAGGCCACTTGGCGACCATTGCTCTAGATCGGGCTGCTCGCGTCTTTCACGACATCCCGACCGGCGCCGGTGCAGCAGGCGTGAGTTCGCCTCACAGGTGGGTGGCCTGCTGGTCGCGAGCCCTCGCGGTCATTGATGTGTCGGTACTCGATCGCGGCTGGTCTTCCTCCCCTTCATGGGGGTGTCATAGCCAACCCAATAAGATGCGGTTGGCGGCGCCACTTGAGCCCCACGACCGGTCGCTTTCCTTTGTCCCCTGGGGGTTCCTACCATGAGGCTTGTCCGTAAGCTTACGCTCGCGCTCCTCGCAGGGTTTGTCGTGATCTTCGCGATCCAGGCCTGGCTCAGCATGCGGGAGTTTGCGGAAGCCTATGAAGCCGATATCTCCCGTGACCACCGGGTGATGGGTCGAGCCCTTGCTGCGGCGGTGGCCGCGAGTCTGCGCGACCACGGTCCCGACGCCGCGGTTGCCATCATCGCCGAGGCGAACGAGCGAGAGTCGCA
>DOUU01000408.1:8434-8639 GCA_003520425.1 Deltaproteobacteria bacterium
TCGTGGTCGATGGCGTTGGTACCGGTGAGATCGAGCTCTCTCAATCGCTGGAGGGGGAGCAACGCTTCATCCGCGCCCAATTCTTGCACGAGGTTTTCGTGGCGGCGGCTCTCGTCGTCGTCTGTGGCGGCGTGGCCTGGCTCCTCGGCGTGCGCCTCGTCGGCGAGCCCGTGCGGCAGCTTGCCGAGCAGGCGCGGCGAATCGG
>DOUU01000408.1:8736-10711 GCA_003520425.1 Deltaproteobacteria bacterium
CTCGCCTCGGGCATCGCCCACGAGCTTGGCACACCGCTAAACGTGGTTGCAGGGCGCGCGGCGATGATCGCTTCGGGCGAGGTTGCCTCCTGGCCCGAGGTTCGGGAGATGGCGGGCGTGATCCGCGAGCAGAGCAATCGCATGGTGCGCACTCTGCGCCAGCTCCTCGACTTTGCACGGCGCAGGTCGACGGAACGCTCGCGCACCGACCTCGTGAAGCTCGCGCGCGAGACGGTGGCGCTCCTTGAGCCCCTCGCCGCCAAGCGCGGAGTCGCGGTCGCCGTAAAGAGCGGCGTTCTCGCTCTCGAGGCGGAGGTTGGGGCGGGGCAAATCCAGCAGGTACTGACCAACCTCGTCATGAACGCGATTCAGGCCTCGCCCGCGAGCGCAACCGTCGAGGTGCAGCTTGCGGCCCGGATCATCGCTTCAAATCAGGGCGACGGTTTAGAGCGCCAGTACGCCTGTGTCGAGGTGCGAGATTCTGGAGAGGGCATGCCCGAGGACGTGCGTGCGCGCGTCTTTGATCCCTTCTTCACCACGAAGCCCGTTGGGGAGGGCACAGGCCTTGGTCTCTCCGTTGCCTACGGGATCGTCGCCGAGCATCACGGCTGGATCGACGTCTCGAGCAAACCCGGACGTGGCTCGGTGTTCACGGTTTGGCTGCCGGCCGGAGATCCCTCTGCGTGAAACGTGTCCCCGTGTAACGACCCCCTCCTGGTGCATCTGCGTGACCCTTCCTTCTATGACCAGTGCGTAGTAGACGACCCCTCACCACGGGCACGCTCGTAGCAGGCGAGACCCGAGAGCTGGTGCCGGCCGGCGAGGTGGAGCCGACCCTATGTGGTGTTGTGTCGGTGCGTGGTTGTGTCACACCGCCGAGTCCCTCCCCCCGCGCGCCCTTCCCAGGAAGCCCATTTGACCGGGGCATTTCTCCTCGGCCGCGGCAAAACTCCCCACCTCTACCTTTGCGCGACACGCCCAGCCCATTCTGACCTGGTACGCGACATGCACACTTGTGAGCTGGCTTCCGGCGCCGGGCTGGATTCCCCCAAAAACCCCATCAGGCGGCCCGGCTGCCGGAACCGCCACTTCGCGCAACACATGCAACCGTCGCGCAGGATACAGTTGATTCCGGAGCGGGCTCGAGGAGAGGTGAATGAAGAGGTCGACCGGCACGGGCCGTGAGACGGGAGCGCAGGCGGGGGCGCTTGAGGCGCTCCGCGGGACGCATGTGCTGCTCGTGGAGGACGATGACGAGATGCGCAAGATGCTCGCCTTCGTTCTCAGACGAAGCGGCTATCGAGTGACCGAGGAGCGCGACGCCTTCCAAGCGCTTGAGTACCTGGGGAACATTCTGCTGGATGGGCACCCAGACCGCGCACCGCAGCTCATCCTCATCGACCAGTGCATGCCCGGCGTCTGCGGGCTCGACTTGATCCAAGCGACGCGAACTGCAGGAATGCGAATCCCGGCAATCCTGATCACCGCATTCGGCGACGCCGAGATTCACAATCGGGCGCACGCGCTAGACGCTACACCGGTGCTCGACAAGCCGTTCAGGATGGGCGAACTCCTGGCGATTGTGCAACGACTCGCACCGGCAACGGATGGTTGAGGATGCCCAGCGGTCGAGCGCGGAAGAAGTGCGCTCTTTGACATCGCCCTCTGTGGGGGGCATTTATCTTCTGCAGTACGCTGGATCAACCAAGTATGTTGTCGTTTGAACCATCAATCTTCAGACAAGGAGACACACGAGTATGGCGCCCTCAGAAGTGAAAAGTCTCGTGAAGCAGCTTCCTGTGCGACTTGCAAAGGTACGCGGGGGGCGTTCGCAGCGTCAATTTGCTCGCGAACTCGGAGTCTTCCAGCAAAACGTGAACCGTTACGAAGCCGGCACGACTCCGCACCCGAACTTCCTCCTTACGCTCGCCCTAAGGGAGAAGGTGTCGCTCGATTGGCTTCTTCTTGGAAAAGG
>DOUU01000408.1:10726-10879 GCA_003520425.1 Deltaproteobacteria bacterium
CATGGTGCGCTGCAGCAGGCGAGCCCTCGCGCTGCCCCGAGTGGGGGCTGAACCTGTGGCTGAACCGTTCCAAATCCCGCCGCGGCCGAACGCTCCAAGTGTCCGCGTCCGCCTGCCAGAGACGTCGAGGGCTCTCACCATGCCCGCATTTGC
>DOUU01000259.1 GCA_003520425.1 Deltaproteobacteria bacterium
CACCGACCGCGCCATCGTCTACCGGACCGTGAACCGTTTCGATCACCGCTCGGTCGCGCTCTCCGTGGGCGTCCAGCGGATGGTGCGCTCGGATCTCGCCTGTGCCGGAACGATGTTCACGCTCGACACAGAGAGCGGCTTCCGCGGCGTCATCCTGATCGACGGCGCGTGGGGCCTCGGCGAGACGATCGTGCAGGGCCGCGTGAACCCGGACGAGTTCTGGGTTCACAAGGCCACGTGTCGGGCCGGCTTCCGTTCGATCGTGCGCAGGCGGATCGGAGAGAAGAACGTGAAGCTCGTGTACGCCGAACCCGGCGGCGCCGGCGCCGCAGGCTCGCGAGCCGTGCGCGAGGACCGCGTTGCGGNNGCGCAATGGGGGATGAAGATCGAAGAGCACTACTCCAAAAAAGGAGGGAGCTACATGCCCATGGACATCGAGTGGGCCAAGGACGGTCGCACTGGCCAGCTTTTCATCGTGCAGGCGCGCCCCGAGACCGTCCACGCCAGGAGAGCGGCGCCCCGGATCGAGATGTACCGTATCCAGGGCGCGGGGAAGCCCCTGGTGAGTGGTCTCAGTGTGGGCAGCCGGATCGGGGTCGGCCCGGTGAAGGTGGTGCGATCGACCGCCGATCTTCAGAGTTTCCCCGCGGGCGGGGTGCTCGTGGCACCCATGACCGACCCGGACTGGGAGCCGGTCCTCGCGCAGGCCGCGGCAGTCGTCACCGACCAAGGGGGCCGCACGTGCCATGCCGCGATCGTCTCGCGCGAGCTCGGGCTGCCCTGCGTCGTCGGCTGCGGCGTGGCGACGGAGGTGCTGCGGGAGGGTCGCGAGGTCACGGTCTCCTGCGCCGAAGGCGACGTGGGGCGCGTCTACGACGGACGCCTGCCGTTCGAGAAGCACGAGGTCGACCCGGCGTCGGTGCCCGTGCCGCGCGTGCCGCTGATGTTCAACCTGGCCAACCCGGAGCGGGTGTTCCAGCTCGCTCAGCTTCCGGCGGCGGGCGTGGGCCTGCTGCGCATCGAGTTCCTGGTCTCCAACTGGGTCGGCGTCCACCCGATGGCGCTGGTCCACCCCGAGCGGGTCGCTGATCCGAAAGAGCGCGCGGAGATCCGGCGCCGGGCCGCCGGCCACCCCTCGCTCCGGGAGTTCTTCGTGTCGCGCCTGGCCGAGGGCGTGGCGCAGATCGGGGCGGCGTTCCATCCGCGTCGGGTAATCGTCCGCTTCAGCGACTTCAAGACCAACGAGTACGCGGCGCTCCTCGGCGGCGCTGGCTTCGAGCCGCAGGAAGACAACCCGATGATCGGCTTCCGCGGCGCCTCACGCTACTACGACAACCGCTACCGCGAGGGCTTCGCGCTCGAGTGCGCCGCGATCCGGCGCGTCCGGGAGGACATGGGCCTCGCGAACGTGATCGTCATGGTCCCGTTCTGTCGCACGCTCGGCGAAGGGCGCGCGGTGCTGGCGGAGATGGAGAAGAACGGGCTCTCCCGCGGCAAGGAGGGCCTCGAGATCTATGTGATGTGCGAGATCCCCAACAATGTCGTCCTCGCCGAGGAGTTCAGCGACCTGTTCGACGGCTTCTCGATCGGCTCGAACGACCTGACGCAGCTCACGCTGGGCGTGGACCGCGACTCCGAGCTCCTGACACACCTCTTCGACGAGCGTGACCCCGGCATCAAGAGCATGATCGAGCACGTAATCTCCGCAGCGCACCGCAAGGGCCGCAAGGTGGGTATCTGCGGCGAAGCTCCGAGCAACTACCCGGATTTCGCAACGTGGCTCGCGGCCGTGGGCATCGACTCGATGTCTCTCAATCCAGACGCTCTGCTCCGCGTGGCAAGAGCGATTGCTCGGACCGCTCCCGCTGCCGTGGGCGGCGCAGAAAGTATGCCATGAAGAGGTTCAATCTCGACAAGTTCGCCAGCCACCACTTCAAGCTCGGCGACATCGCCGCGTACGAGACCTTCGGACGCGCCGCGGAAACCAAGGCGCTGAAGGTCATCATCGAGCGGTAGATCCTGCGCCTACAGGAGGTACCCATGGGACTCCTCCACGAGGCCCGCTGCGGTGGCTGATATCGGCATCTGCGAGCTCGTCGAACGCGTGCCGGAGTTCCGTGGGTCGCGGGACGTCGCCAAGGAGGAGCTGTGGGCCAAGCTCGAGGCCGGCTGGACCACGACGCGAATGCGCACCGCGGGCCGCCCACCTTCACCGCAACGAGCCGGGTAGCCCTCGTGATTCCGACGAACGAAGAGCCGAAGATCGCGAGGCACATCGCCCGGCTCGATCTCACGAGCGGCCAGCCGTAGAGCGACGAGCGGAGGAACACGAGATGGCGTCGAGCGCAGCGCGAGATAAGGACGAGGCGGTGGAGGCCGCCTGGCGCAACTTCCGGAGCGGGATCTGGCGCAAGCAGATCGACGTCCGCGACTTCATCCAGCAGAACTACGAGCCCTATGACGGCGACGAGTCGTTCCTCGCGCGCGCCACGCCCCGCACGCAGAAGATCTGGACCCAGCTCCAGGCGCTCTTCGTGGAGGAGCGGCGCAAGGGCGTGCTCGACGTCTCCCAGATCCCGAGCTCGATCACCGCGCACGCCCCGGGCTACATCGATCGGGCCAACGAGATCATCGTGGGCCTCCAGACCGATGCGCCGCTCAAGCGCGCGATCATGCCGAACGGCGGCTGGCGGATGGTCGAGAGCGCGCTCGAGACCTACGGCTACAAGCCCGAGCCGCACGTGGTCGAGATCTTCACGAAGCATCGCAAGACGCACAACGACGCGGTTTTCGATGCCTACACCGAGGAGGTGCGGCGCTGCCGGGCCTCGCACGTGCTGACCGGACTTCCCGACGCCTACGGACGCGGCCGCATCATTGGCGACTACCGCCGCGTCGCGCTCTACGGCGTGGATCGCCTGATCCTGCGCAAGCAGCAGGAGAAGGCAACGCTCGACACGGCGATGTCGCTCGATCCGATCATCCGCGACCGCGAGGAGCTGGCCGAGCAGATCCGCGCGCTCGGGGAGCTGAAGGAGATGGCAGCGGGCTACGGCTTCGACATCTCGGGGCCCGCGCAGAGCGCGAAGGAAGCCGTGCAATGGCTCTACTTTGGCTACCTGGCGGGCGTGAAGGAGCAGAACGGCGCCGCCATGTCACTGGGGCGGACCTCGACCTTCCTCGACATCTACTTCGAGAGAGATCTCGCCGAAGGCGCGCTCAGCGAGGTGCAGGCCCAGGAGATCGTCGACGACTTCGTCATCAAGCTCCGCATCGTGCGCTTTCTGCGCACGCCGGAGTACGACGCGCTCTTCGCTGGCGACCCCACCTGGGTCACCGAATCCATCGGAGGGATGGGCGACGACGGCCGCTCGCTGGTGACGAAGACGAGCTTCCGCTTCCTCCAGACGCTTTCCAACCTGGGTCCGGCGCCAGAGCCGAACCTCACGATCTGGTACTCGCCGCGGCTGCCAGACGGCTTCCGCCGCTTCGCGGCGAAGGTCGCGATCGACACGAGCGCGCTGCAATTTGAGAGCGACGAGACGATGCGGCGCGTCTGGGGCGACGACGGCGCGATCGCTTGCTGCGTGTCGCCGATGCGGCTCGGCAAGCAGATGCAGTTCTTCGGCGCGCGGGCGAATCTCGCGAAGTGCCTGCTCTACGCCATCAACGGCGGGCGCGATGAAATCAGCGGCGAGCAGCTGGCGCCGCCGACAGAGCCCGTGAAGGGCGACGTGCTCGATTTCGACGACGTGCTCGGGAAGTTCGAGAGCATGATGGACTGGCTCGCGGGCGTCTACGTAAACGCCATGAACATCATCCACTGCATGCACGACAAGTACGCCTACGAGCGGCTCGAGATGGCGCTCCACGACTACGCGCCGCAGCGCACCATGGCCTTCGGCATGGCGGGGCTCTCGGTGGTCGCCGACAGCCTGTCGGCGATCCAGCACGCGAAGGTGTGGGTCGTGCGCGACGAGACGGGGCTCGTGACCGACTATCGCACCGAGGGCGAGTTCCCCTGCTTTGGCAACAACGACAACCGCGTCGACCATCTCGCAGTCTGGGTCGTCGGCATTTTCATGAACAAGCTGCGGAAGTACCCCACCTATCGAGATGCCATCCACACGCAATCGATCCTTACGATCACGTCAAACGTCGTCTACGGAAAGGCCACGGGGAGCACGCCGGACGGGCGCCGGCGCGGCGAGCCCTTCGCGCCGGGCGCGAACCCGATGCACGGCCGCGACAGCCACGGCATCCTCGCCTCGGCGGCGTCCGTTGCGAAGATTCCGTATCGCGACGCCGCCGACGGCATCTCGCTTACGGAAAGCCTGATGCCCGGCGGGCTCGGGCGCGTGGAAGAGGAGCGCATCGCGAACCTCACCGCGATACTCGACGGCTTCTTCGGCGGGACCGGCTACCACATGAACGTGAACGTGCTGAATCGCGAGACCCTGCTCGACGCGATGGAGCACCCCGAGAAGTACCCGAACCTGACGATCCGGGTGTCGGGCTACGCGGTGAACTTCGTGCGGCTCACGCGTGAGCAGCAGATCGAGGTGATCCACCGCACCTTCCACGGCGGGGGTGGCCATGCCTGAGGATCGCGCGGCGGTGCAGCCGTCCCTCGAGGCGAAGAGCCCCTACGAGCTCCGCGTCGGCCTCGGCAAGGGCGTTCCGGAGACGGACGTTCGCAGCGCCCTCGCCAGCGGCGACATGGGTTTCCTCCATTCCTTCACGACCGGCTCCACCCTCGACGGCCCTGGCGTCCGCGTCGTCGCCTGGACGACGGGCTGCATGTGGCGCTGCCTATACTGCCACAACCCGGACACCTGGACGTTGACGAACGGCGTCCCAGTGAGCGTCGCGGAGGCGACCGAGGAGCTGCGCAAGTACCGGCACAGCCTGAAGATCATGTCCGGCGGCCTCACCATCAGCGGCGGGGAACCCCTCGTGCAGCACCGCTTCGTGGCGAAGCTGTTCCGCACTGCGCACGAGATGAAGGTCCACACCGCGCTGGACACGAACGGCTACTACGGCGACCGACTCTCCGACGCCGAGCTCGAGTGGATCGATCTCGTGCTGCTCGACATCAAGACCTGGGATCTGGAGCGTCACCGCAAGCTCACCGGCATGGACAACGGCCCGACGCTCGAGTTCGCGCGCCGTCTCGCTGCCCGCCGCAGGCCGATCTGGCTCCGCTTCGTGCTCGTGCCAGATCTGACCGACGCCCCTGAGGACATCGCGCAGATCGCCCGCTTCGCCGCCGGGCTCGGGAACGTGGAGCGCGTCGACGTCCTGCCCTTCCATCAGATGGGCCGGTACAAGTACGAGCGCCTCGGCATCGCCTACGCGTTGAAGGACACGCTCCCGCCTTCGGCGGAGGCGGTCGAGCGGGCCTGTGCGCAGTTCCGGGCAGCGGGTCTCACGGCTTACTGAGCCATGGCGCCACAGCGGCTCGCCCTGCGGCACCCCGGGACGCGGAGCGAGCCCGTCTGCGAGAGCATCTTGAGGCTGTGCCTGTTCCGACCAGACTGAATCGGGCATGCCGGAGCCTTCAAGTGCTGCGCCGCAGGGGCCTCACAAGGTCGCCGCGAGGTCCAAGAGGTAGGTACGGGGGCACTGGTTTGCCGCGCCCGGCGACATCGCGAGCACCCCGCTCGACGACGTCGCTGGGCGCACCGCCGCGCTGCGCATGACCAAGCCTGGTCACGCGCAGCTCGAACCCGCGAGTACCCGCTCGTCGAGCGCGAGCAGCTCCTTCTGGGCCGCGAGCCGCCGGAGGCGCAGCAAGTGAAAGCCGGGGGTTAGCGTTTCCCTGACGTGAGGCCCGCGTTCGTAGTCGAGCGGCCAGCACACTGGACGAAGCGCCTCAGCCGAGCTGGCGAAGCAGTTCGAGCAGCCCGCGCAGCTTGTCTGCCTCGTCTTTCAGCCGCTCGCGCAACTCGGGGTTGTCGGTGTGGCGCATTTCGACCCGCTCCTCGGAGAGGCTCCGTGTGAGGAACGCGCTTTCCTTGGGCGTGGTTTTCGAACTTCATGGGGCCTGCTCCACCCGGCTGCACGCTGGCCAGCAAGAGGCGTAGGCGGTGAGGCCTCTCGCCGCGATGCCGGGTCGTCCGCGCGCGGTGCCGGCCGCAAGGTCCCGCGATGAAGAGCCTGGGGAGGAGGTGATGCGGGCCCGCGGCGCGCTTTGCTACACACGAGCGACACAAGGCCACAAAGAGCCCCGTCGCGTAGGCAGCCGGAGCGGCCGGCTCCGACAGGGTACTAGTCCTGCTTTCCGCTCCTCACAGTGAAATGGCGCAGTTCTTCATCGAGGACCTCGAGTTGCGGGGCAGGCACGTTCGTATGCGCGTCGACGTCAACGTGCCGATCCAGGACGGCGGGGGTGGAACGAAAAGCGCTTGCGCGTCGCTGCCCTCCATCCAGTACGCGCTCGACCAAGGTGCGAGCGTGGTGCTGATGAGCCACCTCGGCCGCCCGGGTGGCCGGAAGGTCGCGAAGTGCTTGCTCCGTCCGTTGGGGGAGAGACTCTCCGAGCTCGCCGCTCACAAGCGATCAGGGCACGCTTGATGCAAAGCGATCTACTGAGTTGGAGTGGCCGCTTTGAGCCAGACTGGCCAACCGGCGATCGCCACTCCGCAAAAGTGAGGGTATGACAAACATGAACCAAACACGACTTGCAATCACGGGTATGGCCATCGCTGCAGCGTTGGCATTATTCGTCGTGAGCGCGCTCGGACAAGAGAAGAAACCCGATGCAACCGTAGAATTCAGCGGAGGGTCCGTTGCGGCCGGCATCGGTTATTCATGGGGAAGCGGCACGCTCACCTACAGGGGCGTGAAATATCCGATCACGGTCGACGGTCTCTCGGCCGGCGCCGAGGCAGGCGCAACGAGCATTACGGCGTCAGGATCAGTCTACAACCTCAAGAAGCTCGAAGACTTTGACGGCAACTACACGGCGGCCGGAACCGGAGCAACTGTGGGCGGCGGTGCCAGCGTCGTCACAATGAAGAATCAAAACGGTGTTGTGATCGATAGCGTGTCCACAACCCAAGGCCTAAAGCTTTCACTCGCTGCGGGAGGGGTGAAGATCAAGATCAAAAAGTAGCAACGCGAGGTGGTGCCGGAGTCGCTCGCGGGCTCGCTGGGTTCCGATGTGCGGCCCGTGCACCCCTTTGCTTCGTGCATGTTCAGCATTCCGGGGTCGGTCTGACGATTCATTGGACAGCATACAGTAAGTCCCAACGGTTCGACGTGGATCGCGACGATCCCGGCGCCGTCCAGTGCCCACCTCATTTGCGTTGGTATCCTAGGGCTCGCCGCGACGGAAGGTAGGGGCGCACCAGAATCACGCTCAGTGTCGCGTTCACAGTGAAGGGGCGGAGACATACTATGGACCCGGCATACGTTTCTGCGTTTGCAGCGTTAGCGGGATCGGCGATCGGTGGGGCTACGTCTTTGGGGGCATCGTGGGTGACCCAGCGCACACAAGTCATAGCGCAGCAGATCGCACACGATATCGCGAGACGCGAAGACCTGTACAAGGACTTCATCGAAGAAGCCTCAAAACTCTACGCAGACGCCCTTGAGCATGATAAGGCAGATACATCCAAGCTCGTGAGGTTGTACGCTCTGGTTAGCAGGATGCGCGTTCTGTCACTGCCAGCAGTCATCGAAAGCGCGGACAGGGTTATGCGGGCGATCATCGAGACGTATTTCGGCCCGAACATTACGTTGCGTGAGCTATCGGAGACTGTGAAGGCTAGGAGTGCGCTCGATCCCTTGCGCGAGTTTAGCGAAGTTTGCCGCGGAGAGTTGCAGAGGCTTACGTTATCTCGTGGGTAAACGACCTCTGCAGGTCCAAGAGCTAGGGTCGGCTGAGACCGAAAGCCGCAAGATACCTGATCGTTGTGCGCCTCAGGGGACACTGCCAAGTTTCTCAGCGCCTATTTCCGAGCCAGCTATACGCCTCCGAGCCAACCGTGGGAGAGGCGGAGCATAGGGGCTGCGCGGGGCCAGGCTCGGATCACTTCACGCCATCCGGCCAATGGTGCTGCGGAAGCGCGCGCGGCGTAGCCGAACAGTACAGAGCCGATCGCTGCCAGGACAAAAATTTGCGGCCAGATGACGGACAGCCCGGCTCGCGCTAGAGGCCTTCGCCAGCTTGAGGTGCGTCGGGGGGCGGCCAGCAGCAGGATCTGCACCGGTTCGGGCATGCGATCACGCCGATTGGTGCCGCCGGACAGCATCTGCAGCAGCAGCACCAGGATCAACAGCAGTCGGAACTGCGGTATCGAGTGGGTGTACCTAAAGGAAAATGCCCATAGCGGTGGCGGCGAACGCGGCATCACCAGCGGGTGCTCGACGGTGCCCCGTTGCGCTCGCGGATTAGCGCCGTCTAATGAGGTTCATTCCATTCGGCGTCGCTGAGCTTCCAGCCACCGCCCAATGCCTTATAGAGCGTCACGACCGCAGCGAGTTGATCGCGCTGGGTCTGGGCGAGGGCATCTTCTGCGGGGTAGAGTGCCTGCTCCGCGTCCAGCACGTCCAGGTAGGTCGCGCGGCCACCCTGATAGCGGAGCAGGGACAGCTCCACCGCTTCCTTGAGCGCCGCCACCTGCTTCTCGCGTGCTACCCGCTCCCCCATGAGCTCGGCGTCTGCGGCAAGAGCGTCGGACACCTCGCGGAAGGCTTGGATGATCGTGGCCTGGTACTGCGCGATCGTCTCGTCCCAGAAGGCCTTCTGTCCCTCGTACTGCTCGAGAAGCCTACCCCCCTGGAAGATGGGCCCGCTTACGTTGCCCACGATGTTCCAGACACTGAAGCCATTTTTAAACAGATCGCTGATCTTGCTGGCTTCACTGCCGTAGAGGGCTGACAGGCCCACCGTCGGAAAGAAGTTTGCAATCGCGACGCCGATCTCCGCATTGGCGCTTACCATGGTCTGCTCCACCTGCAAGATGTCGGGCCTTCGCTCAAGCAGGTCCGATGGCAAGCCCGGGGGCATCTCGGGCATGGTCTGCGCGATAAGCGCTGTCCCACGCGGGATCGGCTCCGGGTGCTTGCCGAGCAGGACGCTGAGCGCGTCTTCCTGCTGGGCGATCTCCCGCTTGAGGGCTGCGATCGTGGCCGCGCTCGAATCGAGCGCTGCCTCGGCGCGCGAGGTCGAGAGCTTGGTGTCCTTTCCGCCCACGTATCGGCGCGTGAACAGATCCAGCGTATCCGTGTACGTCTCGGCGCTCTCTCTTGCAATTTCGAGTTCGCGGTCGAGCTCAAGGAGCGCAAAGTATGCGGTCGCGACGTCGCTCACGAGCGTGAGCATGACGCCTCGCCGGGCTTCTTCGCTGGCCAGAAAGTTCGCGCGCGCGGCCTCCGTCGAGCGGCGGATCCGGCCCCAAACGTCGATCTCCCACGTCACGTTGACGGCGCCCAAAAAGCTATTGAACGCTGAGTTCGGCACGGGAAGGCCGAGACCGAAGACCGGTGGAATGAACTCCCGCTGCCTCGCCGCCTCTGCCTGGTACGCGGCTTGTGGGTAGAACTGCGAGGCGGCGACGCCGACCAAGGCACGGGACTCCTCAATCCGCGCCACCGCCGTCTGCAGGTTGTAGTTGTTCTCAAGCGCCTCCTTGATCAGGCCCTTCAGCACGGGGTCGCCAAACAAGTCCCACCAGGGCAAGTCGGCAAGGGACGCCGCGTCCGGGGGGCCCAACGTCCCCCGGTACTGCTCGGGGGCGGCGACGGGTGGCCGCTCGTAGTCCGGGCCCACG
>DOUU01000195.1:0-2149 GCA_003520425.1 Deltaproteobacteria bacterium
GAAGACTGCCGCAGGGGCTTCGTGCGGCCGCGCGTGGGGTTCGGTGGGGCCAGTGCGATTCTACGGGGACGCCATGTTCCCTTCACCCGCCTCGCGGCGTTGGGTGTTTGGCTCGTCGCTCCTCGAGTGAACGCACTCTTGGTCCCGCCTGTCCCAGGGGTCGAGCCCTTGCTCGATCGATCCGCGGCCACGCTCGGCGAGCCAGANNACCAGAGCCGAGCCTCGTCGGGCCCACGGCCGTGGCGCAGGCTACGGCGCCCTCTCGCGGCCTTCAGGTGCTGATCGCTCCCTCGGAAGACGGCACCCAGATCGCCGCCGAGGCGAGTCGGATCTCGGGCGTGGTTGTGCGGTACGTGTCCGCCACAAGCCCGCAGTGGCACGCGCTTCTAATGGAGTGCGCCACCGCCGCGGAGTGCGGGGCTGCTTTGCAGCGGCTGAGCGAGGCTCGCAACGTTTACCTTGCCGTTCAGCGCGACGAGCGCGAGCGCGGCGATCCACCAGCGCAAGGGGCGCGGGGCGGGCAGGGGCGCCGCGACTGGCGGTGCTTCAGCGGNNGCCAGTAATGGCTCTGACTCGTCCGAAGGAACACGAGACGGATCCCTTGGCCTGGCCCACTCCCACAGCGGCGGCGCCGCAGCCGATGCCT
This sequence comes from Deltaproteobacteria bacterium, assembly GCA_003520425.1. Taxonomy (GTDB): domain Bacteria; phylum Myxococcota_A; class UBA9160; order UBA9160; family UBA9160; genus UBA9160. The sequence goes on from DOUU01000195.1 coordinate 647, forward strand.
CTCGCGAGAGGGTTTCGGCTCCACCGTGTGACGGCGATGCAGATGCCGCTCCTCTTCCTCGCGCTGCTTCTCGTGTCGGACGTTGCGGCTCAGGCTGCGGGCACCGCGGACGGGGCGGCGGCGGTGAGGTCCAGCGCGGAGGCACGCGTGATCGTGAAGTACAGGTCCGACTCGCCCCTTCTCCGGAGGACACCGTCCCTCCAAGCGGCGGAAGCGGACGCAGGGTCCGCTATGGCGTTGAGCCAGCGAACGGGCTTGGCGCTCCGGGCCGGGCGAAACGTGGGTCAGCGCGTCCAGGTCGTGATGAGTGACGGCCTGAGTTCGGCCGAACTGGCGGAACGGCTCGCGCGCGAGGACGATGTCGAGTNNCTTCCACATCACCACCGCACCCAATGATCCCTACTACTTGGTGGGCCCGCCGATCAACGGCTCCCAGGGAGGCCCGGCTGTGGGCCAGTGGTACCTGAGGGCTCCTGATGCCACGGTCAAGTCCTCCCTCAACGTGGAATCGGCGTGGGCCATCACGGAGGGGCGAACCGGCGTCGTTGTCGCTGTGGTCGATACCGGCGTGCGTTTCGATCACATCGACCTGCAGAGAGTGGCCGACGGCGGAAACCTGCTCGACGGCTACGACTTCGTGAGCAACGTCTTCGAGGCCAATGATGGGGACGGTCGGGACCCGGATGCCTCCGATCCGGGTGATTGGGTGACCCTGGACGACGTGAATAGCCCGAGCAACACCATTGGCTGCACTCCGGCAGACGTCGGCCCGAGCTCGTGGCACGGCACCCAGGTCTCCGGACTGATTGGCGCAATCACCAACAACGGCGTAGGCATGGCAAGCGTCGGACGCAGCGTGCACTTGCTTCCGGTCCGCGTACTTGGCAAGTGTGGGGGCTTCGATTCTGACATCGTTGCCGGCATGCTGTGGGCAGCCGGGTTCTCTGTGCCGGGAGTCCCTGCGAACCCCACACCGGCAAACGTGCTTAACCTGAGTCTCGGCGGACCTGGCGCCTGCAGTGCTGTGTATCAGGATGCGGTCAACCAGATCACGGCGCAAGGCGCAGCCGTCGTGGTGGCGGCCGGCAACAGCGCGGGCCATGCGGTCGGCGCTCCGGCCAACTGCAGCGGTGTGATCGCCGTGGCCGCCCTTCGACACATCGGTACCAAGGTGGGCTTCTCCGACCTCGGCCCCGAGATCGCGATCAGCGCGCCGGGTGGCAACTGCGTGAACGTGGCCGCTGGACAGCCCTGTCTCTATCCGATCCTCACCACCACCAACTCGGGAACCACCACGCCCGTGCCGGATTCGGCGGGCGGTTCGATCTATTCCGACAGTTTCCAGCCGTCCCTCGGCACAAGCTTCTCGGCGCCCCTTGTCTCGGGCACGCTGGCGCTCATGCTTTCGGTGCAGCCGTCGCTCACACCCGTCCAGCTGAGATCCGTGCTGCAGGTGAGCGGACGGCGCTTCCCCACGACGGGCGCCACGGACGGTGTTCCCTC
>DOUU01000195.1:2171-10748 GCA_003520425.1 Deltaproteobacteria bacterium
GCGGCTGCTCCCACGATCACGGTTCCCGTGAGCGGCAGCACGGTCTACGTCGGCACGCCGACCCTGCAGTGGCCGGCCGTCCCGGGTGCGACCTGGTATCGCGTATGGCTGAGCCAAGGGTCGGGCGGTCCGAACATTCTCCCCTGCCCCCCCTTGGGTGGTGTGGATCCGAACGGCTGTTGGCTCCAGGGGAGCCTCTCCCTGCCCGTCACCGCCCCTCTCGCGGTGGGGGCGTACACGCTCTGGGTGCTGGCTTGGAGCCCGAGCGCGTCCACGTGGTCGACTGCGACGCACTTTACGGTGGCCACACGATTCGAGGACCGCGGTAAGACGGTCTTCGACCATCAGACGAATCTCGAGTGGGAGAAGAAGACCAACGCGGGTGACGGCAGCATCCACGATTGGGGCACGACCTATACATGGAGCACCGGGACGAACAATCCGGATGGCACGGTGTTCACTGTGTTCCTGGCCGGTCTCAACGCGGGTGCGTGCGTCAGCACGAGTGCGGATGGGACGACCGACAGCGCGGGGACGGATTGCTCGTTCGCCGGTCATGGTGACTGGAGGCTGCCGAAGGTCAGCGAGCTCATGACGATCGTGGATCCCGCCCAGAGTCCGACGATCGACCCGATCTTCGGACCTTCGCAGTCGAACCTCTACTGGTCTTCCTCGAGTGAGTCGAGCACCCCGCAGGCCGTCTGGTCCGTGAACCTCAACGGCGGTGCCGCCGGCGGCGTGAACAAGACGGACTCCCACTATGTCCGCGCAGTCCGCAGCGGTCCGTGACGACCACGCGTGGGGTTGGGCGTGACAGTCGTCGCATCGCTGAACGTCGATCAGCACGATGCGCTGTTTGAGCTAGACGTCTGGAAAACGAACTTCGCGCCGGTAATCGCTTATCCAAACTCGACCCGACGACGCACAGACTCGACTCGTGAGGATGCCGGTACCTGAGCGGTCATCCCCGCGGTTAAGGCTTTAGCTTGTAGCGCGAAGCGCCGGGCGCGACGACCCCGCGGACCAAGCTGCACGGAAGAAGATCGCGCTCGGTGTCATCGCAGACGGCTGGATTCCCATATGAGACGACACGAGCAGTGCCACCCGTGCGAATGTCAAACGAGGCGCTTGACCGCAGGATGAAGTGAGGTGCGAGCGTGAGACGAACCCCAACGGGTGATCCCCGTCTCGCCAGGCCCGAGGGTTTTTCGGCTGCTTCGGCCTTCTGCGGGTGGGTCTACCCCTCCACCCGATTCGCCCCTCGAATGAGCGACTATAGGGCCGCGGGCTCCTCCGCGCGGATCTCCCGACCGATCTGCTGAAGCAGCTGCTCCTCGGCGACCTCATGAGCAGCGAAGAGGCTGGCGAGCGACTCTACGGCGCGAACCGCGACATCAGCCCCACTGCCCGCCAAGCTCGCCTCGATTTCAGCGAGCCGTTGGCGGAGGGTGCCGTGAGCAGCGATGGTTGCCGCGAGAGAGCTCCGGTGAGCTGGTTGCAGAGCGCGCATCGCGGGATAGTAAAGCCGTTCCTCCCGTGCGAGGTGCGCCTCCAGCTGATCCCGTAACCGCACGAAGGCATCCGGCAGCACAGAGCCGTTCGTTCCCTGGCGGAGCTGCCGGAGGGTTTCCGCGAACACGCATTCGAGGTCGCCGTGCTCAGCGGCAACCAGATGCTCGATCGATTCTCGCGCACTCGACATTTCGATTCGTATCGGCGATCTGAGGGGGTTCCTTGAGGGATCCGGCTCGATGGTCCCACTGGGGGGGCTCCATATCCCCCCAAAATGCCCGCAACGGTGCAACACCCCCCTCGCTAGCGCTCGGGAGGTGGGCCTATGGCGGTGACGGCTATGGGCTAGGGGCCGGAGGTGCTCCCTTCTCGGTCGCGCCGGATCGGCGCACCATCGCCTCTCGGAGGACTCTGGGCGCCTTCGGCTTAGAGACGGGAAGCCGGAGCCGAGACCACACCTTAGACAGCGCTCCCTTGAGCCGCTCGCGTGCCCACAGACAGACTGCTCTCGGGGACGGATAGCGACGGAGCGACGCCCGCGTCCGCGCCGATCGGCGTCGAGAACGTGGGGGGGCGACGCGCGATCCCAGCCCGCGAGCCCCATCTCCACGAGCACGTTGTGTTTGGAGGCGCGTTCCTCCCGGCGGGATGCGCCACAGTGATAGGTGCAGCCGCCAAGCGAGCGCTCGAGCCATGTATCAACCACGTCGAAGAAGAGCGGCGCGTGGATGGGGCAGTGCCTGTCAAACAGGATCGATTTACACGCTCACGTGCGGATCCGTCGCTTCGCCGCGGCGAGAGCGGAAAGACCAAGGACAGACAACGTGAAGACCGCGGGCTCAGGGACCACCTGAGGGTCCGTCCACGTCGCCGGGCCGTCGGACAACGCCAGCTGCTGCGCGCCGCTAGAGAGTACCTTGTCGAAACCCGAGCCCGGAATCGAGGGAAGACTCTGCAACAAGAGGATCGGCCCTGCATCGGAGAAGATCTCCACTTGCCAAGCAGTGATGTTCCCGCTCTTGTCTGTTGCAAAAAGGAGATCTGCAGGCGTGCTGTTCGTGAGGTCGTAGGTCATAGTGCCATCGGAGAAGGAATACGAACCTCCGTTTGTCTCAAATCCAATTGCAAAGCTTTGCAGCGTAGAACTGGCAGGCAATGGCGTCGGAAACGTAATACTGCCATCGACGCTCATCGTGCCGTCATATGGGGTCACAAATTCCGTGAACAGGCGACCGGTGTCTTGATAGGTGACCGGAAGAGACGATGCAGGCGCGGCCCACAGAAGGAGCGTTGCCGCCAGCAGGCAGGGCTTTAAGCCGACGTACTTTACTCGACGACTAAATCTCCGATCCATCGGTGGTCCCTCGGCGTAACGTGCACGGCCGCGAAACCGCCCCCCCTGCTCGCATTCCCGGTGCGACTGATGGCTGAACCATCGTTCGGCCACTCGGTCGGTCCAATCAGTGACCATGATCACGGCTGCAACAGGTCCGCTGATGACGATCCTCGCTCGCTACTGAGTTGCACAGCGGACGCCGTGAGACGAGTCACGCAGCGGGAAGCAGGCGCTCCCGAAATCTCCGGAGCGTCGGCGGCATTGCGCGCCACAGCGAGGCGTGACGTCGGCACAAGCGTGGCGGCGGGAGGCCCGCTTCGAAACTCAGCTGGCCCGCTCTATCTCCGGTCGGCGTTCCGATCAGGAGGCAGCTTATGACCAAACGAGCAATTGGCGTGGTCGGTGGTGCGCTGTTGGGCGCAGTGCTCCCCATGATGGCGTCCGCCACAACGGTGGCTTCGGGGGTTGCCGACATTACCGGCACCTTCAGCTTCGACTTCGATACCGGCGTTCAAGGCGACTTCCTCACAGATCCGGGGCAGGACGTATTCTGGGAGCAGTTCACCCCTACGACCCGAGCGCTGGTTCCAGAAAACGGTGCGCAGATTGTCAATTTGGGTGTGGTCAACTTTGCGAACCTGACGCTCGCCGATCTGCAAGGCTTGAGCTATGGCAACGCCCAGATTTCGGGAAGCGATGGTTCCAATGCACTCGTGTATGGCGACGTATTTGCCGTCAAGACCAATGCTGGAAACTACGCCAAGGCGATCGTGGCGTTCCCGTCCTTCGACGCGAGCCGCGACAATGGCCTGCCGATATATTTCGAAACCTTGGCGGTGCCCGAGCCGACCGCGGCGACGCTCGGTCTGATGGGCTTGGGCATGCTGGGCCTCTTCGCCCGCAGGCAAGCGCGCCTCACCCTACGGCTACGTGACAGCGGGGCGCTGGGCTCGCAGACGGAGGCCGAACCAGCGGCACCCCTCCGGGACACCGTGGTCTCGGGTTCGATCCCCATCGCTCACCCTGCCAATTCCCCCCTTCGGCTTGTTGCGCTGGCGGCGTTTTCGTCTTTGGAGTCTGCCGAATCGCGAGGGGTCGGATAGAGCCGCACGCCTGTATCGGCGCAGCCTCGAGGATCAGGGCTTCGAGTCTCGCTTCGTCAGGCACCTGGCCCCAGGGCCCATCGTGCAATGCACCTCTCGAAGAGTGTCGAACCACAACCGAAGTCGGGACCTTGAGCTCCGTCGATCCGTGTCGCTGTCAGACTCATTCGTTGGAGATGCAAGCAGTGTGGGCTTCCGGATCGCGTTCGAAGTCGCGCTTGTCTCTCACCCCGCAATCGGGGCAGGACCAGTCATCGGGGAAGCTCTCCAAGCGTGTGTTCGGGGCGAACCCCTCGTCGCGGTCCCCTTGTGCCTCGTCGTAGCTCCACCCGCATTCGGGGCAGCGCCAGCGGGCGGGTTCCGAGGCGACCGCGGCCGGCGAGGCAGAAGCGTATGCCGAGCTCATCGTCTCTCCTGGAGCCGCTAGGCCACCGCGGCCGTGACGGGGGCACCGGCGTACTTCGCCAGCACCGCGTCGCGTATGTCGGGTGCGATGTTCACCTGGTCAAGGTCGCCGCCTACGACAGCAAGGACACGTGGGTTCATGATTCTGAACCAGAGAGGCGGAACGTAGGCGAGCAGGAACATCGCAGAGTAGCCGCCGGGGAGCGTCGGTAGATTCTCGAAGTGGCGGAGCGCCTGGTAGCGGCGGGTCGGGTGCGCGTGGTGATCGGAATGGCGTTCGAGGTGGAACGAGAGCAGGTTCGAGACGACATGATTGCTGTTCCATGAGTGGCGCGGCAGCGGCTTCTCGTACTTCCCATCCGCGCCCATCCGGCGCAGCAAACCGTAGTGTTCGATGTAGTTGGCGCTCGTGAGGCCCCACCAGGCGAGGAAGTCGTGGATCAACAGGAAGGGGATCATTACCGGGCCGAACGCCGCCAGGAACCCGAGGCGGAGGGCGGCGGCGAGGGCCCAAGAGTGGAGGATCTCGTTCTCGCGCAGGTTGAAGGCGCTCTTGCCGGTCCGATTGAGCCTCCCCTTCTCGAGAGCCCACGCGCGGCGCAGCGCTCCCGGGATCTCGCGCAGCGCGAACTTGTAGATGTTCTCGCCGAAGCGCGAGCTGGCAGGGTCCTCTGGCGTGGCGACGTCGCGGTGGTGGCCGCGGTTGTGCTCGATCCAGAAGTGCCCGTACGCGGGCACCGCGAGGACGATCTTGGCAAGCCAGCGCTCGAGCTTCTCTTTCTTGTGGCCGAGCTCATGCCCGACGGTGATCGCGGAGCCGCTGTAGAAGCCGACGGAGAGTGCAACAGCCAGGATCCCGAGGAACGAGAGCGGCTGCGTGCCGACGAACCAGGCTGCGGCGCCAAACGTGACAAAGTAGAGCGGCACCGCGGCGTACGTGAGCCAGCGATAGTAACGATCGGCCGAGAGCTCGAGGACGAGCTCCTCGGGGGGGTTGCTCGTGTCCTCACCCACAAGCACGTCGAGCACTGGGACAATCCCGTAGAAGAAGACGAGCGGGAAGAGCAGCACCAGCTCGCTCCTTGTCGCGAAATATGCCGCGAAGGTGCCGAGCGGGATCGCGGGTATCGCGAGGGACGCCAGCCAGAGGAAGCGCTTCTTGTCGATGTAGCGGAGCGGCTCGCCGTCGCCGCGCTCCAGCGTGTAGACCTTCATCACATGCCTCCGAGGGTCGGTGGGACCCGTGGTCAACGACGGATGCAGCATGGCTTGGCTTCGGCCGCGCTTGGAGCGTATGCTGCGCCAACCATCGGTCATTTCGCGCCAAGAGGAGCCGGGGCCGCGCCTCCTGGATCGGCGCCCAAGGAAAGATGACGAGGCNNTCTAGGACGGCGCCCAAAGAAACGATGACGAGGCAATCGGCCGAGAGTCTCCCGATGCCCGCGGCTTACTTCCTCCTGGTCCTGCGGGAGTTCGGAAGCGCGCTCGAGGCCGAAAGGGCCCTTCTCGACAAGACGGGGGTGGACCGGGCAGCCCTGGCCGAGCCGGGAAGCGAGGTGACCCTCGGCCAGACGCTCCAACTGCTGCGAAACCTCTCCTCGCGCGTGGCCCCGGGCTGGGCGCTTGATGCCGGTGCGCACTTCCACGCCTCGACCCACGGGCCGCTGGGCTTCGCCGCCGTCAGCGCGCCCAGCCTCGGCGCGAGCCTCGATGTGATCGAGCGCTTCAGCTGGGTACGCGCGCCTTACTACCGCGTCCTCGCCGAACGCGAGGCAGGCTCCTACCGAGTCACCGTGGAGGAGCGCGTGCCTCTCGGCGGCGGGGAGCGCGTTCCGCTGCTCGAGATGCTGATGCTGAGCCTTCAGGCGCTGATCGAATCTGTTCTCGGCCGTCCCATACGCGAGGCTCGCTTCGATTTCGCGTATGACGCTCCCACCTATGAAAGGCGTTACGCCGAGTTCTTCCATGCCCCGGTACGCTTCGGCCGGCCGGAGACTCGTGCGACACTGCCAGCGTCGTGGCTCGAGCTCGCCTGCCCGATGGCCGATCCCGCGATGTACGAGGCCTCGATCCGCAAACTGGAGGCCCAAGTGCGTCGTCTCGAGGGTGAAGACTTCCTGCTGGCGCACTTGGAGCAGATCTTGAGCGGGGCAGGCGAGGCCGGGCTTCCACTCGCCCAAGCGGCGCGTCGCATCCACCTCTCGCGTCGTACGCTGAACCGACGGCTGGCCGAGCTTGGCACCTCGTACCGCACCCTTCTGGAGGCCCACCTGCGCGAGCGGGCCGAGGTGCTCCTCCGTGATCTCAGTCTTCCAGTCGCCGAGATCGCCTGGCGACTCGGCTACAAGGATGCATCGAACTTCGGTCGAGCATGTCGCCGCTGGTTTGGAACGGGGCCTGCGCAGCGGCGCAAGGAGCTCGGCCAGCACTAGTGCACGCGGAGACCTCGACCTCGGGGCTGATCGAATCCGATTGCAGCACTCCGAAAGACGCAGCTGCGTCGAGCCTCTGAGTCCAGAACGACAGCCGTCCGAGCTCACACCGTCCCAGTGAACGGCCAAACGGATCTTCTCGCGTTCTTGCGTGCAAGACACCGGCCTTGCGCTCGGCGACACGCCGTCGTGCTGACAAGGAAGGATCGATGGGCAGCCCCACAACGCCCTCTTCGGGGCAGGAGCAGCATCTCGATCTGAAAATCCAGCTACCTGATCTACCTGGAGACCGTGTCGTGACCGCCCGCGTCGAGAAGAACGTGAAGGCGAGCTACGGACCTCCGAGTCGCGACTCTCTTCAGTACTTGGAAGGGGCCTCAACCCATCGCATCCGCAGATTCCCCCAGTTCGAGGGCACGATGATTCGGGTTGTCGAGCGGAGGGAAGAGCCAGAGGATGTTGTTCTCATTGATAGACGGCTGCCTCATGCATCCGCACCGCCGCACTGCTCCCCGTCTCATGCTTGCGCAACGGGTTCACTGGGCTCGATCGAGTAGGAAGGAACAGGCATGGACAGGAGGCGTGCTGATCCGGTGTGTAATGGTCCACGGCGGTGTCTCTCTCCTCCAGTGACTTTAGTCACAGAAGATTTATTGCCCCCTGTGCATATTGCGGCAGTCCCGCGCGCAAAAGAGAAATCTGCGGGACAGCCGGTGCCGCGAACTAAATGACCCCTGAGTTCACGGCGCCGGCCTCGTTTCTGCTGCGCTCTCGGTCCATCGAAGATTTCGCGTCGTTCCCTGGCACCCGCCGTCGGGTGCGCGTTCTGCAAAAATTCCGGATCGAAGCGCCGCAGGAGCGCTATGCTGGACGGCCAGACCTCGAGCCATTCTTGCGAAAGGAGACAGGTGTGATCGGATACGTCACGCTCGGAACGAACGACCTCTCCCGCGCCGCGAGATTCTATGACGCCTTGCTCGCAGAGCTCGGAGCCAAGCGCGCCATGGAGATGGAGCACTTCATCGCCTGGGCGGCTGCGCCCGGCGGACCCATGGTCTCTGTGATCAAGCCCTTCGACGGAAAGCCGGCCACGGTGGGAAATGGCGTGATGGTCGCACTCGCGGCCAGCAGCAAGGCACAAGTCGACGCCATCCACCGCAAGGCGCTGGAGCTTGGGGCCAAGGACGAGGGTGCGCCCGGTCCGAGGGGAGACGGCTTCTATGCCGGGTATTTCCGGGATCTCGATGGCAACAAACTGAACGCATTCTTCGTCGGCTAGTGCAAGCGATACAGGACGACGCGGACGGGCGGGCTCGTCGGCGTCTCGGCCATTGCCGAGCGCAGACGGGCTCGCACGTCGGCTCCTCCTGGTTGGCGCTCGGGCACTCGCGAGACTCTGCGGCGCTCCGCGGCGCACGCCGTTCGCCGAGAGCGGGACCCTGGGCGACCACCTTAAGCTAGGGTCTCCCCCGAGGCGATGTCCCTAAAGACCCCGCCCGCGGGGTCGGCGCTTGCCCTCGAGCATGATCACAATGCCTTCTTGTATGATCTCCTCTGACCTTCACGAAGGACAGGGGAGCCCTGATTCGTGTTCCTGAGGCGCAGGGTGCTTCGCATCGCTGAGCCTCCAGGTCCGAACACGCAGGTTCGGAACATGCTGGACGCAGTCGAGTATCGGATCAGCTGCATCAACTGCGGCCACGTGCGTCGCATGCGAGTGAGCTGGCTCTTGGAACATCCCGAGTTCCCCTGTCCGCAAGGCTGCGGCGCCACTCTCACCAGCCCGCTT
>DOUU01000189.1:0-6043 GCA_003520425.1 Deltaproteobacteria bacterium
GTCTCGAGCGTGGTGAAGGTCTTCGAGGAGACCACGAACAGGGTCTCGGCCGGGTCCAGATCCCGGACCGCCTCCACGAAGTCGCTGCCATCGACGTTGGAGATGAAGCGAAAGGTCATGGTGTGGTCGCTGTAGTGCTTGAGCGCCTCGTAGGCCATCACGGGTCCAAGATCCGATCCGCCGATCCCGATGTTGATGACGTTGCGAATGCGTCTCCCGCTGTGGCCCTGCCAGACGCCACTCCGAACCCGGCGGGAGAAGTCAGCCATCTTGTCGAGCACGGCGTGGACCTTGGGAACCACGTTCTCGCCGTCGACGACGATGGACGCCTCCTTCGGAGCCCGGAGTGCCACGTGGAGGACGGCCCGCTTCTCGGTCAGGTTGATCTTCTCGCCGCAGAACATGGCGTCGATCCGCGCGCGCAGGCCGGACTCCTTCGCGAGTTGCAGGAGGAGCCGTAGCGTTTCGTCGGTCACGCGATTCTTCGAGTAGTCGAGGTAGATCCCCACGGCCTCCCTCGCAAAGCGCTCTCCGCGCCTGGGATCCTCAGCGAAGAGTCGCCGGAGGTGGAGCCCCCCGACCTTCTTGTGATGGTCCGAGAGGGCGCTAAAGGCCTCTCGCCAGCCCGCAGTCACGCTCATGACGCGATCCTCGCGCTCTTCTGTTCGATGCCTTCCAGCAAGTCCTTCCAGGACGCAACGAACGACTTTGCCCCTTCGTCCTGCAGCCTCGCGGCCAACGCCTCCACATCGATGCCCGCCTTGGCGAAGCGGTCCAAGACCTCCTCGCATCCACCCCCGTCCGCGGGAAGGAGCTCGCCGAGTTCGTTGTGATCGGCGAGCGCCTTCAAGGTGGCCTCGGGCATGGTATTCACGGTGAAGGGCGCGGCCAGGGCTTTGATGTAAAGGACGTCGGAGGCCTTGGGGTCCTTCGTTCCCGTGCTCGCCCACAAAAGACGCTGCGGTCTAGCCCCGGCGTTGTAGGCACGCTCCCAGCGCGTGGACCCAAGGAGCCCGCGGTAAGCCCCGTAGGTCCGCTTGGCAACGGCGATCCCAAGCTGGTTGCGCAAGGGCTCCGGCACCTTGCCCGCCACCGCCGCGTCCCAGCGGCTCACGAAGATCGAAGCGACGGACCCGACGTTGGGATCAAGTCCCGCTTCGATGCGCCGCTCAACGCCCCGCAAGAAAGCTTCCGCCGCCGCAAGGTAATGCTCTTTCGAGAAGAGGAGCGTCACGTTCACGGGCACTCCGGCAAAGATGGCTTCCTCGATCGCGGGCAGGCCCTCCTTGGTTCCGGGAATCTTGATGAAGAGATTCGGTCTTGCCGCACGTGCGAAGAGTTCCTTTGCTGCGGCGAGTGTCCGAACGGAATCGTGCGCGAGGAGAGGCGAGACTTCGAGCGATACCCATCCGTCCACGCCGTCGGTCTTCTCATGGATTGGCCGAAAAAGATCAGCGGCTTGGGTGAGGTCTTCCAGCGCAAGCTCGAAGAAGAGCGCCTCCCCTGCCCTTCCCTGGCGCAGCTTCTCGCGAATCGTCTTGTCGTAAGCCGTGCTGTTTTTGAGGGCATGGTCGAAGATCGTGGGATTCGAGGTAAGCCCCGTCACAGAAAGCTCTTCGATATAGCTCGCAAGAGTTCCGCTGCTGAGTAAATCCCGCGTGATGTTGTCGAGCCAGAGGCTCTGGCCCAGGTCGTGGAGCAGTTGGGTCGCCTTCATGGTGTTACCTCGAAGTTAAAGAGAGAACGCGAGCTGGCTAGCCAGGTGTTGTCGACGTCGATCAGGAAGACGAGCGCTCAGCGGCCTCATGAGGCACCTCCGAGAGCATCGTTCACGATTTTTTCCGCTTCGTTCAGGATGGCGTCTAGGTGCGCCTTGTCCTTGAAGCTTTCCGCGTAGATTTTGTAGATGCTCTCGGTTCCCGAGGGTCGTGCCGCGAACCAGCCGGTTGCAGCAATGACCTTGATCCCACCGATGGCGGCCTTGTTGCCCGGAGCGTGGGTCAGCTTCGCTGTGATGGGCTCGCCCGCGAGCCGCGTTGCCGTGACCGCCTCGGGCGACAGATTTGCCAGCCTCGCCTTCTGCTCGGGGGTAGCGGGTGCATCGATGCGGGCGTAACAAGGTGCTCCGAACTCCTGGACGAGCGTGCGGTAGTGCTCCCCGGGGTCCTTTTTGGTCTTTGCAGTGATCTCTGCGGCCAATAAATTGGGTACCAGCCCATCCTTGTCTGTGGTCCAGACCGTGCCGTTGCGCCGTAAGAACGTTGCCCCTGAGCTCTCTTCGCCACAGAAACCGAGCCTACCCTCGATGAGCCCTTCCACGAACCATTTGAACCCGACGGGAACCTCGACAAGCTGGCGCTTCATGCGGGTGGCGACCCGATCGATCATGCTGCTGCTCACAACCGTCTTCCCGACGGCGACAGTGGCCGGCCACTCGGGCCGATTCGTGAATAGGTACGCGATCGCGACCGAGAGATAATGGTTCGGCTCCAGCAGCCCCGCGCTGTGACTTACGACGCCGTGTCGATCGGCATCGGTATCGCTTGCGAAGGCCACGTCGAAGCGTTCTTTAAGGTCCACGAGCCGCGCCATGGCATAGGGAGACGAAGGGTCCATTCGGATCTGGCCGTCCCAGTCTACGGTCATGAACCGGAAGGTGGGATCCACGGCGTGATTCACCACCTCGAGATTGAGGCCATAGCGATCCCCAATGGCGTCCCAGTAGGCCACGCTCGCGCCACCGAGCGGATCGACTCCGAGGTGGACTTTGCTCTCTCGGNNTTCGAGGTAGGGATGCAGATGCGTAGTGGGCGCGTTCCGCGCGCGCTCAAAGGGAACCCTCGTCACTTCGCGAAGCCTATCTGCGAGGAAGGCGTTGGCGCGCTCCTCGATCCATTGCGTCACCTGGTTGTCGGCGGGTCCCCCGTGGGGCGGATCGTATTTGAAGCCGCCGAAACGCGGCGGGTTGTGCGATGGCGTGATGACAATGCCGTCGGCGAGACCATGGCGCCGCCCGCGGTTGTAGGTGAGAACCGCATGGGAGATGACCGGGGTCGGGGTGTAGCCACCGCCCGAGTCGATCATGACGTCCACTCCGTTGGCGGCGAGTACCTCGAGCGCACTCGAAAAAGCCGGCTCTGAGAGCGCGTGGGTGTCGACTCCGAGGAAGAGGGGTCCATCGATACTCTGCGCTTTGCGGTACAGGCAAATGGCCTGCGTGATGGCCAGGATGTGCGCCTCATTGAACGCGTTGTCGAGCGAGGAGCCCCGATGCCCGGAGGTTCCGAAGGCGACCCGCTCCGCAGGTTGCGAGGGATCGGGGCGGCCCGTGTAATAGGCCGTCACGAGCTTGGGAACGTTGACCAGGCTAAGCGGATCTGCAGGTTTTCCGGCCAGAAGGCTAACGGGCATTCCGAGTTACCTCGAACGCAAGCGACCAGGCGTCGCCCTACTGCACCGGGCAGGGCTTGAGCTGCCAAATCTCGCTCGCGTACTCCGCGATCGTGCGGTCACTCGAGAACTTGCCCGAGCTCCCGACATTCAAGATGGCTTTTCGCACCCACCCCTCGCGGTCGCGATAGAGATCCAACAGCCGCGCGTCCGCATCGAGGTAGGAGCGAAGGTCGGCGAGGTGCATGTAGTAGTCCCCGTGCGTGAGCAGCGCTTCGCGCAAGGGAGAAAAGACCCCCGGCTCACTGCGGCTCACCTGATCGGAGAACACAAGGTCGAGGGCCGCCCGGGTCTCCGGCTCGTGGTCATAGTGCCACTGCGGGTTGTACCAGCCCCGACTTTCAGCCACCTGCTCTGCGGTTAGACCGAACAGGAAGAAATTCTCCTCGCCCCCTTCCTTTGCCATCTCGATCGTCGCGCCGTCACGCGTCCCGAGGGTGAGGGCACCGTTCATCATGAACTTCATNNCATGTTGCTCGTGCCGCTGGCCTCATAGCCGGCCGTCGAAATTTGGTTGGAGACATCACTTGCAGGGATCAGATGCTCGGCGAGAGACACGCAATATTCGGGCAGGAAGAGGACCTTGAGGCGGCCACGGACGGCAGGGTCTGCATCGAGCGTGGCCGCGAGATTGTTGATGAGCTTGATGATGAGCTTGGCATTCCGGTAGGCGGGGGCCGCCTTTCCTGCAAACAGGAAGGTCCGCGGCACGACCTCCAGGCCCGGGTTCTCTCGCAGGCGGTTGTAGAGCACCGCAATCCGGAGCACGTTCAGGAGCTGCCGTTTGTACTCGTGAATTCGCTTCACCTGCGAGTCAAAGACACTGTCCGGATCGATTGCCGCTCCGCACGTCGCCTTGAGCCACTGGGCAAACCGAGACTTGGTCTCGCGCGTGGCCTGCCAAAACCTTTCGCGGAAGGCACTGTCTTCGGCCAGAGGCTTCAGTCTTGCGAGCTCTCCGAGATCGCAAATCCAGCCGTCGCCAATCGCCTCTGCAATCGTTCCTGCGAGAGCGGGATTCGCAAGCAGGAGCCAACGCCGCGGTGTAACCCCATTGGTCTTGTTGCTAAAGCGTTCGGGAAACATCTCCGCAAGATCCCGGACCGTCCTTGTGCGCAAGAGCTCCGAGTGGATCGCCGCCACGCCATTGGTGCTGTGGGATCCCACGATGGCAAGATTCGCCATCCGCACCTTTCGTTCCGCACCCTCCTCCACCAGACTCGTGCGCTCGACACGCCCTTCATCCCCCGGAAAGCGGGCTCGCACGGTGTCGAGGAGGCGTCGGTTGACCTCTAGGATGATCTCGAGGTGACGCGGGAGGAAATCCTGGAACCATGCGACCGGCCATACCTCCAGGGCTTCGGGAAGGAGCGTATGGTTGGTATAGGCAAGGGTCCTCTGGGTGATCTCCCAGGCTTGGTCCCACCCCAGGTGGACTTCGTCGAGAAGCACCCGCATGAGCTCGGGGACGACGAGTGTCGGGTGTGTGTCGTTCATCTGGATTGCGACTTTTTCGGGGAGTGTGTTCCAGTCCGTGTTGCTGCGCTGGAAGCGCCTCAAGAGATCGGCAAGCGAGGCAGCGGCCAGGAAGTATTCCTGCAGGAAGCGCAATCCCTTTCCCATGCTGGTCGAGTCGTCGGGGTAGAGAACCCGTGTCAGGGACTCGGCTGTGAGCGTCTCGGCCAGGGCACCGATGAAGTCCCCGCTGCTGAACTCCTGGAAGTCGAAGGCATCCGGCGCAGCCGCCGCCCAGAGCCGGAGCGTGTTGATGGTCTTGCCGCCGTAGCCTACGACGGGCCGATCGAAGGGAATCGCGATCAGGTGAGAGGGCCTGCCGATCACCGGCCGCAGAGTTCCGCCCCGGACCTCGAAGGAGCAGTTGAGCTTCACCTCCACCTTTTCTTGCGGCCGAGCCACTTCCCACGGATCCGGCCGCCGAAGCCAGTTGTCGCCTTTCTCGCGCTGCCCACCGTTTTCGATCGACTGGCGGAACATTCCGTACTCGTAACGCAGGCCATANNCCCATGGCGGGAAGCTGCAGGGTGGAAAGCGAGTCGAGGAAACAAGCGGCGAGGCGCCCAAGGCCCCCATTGCCCAAGCCTGCATCGGGCTCCTCCTCGAGAACGGCCAGCCAGTCGAGCTTCTTCTCGTCGACGACTTGCTGGACAACCCCGTCGAGCATGAGGTTTGTGATGTTGTTGGCAAGGGAACGACCGAGGAGAAACTCGATCGAGAGGTAGTAGAGGCGCTTCGGATCCTGCCGCTCGTAGGTGTTCTCTGTGAGAAGCCAGCGCTGGGAAAGGACGTCGCGCACGGAGTGAGCCACGGCCTCGTAGCGCTCGCGAGCGCCTGCGGCCTTGAGATCGATGACGTTGTCGAAGAGAAGATGGCGCTCATAGAGTGCATCCGCCGTCCCTGTGAACTGGACCGGCCCGCAGCCATACTGGGCGAGGAGCTTCGGCAGGTCTTCCGATACCCCCCGAGACGAGGAGTGCGTCTCGTCCTTCTTCTTTCCTGCCATTTTGATCCTCCTTTGCTCTTCCTGATTTGCCTGTCTTGTGGATTCGATCGGTGTTCAACGGAGATGACTGGT
>DOUU01000189.1:6099-6815 GCA_003520425.1 Deltaproteobacteria bacterium
TCGCCCTGAACCGTGCGCACTCGGCTCACTACACGGTCGGCCCGCGCTCCGACCTGAGCCGCCGATTCGCCCCCTGGGCAGCCGTCGCGAAAGAGCTCCCAGTCGGGACGCTCTGCGTGGATCTCCGCGCTGGTCCGACCTTCATACTTCCCGTAGTCCCATTCCACAAGATCCGGGTCCACCTCGGATTGGGCGCCGAAACCGGCCAGCTCACAGGTTCGCCTCACCCGCTGCAAAGGGCTCGTGTACACCCGGACCGGCTTCATCTCCCGGAGTCTTACTCCAAGGCGCTGCGCATTGCGCTCCCCGCGCTCGGTCAGCGGAAGATCGGTAAGGCCCGTGTGCTGGCCCGAGACGGTCCACGCGGTCTCCCCATGCCTTGCGAGATAAGCGACGGGCAGCGCCTCATTCATGGCAGGTCTCCAGAACGATCTTCGTATCCTTTAGAAGGGCCATTGCCAGCTCGTGACCTCCGGACGATCCACCCCGAACTCGTACGCGTAGTTCTCGCAGGCAATCTGCTGATTGAGCAGCTTCTCGCGAACACTCGCTCCCGTGATGCGGAAGCGCGCCATCCGATCGATGGCATCGATGGCAAGACTGAACCGGTCGGTTTGATTTCGGATCGCGAGCTCAAGGGGCGTATTGATGTTTCCCTTCTCCTTGTAGCCCCGTACATGAATGTGGTGCTGTCCGGGGCGTCGGTAGGTCAGGCG
>DOUU01000429.1:0-5978 GCA_003520425.1 Deltaproteobacteria bacterium
CCGGCAGGCGAATCGTTGAGTCCGTATGCGAGCGTCTGCGGCTTCGTCCCCTGAATCCACTGGTAACCGGTCTCCTCGCGGCGGAACTTCTCCATCTCGCCGAGAAAGACTTTCTCTGCCGGAGTCAGTTCGGTCGCGCTGCGCCCTTCCGCCGGCCCAANNGCGCCCCAGTCGCCGCCCTGCGCCGCATACCGCGAGTGCCCGAGCACCTCCGTCATAAGCTTGTTGAAAATGTCAGCCGTCCCCTGGATGTTGACCGCGCGTTTCGCCGGATGGTCCGAAAATCCGTAGCCGGGCAGCGACGGCGCCACGACGGTGAACGAATCGCGCGCATTCCCGCCATGTGCGGCGGGGTCCGTGAGCATCGGAATGATGCGGTTGAATTCGTAGACCGACCCCGGCCATCCATGAACGATCAGCAGCGGCTTTGGATTGGGGCCGCGGCCCTTCTCGTGGATGAAATGAATTCCGAGGCCGTCAACCTCAGTTCGGAATTGCGAGAAGCGATTCAGCTCACGCTCGTGGACGCGCCAGTCATATCGCGTGCGCCAATATTCGATCAGCTCGCGCAGATACGCGAGATTCGTCCCATACTCCCATCCGGTGTCAGGAACTTCGTCCGGCAATCGCGTGCGCGCCAGCCGCTCGCGCAGACGGCTCGGGCGCGCTCGGGGTGCTTCGGCAGGGAGCGGCGCGGGCACGAGGGGAGCGGCCTTGGCAAGCGCCTCGCCTTCCCCCGCGGCGGGCGCACCCTCCGTGCCCCGCGGCAGCGCAGGCGCCGCGGGCGCCGCAGCCGGCGCGCGCAGCGCAAGGTACGCAGCGGCGATCACGAGGGGGAGCAGGAACGCCGCCCCGAGAGCAAGCGCGGGATGGGCCTGTACAAACGCGAGAAGAGGCGGGAGGGTCGCCACGGCGCTCTCGTTCATGGGCGTCGGAGCATACCGCGACTCGCCTTATCGTCCTGCGGCAGCCCGGGCGCGCGCCCGCTCCTCGGACACGATGAACAGGTGCTCCTTGTTCCGCAGGCGGCCGACGGTTCCCACCTTCACGCCCGCGGGGTTGAAGATTCCGATGCGCGCGCCGACGTAGCGCGGGAAGTCGACCTCCACGACCTCCACGTGGCCGCGCCGCGAAAGGAGTGCCTCCATCTGCACGCGGCTCACATATCCCTCGTCGTTGAACGAGACGACAAGNNGGACGGGAGTTGAAGTCGCTGCGGTAGGTCTTGCACTCGATGCGCTTGCACGCGACGCCATACGCCTCGGGCTTGTCCCAGCGGACGAGCGTCTCCCAGACGTGATAGTTGCTGAGATAGCGGTGCTGGTTGTAGGGCGGATCGAGGTAGGCCACGTCCGCCTCCAACGCACGCGCGGCGTCGAGAGCGTCGAGGCAGAAGGCCCGGCCTCCTCCCGGCAGGACCCGCGGCATCCGCAGCTCGAGGTCATGGAGCGCCCGCGGAGCCCATTCCTTCAAGTACGCCATCTGCACGCCGGTCGTGGAGTCGACGCGATCGGCGGCTTCCATGAGAGCGGTGAGAAGCACGGCCTCGAGGTCCGGCTCGAAGCACCCTCTTGCGATGGCTTCTCGAATCGCATCGATGCGTGCGCCATTGCGGGGGTGGAAGAAGCGGGCCCGCACGCAGAAGGTCTCGGTGAAGTAGCCCGGCCTCGGCGGCAAGGCCGCGAGCTCGCGGATCAGTCGTTGAGCCTCGTCCCACACCCGACCCCGATCGGCTTGCACGTAGCAGCGTGCGAGCGTGTGGGCGTAGGCATTGTGGTCGTTCGCGAGCACGAAAAAGCCTGCGCTCTTGAGCGCATGACCTACGCGGGAGGTGCCGGAAAAGAGATCGAGGACGGTGCGAACGCCGGGGAAAGCCGAAATCGCAGCCACGATTCGCGGGACCAGAACGCGTTTCGAGCCGATGTACTTGACCATCTCGCCCGCGGTGGCGGCGCTAGTGGAGCTCGACGGAGACGAGCTTGCTCACGCCCTTCTCCTCCATCGTCACGCCATAGAGCAGGTCGGCGACTTCGATCGTGCGCTTGTTGTGGGTCACGACGAGGAATTGCGACTCCTTGGCGAGCTCTTTCACGATCTCGTTGAAGCGCCCCACGTTGGCGTCGTCGAGGGCCGCGTCGACCTCGTCCAGCAGGAAGAAGGGCGACGGCCTCACCTGGAAGACCGAGACGAGCAGAGCCACAGCCGTGAGGGTCTTCTCTCCTCCGGAGAGGGCGTTCACGTTGACGACGCGCTTGCCGGGCGGAGACGCCATGATCTCGATCCCCGCCTCGAGCACGTCCTCTTCCTCGGTGAGCTGGAGCTTCGCCTTCCCGCCCCGAAAAAGGCGCGGGAAGTTCTCCTGGAAGCGCAGATTGACCGCGTCAAAGGTTTCGCGGAAGCGCTTGCGACTCGTGCGGTTGATCCGTTGAATCGCCTCCCGCAGGGCGGCGAGGGTGCTCTCGAGATCGTTTTTCTGCTCGGAAAGGAAGCGGAAACGCTCGGCGAGCTCCTCGTGCTCTTCGATCGCCCCCAGGTTGACCTCGCCGAGCGCCTCCACGCGTCCGCGAACATCTTCAAGACGCGCACGGCGCTCCTCGCGCGCCAGCGCCAGGAGCTCCGCGACCGCCCGCGGGGTCAGAGCGGCCTCCTCCTCGCTCCCCTCCCCTTCGCCCGCGGCCTCCGCCTCCCCTGGCTCGCAGGCCACCTCCTTTGCCTCCGAGGGCGCCGGCTCCGGTGGGGCGTCGGCGAAGGGCGGCGCCCAGCTCTTGAGCTCGACGCTCCAGCGCGCGCGCACCGCTTCCTCGAGATGGGAAAGGCGCATCTCCGATTCCCGCAGCTCGAGCTCCGCGCGGCTCGTCTCATCGCGGCGCTCGGTCGTCTCCCCGCGCAGTCCCCGCAGTTCCGCTTCGAACTCCTGCACGCGGAGGGCCTCGCGTTCATAGGCCTCGCGCTTCGCGTCGCTCGAGGCCCGTGCCACCTCCTCCTCGCGCAGGCGCTCCCCAAGCGCCGCTCGGGCCGCTTGAATCGTCTCGAGCAGCGTTTCGCGACGAACCTCTGCAGCAGCGGTCTCCGCTTTTCGACGCTCGATCCACTCCTTGGTCTCGCGCACCGCGGTGCAGGCCCGGCGTTCCGCCTCGCGCAGCGCATCCCGTCGCTCGAGACGGCCTGCGTACTCGACGCGCCGGGCCGCGAGCTGGGCTTGCTCCCGTGCGAGTTCGCGCCCCGCTTGGCCCATGCGCAGGATCAAGGCTTCGAGGCCGCGCTGGCGCTCGGAACGCTCCCGGCGCGTCTCTTCGAGTGCTCCCGCGAGCCGCTCTGCCTCGAGCGCGCGCTGCTCGGCTTCGTCCACGAGCTGGGTGCGCTCCGCGACGCGATCGTCATGCGCAACGGCGAGGGTCTTCACGCGGTCGCGCGTGCGCTCGAGGTCCTTCTCATGGTTCGCCACCGCGAGGGCCGCGGTGTGATGCCGGTTGCGCAGGTTCTCCCGTTCATCATTCGCCGCCGCTTCCTCGAGTTCGGCTGCCGCGCGCGCCGCCTCTTGCGCGGCAACCACGCGATCGAGCTCGGCCACCTCCTGATCGAGCTCCCTCACTTCCCGCACCCGCGAGAGAAGACCGCTCTGCGCCGCCTCGGCACCGCCGCGCACGACACCGTCCGGGGACAGGAGGTCGCCCTCCGGGGTCACGAATCCCGCCGGGAGCCTCCCCGCCCCGTAGAGCGCCACCGCCTCGCGCAGATCGTCCACCAGGTTCATGCCGCCAAGGAGGCTGCGCGCAACGGCCTCGAAGCCCGGTCGCACCCGGACGCACTCGAGAAGCGGCCGGCCGAGCGGCACAAATCCCACGGGCGCAGCCTCAAGGCGCGGCTCCACCACGAAGACGCCCCGCCCGGCCTTTGCCGAGCGCAGCACCTCGATCGCCGCGAGCGCGCTCGCAAGGTCGCGCACGACCAGGGCTTCGGCGCGTTCGGCGAGGACCGCTTCGATTGCCCGCTCGTAGGGGCGATCGACCTCGAGAACGTCCCGCGCGAGCGCGCGCAATCCGAGGGCAGTCCGCGTCGCCTCGTCGCATTCCAACAAATGCCGCGAAGCTGCACCGAGGTCCTCGCGCCGATCGATCACCTCGCGCAACGACGCCAGTCGCGCCCGCCGGGTCTCGCGGTGCTCGCGCGCCTCGCGCAGAGATTCGCCTGCCTCGCGGGCGCGGCGGCTTGCCTCCTCGCTGCGGGCGTGTGCGGCACGCAGCGCCCCCATCAGCCGGTCTCGATCCGCCAGCAGGTTGCGAAGGCCCTCGGCCAGGGTCTGCTCGGCAAGCTCGGCCTGGGCTTCTTCCGAGCCATGCAGCTCGAGGCCCTCGTCGGCGCTGCGGATCCGCCGGTCGATCTCTGCGCGGCGATCTTCGAGTGCGGCGAGCCGGTCCTCGGCCCGTGCCAGGCGGGTGAGCGCATCCACGAGGGCCGCATTGGCAACGTCCCGTTCCCGCTCCAGGGCCCGGAACGCCTCCTCCGCCTGCCGCGTCGCGGCTTCGGCGGCTGCGATCGCGCCGGCCTCCGCGTCGAATCCCGATTCGAGGGCCCGAAGCTCGTCGGCGGCGCGTTCGGCCGCGGTCTCGGATGCCGCAAGCTGCTCGCCGAGCGTCGCGAGCTCTTCGCTGCGGACGGTGTTCATTTCGGCCAGCGCGTCCCGCTCGCGAGTCTCGTAGTCGATCCGGCTCTCGAGCTGCTTGATGTCGCCCCGCAGCGAGACCAGCACCTCGTTGCCTTGATTCACCACCCGTTCGCGCTCAGCAAGCTCGAGGCGCGCCGCCTCGAGGGCAAGCTCGCGCTCGGACACGCGCGCCTCGAGTACGAGACCCTGATCCCGCAGGGACGCAAAGCGGCGTCGCAGGTCTTCGATCTGTCCCACGAGATCGGCGCGATCGTCCGCGGCGAGGGAAAGTTCCAGCAACCGCTGCGTCTCCCGCAGTCGCTTGTAGCGCGCCGCCTTTTTCGCCTGTCGCTCGAGGGTCCCGATCTGCCGCCGGATCTCGCCGAGCACGTCGCTCACGCGTACGAGGTTCTGCTCTGTGGCTTCGATCTTGCTCTCCGCTTCGCGGCGGCGTGCTTTGTACTTGCTGATCCCAGCCGCCTCTTCGATCAGATAACGCCGATCCTCCGGCTTTGCGGAGACGATGCCCGCAATTTGACCCTGCTCCACGATCGTGTAGCCCCGCGTTCCGATGCCCGTATCCCGGAAGAAGTCCTGCACGTCGCGCAAGCGGCAGGGAACCTTGTTGATCAGGTATTCGGACTCCCCCGAGCGATAGACGCGCCGGGCGATCTGGATCTCGGAGAACGACGCGTAGGCCGGCGGGGCGATGCCCTCCGCGTTGTCGAAGGAGAGGACGACCTCGGCCATGCCGATCGGGGCGCGAGAGTCGGACCCCGCGAAAATCACATCCTCCATGCCCTTGCCGCGCAGGCGCCTCGGCGACTGCTCGCCCATCGCCCAGCGCATCGCGTCCACGACGTTCGACTTGCCACAGCCGTTCGGGCCGACGATGGCNNGCCCGTCCTGCCCTGTTCATGCTCGCGTGGACCCTCCGTTCGTCCGGGGCACACGAGCGCCGCCGGCAACCCGACTGCGAGCGCCCACAAGGATGGGGGGTGCGACTTAGGTACCACCCCGCGTGGGGGGTGGCAAGGACAGAAGCGAGCCCACCCGGCGCTTGCGCCTGCGGCGGAGGCGAGTGGTCGCGCGACGGCGCCCCCCGGTGTACCCCCACCGCCCGAAGGCCGACCGCGCCCTAGGCTGCGCCGCCCCCGACGCCCGCCGCGGCCGCGGGTGGCGCGGCGACGGGCCCTTCTTGCTGGCGGTACTGCAGCTGGTAGAGCCGGTGGTACACGCCCCGGCGGCCGAGCAGCGCCTCGTGGCTCCCTTCCTCCACGATCCGGCCCTTGTGGAGGACGAAAATGCGGTCGACGTCTTGGATCGTCGAGAG
>DOUU01000429.1:6051-6242 GCA_003520425.1 Deltaproteobacteria bacterium
CCAGAGGAGAGATTCGTGCCCCGCTCCCGCAGCTCCGTATCGTAGCCCTTGGGGAGGCGCTCGATGAACCGGTGCGCCTCGACGGCGCGGGCTGCCGCCTCGATGGTGGCGCGATCCACGTCCTCACGGCCGAGGCGGAGATTGTCCGCCACGGTTCCGCTGAACAGGAAGACGTCTTGGAGCACCATCGC
>DOUU01000429.1:6333-9698 GCA_003520425.1 Deltaproteobacteria bacterium
TGGTAGGCGAACCACACGTTGCGGAACTCGACCGCACCGCCTGGGCTGCCGTGAACGCGTCGGACCGGCGCCACCGGGACGACGCGGTCGGCGATTTGGGGCGCGGTATCGAGGAGCTGGAAGATGCGCTCGCAGCTCGCCATCGACGACTGCATGACCGAGTACTTGGCCGAGAGATCGCGGAGCGGAAGAAAAAAGCGACGGGTCCAGTCGATGAAGACGTAGAGCGTGCCGATCGCTACAAGGCCGCTCGCCGCAAGGCCCGCGCCGTACCAGATCACCACCGTGATCGAAATCCCGCCCGCGGCCTCGACCACTGCGAAGAGCGCCGAGTCGTAGCGAATCGAGTTGTACCAGGCGTCGCGGTGCTCGGCGTTGAGTTGGGCAAAATCGCGAAGGTTGCGCTGCTCCCGCGCGAAGAGCTGGACGACCTTCATGCCCGTCACCGTCTCCTGCAGGACCGCGTTGATGCGCGCAATCCGCACGCGGACGGCGCGAAATGCATCCCGCACGCGCAGCCGGAAGACGACGGCCGCCGCCGCAAGGAACGGCACGACAAGGAAGGTCACGAGCGCGAGCCTTGCGTTCACCAGGAAGAGCACGACCGCGAAACCCACCATTTTCAGAAGGTCGGTCACGAGCGCGACGATGCCCGCGGAGAACATCTCCGCCACGTTCTCCACGTCGTTCGTGGCACGGGTCACCAGCCGACCCACGGGATAGCGGTCGAAGAAGCCGAGGTGGAGCCGCAAGATGTGGCCGAAGACATCCCGGCGCAGGTCGCGCATCGCCGACTGCCCGGTCCATGACATCACCGTCGCGTGCACGAACTGGAGGAACGCTCCAAGCAACATCGCGGCGAGATAGAGGCCGGCGAGCCAGACGAGCGGAGCCACGCCCCTTGGCGCGCGGAAAAGCTGGACAAGGGGCCCGGCGGCCGACGAGCCCGACGCCCGGGCCAGCGCATCCCCACCCACCGCAGGAGCGATCACGCGATCAATCCCGACCTTCACGATCCAGGCGGGGGCGAGCTCGAGCACAAACATGGGAAAGACGAGGACAAGAGTGAGAGCCACCTGGCCGCGGTATTGCCGCACATAGGGCCAAAGCCTCCGCAGCAGGCGCGCATCGTACGCCTTGCCCAGCGCTTCTTCCTCGTGAATCGCGGCGAGTGCGCCGCCGGGGGGCGCACTCACGCGACCGCCTCGACGTCGGCGAGTTCCTGCTCGAGCGCCTGCTCGCGCGCGAGTCGAGCGTAGAGCCCACCCGCTGCGACGAGCTCCTCGTGCGTCCCGCGCTCGCGGATCAGGCCCTCCTCGAGCACGACGATCTGGTCGCAGCCCCGCACGGTGCTCACGCGGTGCGCAATGATCACCACGGTGCGGCCTTCGAACATTTCGCCCAGGCCACGCTGGATGGCCGCTTCCGTCTCCGCATCGACGCTCGAGAGCGTATCGTCCAGGATGAGAATGCTGGGCCGAAGAGCGAGCGCGCGCGCAAGCGCCGTTCGCTGGCGCTGCCCCCCGGAGAGCATCACCCCGCGCTCGCCGACGATCGTGTCGTAGCCGTGCGGGAGCTCTGCAATGTCGCGCGAGAGCTGCGCCCGGCCCGCAGCCTCAGCTACCGCGACACGGTCGACCTGCGGAAGGCCGTACGCCACGTTCTCCGCGAGCGACATCGAGAAGAGGAACGAGTCCTGCGGGACCATCGCGATGCTGCGCCGCAAGGTGCCAAGCGGGATGCGGTTCACGTCGATCCCGTCCAAGAAGAGCTGGCCGTCCTCCACTTCGAACAGCCGCGGGATCACCGAAGCGAGCGTCGTCTTGCCCGCGCCGACGGGTCCCACCACCCCGAGGCTCGTGCCCGCAGGAACACGCAAGCAGATGTCCCGCAGCGCTGCCCCTCGACGCTCCTCCGGATAGTGAAAGGTGAGATGCCGGAACTCGATCTCCCCCCGGAGGCCCTTGATCGGCGCAGGATCGCTGTGATCGGCGATCGATGGCTTGACCGACAGCACCTGGTCGATTCGCTGCATCGATGCCGCTCCGCGCTGCATCAGCGACCAGACCCAGCCCATCATGAAGGTCGGAAACGTCATCTCGTAGACGTAGATCGCGAACGTAAAGAGATTCGGGATGGTCATCCGATGTTGAAGAGCCTCGTTTCCACCCACGAGCAGCACGATGCACATCGCCGCGCCAGGAAGAAGAGAGACCACGGCCGGCATTGCGGCGTTCGCGCGCACAAGGGCGAGCTGGCGGCGGTAGAGCTCGCGGTTGGTGGCGTCGAAGCGGCGCTCGCTTGCCCCCTCCATGGCATAGGCCTTCACCACGGCGATCCCCGAGACGCTCTCCTGAAGACCGTTGGAGAGATCCGCGAGCCCTTCCTGGAGCGCGAGGTTCGCGCGGTGGAGCGTGCGACCGAAGCCGCGCGCAATCAGGATGAAGGCGGGGTACGGAAGCATGACGAGGAGCGCGAGCTTGGGGTTGATGGCGAGCATGGCGCTCAAGAAGGAAGCGATGAGAATCGGTGTTTGAAGGACGCTGAGCAGCCCGGGCCCGAGCAGCATGCGGACCGAGCCCAGGTCGTTGACGCAGCGGCTCATGAGATCGCCCGTGCGCCAGCGGAAGTAGAAGGACTGGGGCAGACGCTGCAGGTGAGCAAACAGATCGTTGCGCAGCTCGTATTCGATCTCGCGAGCCGCGTTGAACACGAGCGTGCGCGACCAGTAGCGCAGCCCGCCGCGCAGGAAGGTGACCAGCAGGAGCCACAGGCAGCGCTTCGTGAGCTCGTGCGCCGGAAGCCCAGCGGCGGCTGCGGCGAGCGCATAGCCGACGAGAAGCGGAAATGCGACGGACGTCCCGACGTAGCCGAGGGTCGAGATCATCCAGACGAGGTAGGTGCCCCAGTTGTGGGCGGCGTACCGCAGCAGGCGCCGCAGCCCCGGTCGCGCGGCCAGCGACCCGCCGCCGCCCGGTCGCGCAAGGCCCGCGTGCTGCCCCTGCGGCCCAGCCGTCATCGCGGGCGCGAAGCCTCGGAGGTCGCTCCCGCGGCCGCTGCGTAGGTCATCGCCGGCTTGCGTTGATACCAGACCGCGATGCGCGCCCGGTCCAGGCCGCAGGCCCAGGCTCCCGCGGCCACCCAATTGCGGAGCATCGTGCGCAGCGGGCCGTGCTCAAGGTACCGGCGGGGTNNGGAGAGGTCACCGCTGGAAGGGCCAGGCACTCGATCCGGCCGCAGCGCCTCATCGCGGAGGCCAGATCGAGGTCTTCCATGATCGGCACCTGGGGCACCCCCCCGATGGCCTCAAGGACCTCCCGCCGAACGAACAGGCCTTGGTCCCCGTACGGCCAGCCAAAGAGCGC
>DOUU01000429.1:9756-46469 GCA_003520425.1 Deltaproteobacteria bacterium
GGTGGCGGGCAGGAGCGTATCGGCATGCAGAAAGACAATGGCCTCGCCCCGCGTGGCCGCGGCCCCCGCGGCGAGCTGGCGCGCGCGCCCGCGCTCTGCCACGAGGACCCGGGCGCCGGCAGCGCAGGCACGCTCCCGTGTGGCATCGCTACTCCCGCCGTCCACCACCAAGACATCGCTCGCGCCTGCGAGCGCGCTGCGAACGGTCCGCTCAATGCAGCCACCCTCGTTGAGCGTCGGAATCACAACGGAGAGCTCCACGAGATCCACTGTAACGTACGCCGTCGAGCCACGCGGCCTGCTGCGCAGCGGGCGGTTGCGCACGGTCGTTGGCAAGACGGCTGCGCATTGACAGGGATCGTCCCGCCTCGGTATTCATCGCCCGTGCCGACACCCCGATCGCCCAAGCCTCCCAAGCCGCCTGCCTCCCAGACACCCGCCGAAGCGAAGAGCGCTCCGAGCTATGCCCGCGCGGGCGTCGACCTCGACCACGACGAAGGCTTTGTCGAAGAGATCAAGGAGATCGCGAAGCCCACCTTCCGGCCGGAGATCCTCTCGTCCATCGGCGGCTTTGCGGGACTGTTCAAGACGCCCGATCGCTATCGAGATCCGGTCCTGGTGGCGAGCACCGACGGCGTCGGCACAAAGCTCAAGCTTGCCGCCCGCATGCACCGATACGACACGATTGGCATCGATTGCGTCGCCATGGTCGTGAATGATCTCATCGTCCAAGGCGCGGAGCCCCTCGTCTTCCTCGACTATCTCGCGATGGGCGAGCTCGACCGAAAGATCGCCGCAGAGGCACTGCGNNGAGCTCGTGGGATTCGGCGTGGGGGTGGTCGAGCGGGACAAGGTGATCGACGGCTCGACCGTTCGTGAAGGCGACGCTCTTGTGGGGATCGCTTCGAGCGGCTGCCACAGCAACGGCTACTCGCTGATCCGGCAGATCCTCGAGCAGGCCGAGGCGTCCAAGGCGCTCGATTTTTTCGGGGAGTACCCGGAGCTCAACACCTCCCTCGCCGGCGCTCTGCTTGCGCCGACGCGCATCTACGTGAAGCCGCTGCTCAACTTGCTTCGCGATTTCACGGTGAACGGCATGGTTCACATCACAGGCGGGGGCTTCGCGGGCAATGTGCCCCGCATCTTGCCAAAGGGCGTGCGGGCGCGGATCGACGTCGACTCCTGGCCGCGGCCCCCCATCTTCGGCGTGCTTCAGCGGCACGGTGAGATCGCCGACGGCGAGATGCTTCGGGTCTTCAACTGCGGGATCGGAATGGTCCTCGTGGTGCCCCGGGAGCAGGTCGACGACATTCAGCAGCGGCTTCATTCCCTGGGAGAGCGGAGCTACCGGATCGGCGAGATCGAGCGGAAGGCCCCCGAGGACCCGCCCCTGCTCCTTGGCCCCCTGGCCGCCCCGGGCGCCCCGTCGGCGTCGCGCGTGCGCTGATGCGGGGGATGCGCGCACCGAACTCGACGGCCGGCCTTCGGGCCCGGCGCTGGGACGCCATCATCCTCGGCGGCGCGCTGCCTGGGCTGATCGCCGCCGCGCGACTCGGCATGGACGGCCAGCGCATCTTGGTCGTCGAGGAGGAAGGGGCGATGCGTCAGCACCCCGCGCTGCGCGAGCCTTTTCATCTCACGGGCTGCGGCAGCGGCGGCATCCTCGACGCGTGCTTGCGGGCTCTCACGGTTCCCCTGATTGATCGGAAGAAGATCGAAGCCGACCCGGTCGCCTACCAGCTCGTGTTCCCGCACGCGCGCATGGACGTTGGCGATCCCCAGGCCACGGCCGATGAGCTCGTGTGCTGGGGATTCGCGAAACCCGAGGAAGCGCGAGAGCTTGTCCGTGCGCTCCTGGAGGCGGCAGCGGCGGAGCGCGCGGCCATGCTCGAAGCCTCGGTGGTGCGCGCCGGAGGGCTTCGCGCCCTCGCCCGCGGAGCCACGACACCTCGGCCCGCGCGGCACGGACGCGGGCTCCCTCTCGAGGTGGCCGCACCGAGCCCGGCCCTCGCTCCGGTACTCGATGCACAGGTGCGCGCGCTCTCCCAGCTCTCGGAGTCGACTCCACCGCCGGAGGCCCGGGCACGCCTTCTCGGCAGCGTGCTGGAAGGCAGCTCCGCGTTTCTGTCGACGGCCGAGGGTGAGCTCCGCGGTCTGTTGCGCCGTCGCATCCAGGCGCTCTTCGGAGAGTTCCGGCAAGTGAGCGGCCGATTCCAGCTCGTCGTCATGGGCAATGCTCCGGGAATCGCAGTGGAGGGGTCGCATGACGTGTGGCTTGGTCGCGTCCTGATCGTGAATGCTCCGCGGAGCGCCCTCGCCGCCGCGCTCGCGGATTCGGCAGGCGGGGGCCCCTCCTTTTTGGACGGAACGCCCCCCACCCGGCGCCGCGCCCGCGTTCTCTTGCGAGGACGCCGCTCGGTGTTGCCCGAGGGCATGGCGCGGCGGGTGGTCTGCGTGGGCGACCTCCGACAGCCGATGGAAGGGACGAACGTAATCACGCTGTGCGTCCATCCCTCTCCGCAAGGCAGCGACCTGGTGGACCTCGTGGGGTCGTCCATCGTGCCGGAGGCTTCCACGAGCGCCGCTGAGGACCAGATCGAGGCGGCGGCGCGAGCCCTGATGCCGTTTTCCGAGGGTGTCCTCCGGCGCGAGCCCATCCGGGCCGTGCAGTGGGACGAGGACTGGCCCGGCGACCCGGCGCCTGGGGAGGGCTGGCCGGGCGATGCGGAGATCCGCGTCTCGTCCCGCCCCCCCATCTATGTGCTTCCCCGAGAGAGCGTGGCCTCCTTGGGCTTCGAGGGGGACGTGCTCCTCGGATGGCGCGCGGGGGACGTGATCCGTGCGGACGTCGCCTAGCGGCGGTTGCTCGCCCTCCCCGCCTGGGCTAAACCGAGGCGGTCGCTGGGGTTGGCGGCAACCGCCATCGCCCGGCATTCCCCCCGGACGCATCAGGGTCCAGTGAGGACGCCATGGCTCAGATCTGCGACGTCTGCGGCAAGCGCCCGTCCACGGGCCACAACGTGAGCCACTCCAACCGCAAGTCGCCGCGCCGATGGAACCTGAACCTCAAGGTGACACGCGCCCTCGTCAACGGTGCGGCCAAGCGGATCCGGGTCTGCACACGCTGCATTCGCTCCGGCCGCGTGATCAAGGTGGCCTGACGCCGGGCCCGGAGGAAAACCCTTCGCCGCGGCGGTCTACCTTCGCGCTCTTCTCCCGCCTTCTCCTTTTCGCGCGTCCCTACGTGGGGGTGCTCGCGCTCGCGCTCACGTGCTCGCTCGCCTTCTCCGGCGCGCGGAACCTGCGCAACTATCTCATCAAGCCCCTCCTCAACGAGGTGCTCGTTCCGGCCCAGGGCTCCGCCACCCCATCGGTCGCGCCGTCGCTGTGGCCTTCGCTCTTCGGGGGATCGAAGAAGCTGCAGATCGCCCACGCCGCGCCGGCCTCGCCCGAGGAGGGCGAGGCGCGCGCTCGCGTGCAACGAAAGGTGCAGGACGAGCTGCTCAAGATCGCGCTGGTCGGCCTTGTGCTCGTCTTGATCGTGCCGGTCGTGGAATTCGGCAAGAACTACCTGATTGAATACGCGCTCGGCCGAATCCTCGTGGATATCCAGGCTGCGGTCTGCAGCAAGGTCCTGACGCTCCCGCTCGGATTCCATCACGACACGACCCGCGGCGACACGATCTCCCGGACGCTGAACGACGTGGGACGGGCGCACCGCTCCCTGGACGTTCTGTTCACGGACGTCCTTCAATCCATCCTTGCCATCCTGGTGGGTGGCGTGATGCTGGTCTCCATCTCCTGGCAACTCACGGTGGTGTGCCTCGTGGTCTTGCCTCCCGTGCTGACCATCGGGGGCGTCTACGGCGGGCGGATCCGAAAAAAGGCACGTCGCCGCCAAGAGCGCATGGGCGGGGTCACGCAACGACTGCTCGAGATCCTGGCTGGAATCAAGGTGATCAAGGCCTTTCGCGCCGAACGCGACGAAGAGCAATCGTTCCGCCGCGAGAACCTGCATCTGTTCCGAACGACGATGCGCGTCGTGCGCAACCGAGTCACCGCCAAGGCGCTGATGGAAGCGCTCAACAACGGCTTCGCGGTCGGGCTGATGCTGGTGGGGACGCTGCTCGTGGCTCACGGCTGGTGGGGACTCACGGTTGGGGATCTGGCAGCGTTCTTATTCGTGATGCAGGCGGCCTATGCACCCACCAAGGACCTCTCGAAGGGCTGGACCGACCTCATGGATGCCGCGTCTTCCGCCGAGCGCTTCTTCGAGCTCGTCGACACGCCCTCGGAGACCCCGGACCCGCCGGACGCCGTGCAGATCGACGGCGTTCACCACGGCATCCGCTTTTCCAAGCTCTCCTTCTCCTACGGCCGGGAGCCTGTGCTTCAGGACTTCTCGCTCGAGGTCAAGGCCGGCGAAATGGTCGCGATTGTGGGTCGGACGGGCGCGGGCAAGACCACTCTCGCCGACCTCCTGCTGCGCTTCTACGACCCGGGCTCGGGCTCGATCGAAATCGATGGCGTGGACCTGCGGTGCATCTCCCGCGACTCGCTGCTGCAGCACGTCGCGGTGGTGACGCAGGAGCCTTTCCTGTTCGCGGGTACGATCCGCGACAACATCCGCTACGGGCGCCGCGATGCTTCCGACGCGGAGGTGCTTGCCGCAGCGCGCGTCGCGCACGTCGACGAGTTCGTCGAAGTGCTGCCGGATGGCTATGACACCCAGGTCGGGGAGGTGGGCGTAAAGCTCTCCGGCGGTCAGCGCCAACGCGTGACCATCGCGCGGGCGATTCTCCGCAACCCCGCGATCCTGATCTTCGACGAGGCCACGAGCTCGCTCGATGCGAAGAGCGAACGCTACGTCCAAGAGGCGATCGACGCGCTGCTGGGCGGCCGCACGGTGTTCGTGATCGCACACCGACTCTCCACGGTCCGCCATGCCGACAAGATCGTCGTGCTCGAGAGCGGGATGGTGACCCGTGTGGGCACCCACGACGAGCTCATGGCATCGGACAACCTCTACCGCGAACTCGTGGGCCTCCAGACGCGCCAGGACTAGCCAGACGGACCCTCGGGTCACGATGTGGCACGCATGGCTCTCACAAAGCGAGAGCGCGCGCGCTGCTCAAATCTCTTGAGAGTTGGAATCACGTGCCCGTCGTCGATTTGGATCATGAGGAGGGCGAGGCAGGGCCGAGCAGCAGGAGGTCATCGTCCAGCGGGCGCGGCCACTCGAGTACGATCTTGGCCCCCGCGGGCATCCCCCGCTCCTTGAGCCGCGAGCGCAGCACCATGAGGTAGGCACCTCGGTCCGCGTGCTCGAGGAGGAAGCGCGACGCCGAACCCGAATCGACGAACATCGGCACCACATCGCGGCGAAGCACCCAGTTCGCGGCGAAGTCGATGCCGCCATAGTCGGCGAGCGGCGCGTCGCCGACCAGCTCTCCCACCCGCTCGACAAAGGTCCGCGTCTCGAGGCTGGGTTCCAGGGCGGGTCCAAGCGCACGGGTGCGGAACAGCGTGTAGGCGATCATCACGAGCGCAAGACCCAGGCCACGGCGCTCGATGGTCGCGCCGCAGAGCGTCGCGAGCGAGCCCAAAAAACCTGCGACTCCAAGCGCCCCGGCAAGTGCGAGAAGACGCCCTTGGGTCATGAGCGCAACCTTCCAGAACTCGACCCCCCACCGCTTGCTCTCGACCTCGGGCAGGAGATAGGTCGGATCTGCACCCACAAACGCGGCGATGGCGCCGGCCACCACGAGCAAGGAGCCGAGAGCACCCACCACCCCCGCTCCGACGAGCAGGGGCTCTGTGAGCCAGCCGCGGAGCCGCAGCGGGTTTTGCGCGCTGGCGGGGCGGCGGCGCAGGTCTGCAAACAGGCGTCCCACGAGGAGCGCGCCCCCCGGAAAGAGCGGGAGCAGATAGAGCTGGCGCTTGGCCGGGAAAAACGAGAGCAGAAGGTACGAGCCCACGAGCCAGGCGAGAGGGAGCGCATCTCCACGCGCCAGGGGACGCCGCAGGGGCCAGGGAAGCGCGGCGAACGCCGCCGGCAGAAACAGCGTCCAGGGCAGGAAGCGGGTCGGGTACACGTGCGCGTACATCGACCAGGGCTGCACGTGGTCGACATGCCCGAGGGGATGCCCCACGGCGTGGTGCAAGACGATGATGTCGAGATAACCCGTCCCGGCGTGCAGTCCCGCCGCGAGGAGCCAGAGCGCCGCGGGAGCGAAGGCTACGGCAAGCGCAAGGGCCCATGAGGGCGATGCCAGCGTCCGGGTGCGACCCTCGAGAACGCGCGCCAGGAGCACCGCGACCCCAGGGATGGCGAGCGCGATGGGGCCCTTCACGAGCACGCCGAAGCCGGCAGAGAGACAGCCCAGCGCGAAGAAGATCCAGGCACGAGAGCCGCCGATCTTTTGGGACTCTTCGTCGCCCCGCACATAGAAGTACACCGCAAGCGTGGTGAAACCCGTGAGGAAGGCGTCGAGGTTGGCGCGCCCGGTGAGGATGTAGAACATGGACGAGGTTGCGAGCACGACCGTAGCGGCCAAACCGCCGGCTTCCCCGTAGAAGCGGCGACCGATGCCGAAGGTTGCGAGCAGCGCAATCGTCGAGCCGAGAACCGAGGGGAGAAAGGAGGCCAGGGGAAGCTTCACACCGATTCGCTGGGCGACCGCCGCCGCCCAAAAGAAGCCGGGCGGCTTGTCGCTGTACACGTGGTCATTGAGGCGCGGGACCAGCCAGTCGCCTCCCGGTTCGGCCATGACGCGGCTCACCTCGGTGTAGCGGTTTTCGTCGATGTGCACGCAGTCCGTGCCGCTTGCCATGGCAAGGCAGAACGCCAGCGCCGCTGCGACGAGGCCCGCCATTCGCCAGCCCTGCATCCCGCGCCCCCCCTCCTCTGCTATTCCCGGCCGCCGGAGTGAAGCGTGACCGGGGAGCAGCGTACGCCGAGCTCGGACTCAAGCCGCGCGGCGAGGAGTGCGCGCTCTTCTGGCCCCCGGGCCACCAGCTGTGCGCAACCGTCGCCCTGCGATCCCACGCCCTTGCCGCCGAAAGCGAGCTCGCGAAGCGCGGCGTGGCCGAGGGTCGCGTGGAGCCGCGGTGCCCGCAGCTCCTCCGGGCACGCGGGCGCCACGGAGGCGTCGAAGAGCGCCTGCGCCTCGGTCATGAGTTCGCCGAGGGCGCGTGCGTCGCCTGCGCGCACGATCGCCCGCGCCCGGACGAGAAGCTCTGCGTTGCGGAGACCGAGCGCCTCGCGCACCGCGGCCGCACGAGCACCCTTTGTGCGGGGAAAGCACGCGTTCAAATCCCTCAGGATCCGGCGCGTGTCCTTGGCTTGGCACAGGTCGACCACCAGCAAAAAGAGCGTCTCGCGCGGCGAGAGGGGTTCGATCTCGAGCTTCGGCCCATCAAACTGAAGGAAGAGCGGCCTTTGGCCGAATGCGCAGATCTGGTCCATGCGGCCACACTCGGATCCTGAGCGACGCTCACCCGCGTAGGCGAGCTCCATCTCGCCCCGGACCCCCAACCCGAGGCCATACACCTGGTTGAAGGCGCGCGCCACGAGCACGCACAGCGCCGCGGAGCTCGCGAGGCCCCTCCCCATGGGCAAGTCTGCGCGCACCGCGATGCGCAGTCCCTTCACCGGATGGCGAAGGCTGACCTCCGCGGCCACGCCAGCGGCATAGCTGAAGAACTCTCCGCGTCTCGCGGCAGCATCGAGAGCGCGAGGCTGTGCCGGAAGACACAAGGGTCCGGCGCGAGTCCCGTCGGGGAGATCGCTCACAATTTCAAATGCGTCGCTCGCCTCCTCGGCGCGAGCGAAGAGCCCCTGATCCGTTCCGGTAACGAGACAATAGCCCGGCGCAATCGACGGATCGCGCGCGCGATAGAGCGCGGCCCAATCGGAGTGCTCTCCGAACAAGCACAGACGGCCAGGGACAAAAATCGGCGCGGTGGTGCTCATCGAAGCAGCTCTTGCCGGAGGCTCGTCTGTCGCAGGCTTGCGTCTGTGCCGGACGGGACGCGGAGCGCCGGGAGGGGCTCTCCAAAGCTTCCCGAGGAAGAACGAATCCGTCTCGGCATGGCAGCCGCGCCGACCCTCGATGCTCAGCCACGTCCGCGGAGCGCCGCAGCGTAGATCGCCTCGATCTCCGCCGCGAACCGCTCGGGCACGAACAGGCGCTTTGCGCGCTCGGCGGCCGCCCTCCCGAGGGCTGCACGGCGGCCCGTGTCCCGCAAGAGCGCCCCCCACGCCTCGGCGAGGGCGCTCGGCGTCTCGGGCACGACGAGGCCAGTCTGGTCGTGGACCACGAGTTCCGGGAGCGCGCCGCGGTGGGAAACCACGGCGGGCACCCCGCACGCCGCGGCTTCGAGAAGCGCACGGCAGGTCCCGTCGGAGCCTGGGACGAGGAGCGTGAACACGTCGATCGCTCGCAGGATCTCCGGGTAGTCGTCGGTGCGATAGCCGGCGAATATGACGCGGTCCGCGATGCCCAAGCGGGTGGCCGGCTCCTGGGCGAGCTCAGCATGGCGCGTGCCACGCCCGATCACGACGAGGCGAGCCGCCGCATCGACCCGGAACAGCTGTGCCGCGGCCTTAAGCAGGAGATCGAAGCGCCGGTGAGGCTGCGCGCGCGCCACGATGCCGACCACGCGATGCTCGGGCTTGAGCCCGAGCGACTCACGAACCGCAGGGTCCTTGCGAGCGAGGTGGAAGCGGTTCGGGTCCACGGCCCCAAAGACGCCAAAGATCGGCCGCGCTCCGCGCACCGCTCGCCAACGCTCTGCGCTTCCCGGCGACACGCACACGAGCGCATCGGTCGCCGGCCCCAGCAGCCAGCGGGTCCACGGAGTGGCCGAGGGGGGGTCGGCGCTGCGCACGCTGCGCACGATCGCCGTCTCCCTGCGTCGACCTGCGGTGGCTGCGAATGCGAGCAGGTGGTCCCGGGTGTGCCAGGCGTGGATGAGCTCCACGCCTTGGGCCGCCCGGAAGGCACGCAGCGCTCTTGCGTCGCGCACGTCGCGCGGCAGCGCAAGACCCCGTCCCCGCGAGAGAACGAGACTTGGAGCGAGTCCCGCAGCGCGCGCCTCGCTCGCGAGCGATCGCGCCGAAGCGGAGGGAGCCTCGGGCGCGGCGAGGGCCACGTCGTGGCCTCGCTCCCGCAAAGCGAGCGCCAAGCGCAGCATGGGCTCCGCCGGTCCCGTCCACTTCCAGTCACTCGTCACCTGGAGGACCTTCACCCGCGCGTATCTCCCGCGTGACGAGGGGAGAGCCAAACCGATCTCAGCCCGGCTCCCTGGCGGGCGCTCCCCGGCGTCCCGCGCTTCGCGCGTCCAAGGGCGACGCGCGGCGGCCCCCCCGCAGGCGCGGTCTTCACCAAGGCTTCCTCCCCACCTGCGGAGCGAGAGAAAGGCACCCGCAGGCGCTGCGGCGCACCCCAGCTCGCAAGCCTGCGCGGGGCTCCGTGCGCCGGTTTCTCGCTCGCCCAAGGCCCCGGCATGCGGCCGCGCGATCGGCCCGGTTTCGCTTCGCGTTCGCGGTGGAAAGGCAAAGGCTCGGTCGGGCGTGCGTCAACTGCGCACACGTTCGACCGTGAGAACGCCCTTCACCCGACCGATCTCCTTCATCACCGCATTGAGCGTCCGCACGTCGGAGACCCAAACGTCGAAGCTGGAGATCGCCTTGCCTTCCTGGGTCGTTGCGACGCGCGCGGCGTCGATGTTGATGCCTGCCGAAGAGATCGACTTGGTGACGGTGGCAAGGATTCCTGGCCGATCGACCGACACCACCCGCATCTTGACCCGACGCGGTGCTCCGGCCTCATTGTCCCACTGCACCTCGATCCGCCGGTCCGGATCGAGGGCGAAGACCTTGCTGCAATCCCGCGTGTGCACGGTGACGCCGCGACCGCGCGTCACGAATCCGACGATCTCGTCGCCGGGCAGGGGTGCGCAGCACGCGGCAAAGCGCACCAGCACATCGTTGAGACCGGAGACCCGCACGCCTGTCGGGCTCGGAGGCGGCGCGCGGCGGAACAGGCCGCGGCGCTTCGGCGCGACGGGCTCCGGCGCCGCGGGCGGCGGCGCTTCCCCGGGGAGCAGCCGCTGGAGCACCTCGCTCGGCGCGATCCGTCCGTAGCCGACGGCAGAGCAGAGGTCGTCGACGGAGCTCTGGTTCTCCAGGCGCGCCACCTCCGCCATGTCTCCGCTCTCGATCAGGCGAGCGATCGAGAGCCCCGCGCGTCGTAGCTCTCGCTCGAGCATCTCGCGTCCGAGATCCCGGCTTCGTTCCTGCTCGGCCGCTCGAATCGCGTGACGGATCTTGCTGCGGGCGCGGCCCGAGACCACGAACTCCAGCCAGTCCTTGCGCGGCTGCTGCTGCGGGCTGGTCAGAATCTCCACCGTGTCGCCGTCTGCCAGGACGTGGCGCAGGGCCACCATCTTTCCGTTCACCTTGGCACCATTGCAGTGCGCACCGACCTGGCTGTGAATGGCGTAGGCGAAGTCGACCGGTGTTGCGCCCTTGGGAAGGTTGATCACCTCCCCCTTCGGAGTAAAGACAAAGACCTCGTCCGGGAAGAGGTCGACCTTGACCGTATCCAGGAACTCGTGAGGATCGGAAAGTTCGCGCTGCCACTCAAGCAGCTGCCGCAGCCACGCGAACTTCCGGGTCTCCCCGTCGTCGCCGTCGAGCTGTCCCTCCTTGTACTTCCAGTGGGCAGCGATGCCGAACTCCGCATTCCGGTGCATGTCGGCGGTGCGGATCTGCACCTCCATGCGCTCGCCGTAGGGGCCGATCACCGTCGTATGGAGCGACTGGTAGCCGTTGGGTTTTGGGAGCGCGACATAGTCCTTGAAGCGCCCCGGGACGGGCGTCCAGGTCCCGTGCACCACGCCGAGGGCGCTGTAGACGGACTCCTTCGGTCCGTCGATGATCACGCGGAAGGCGATCACGTCGTAGATCTGGTCGAGCGAGACTCCGTGGCTCTGCATCTTGGCATGGATCGATGCCAATTCTTTGAGCCGGCCTCGGACCTCGGCGCGAAGACCCACTTGCGCGAGCTTTGCCGAGAGGATGCTGATCACCTCCTCGACATAACGCTCGCGAGCCTTGCGGCTGCTCGCGAGCTGTCGTTCGAGCTCTTCCGCAGCCGCCGGGTTGAGCGCGCGGAAAGCGAGGTCTTCGAGCTCCTGCTTCATCCAGTGGATGCCGAGCCGGTGCGCCAGCGGGGCGTAGATGTCCAGCGTTTCCTGGGCGACGCGGGCGCGCGATTCTTCCTTCATGAAGCGCAGCGTGCGCATGTTGTGCAGGCGGTCGGCGAGTTTGATGAGCAGGATGCGGATGTCCTTGGACATCGCAAGCAGCATCTTTCGGAAGTTCTCCGCCTGCCGCTCGCGCGCCGAGGTGAACTCGATTTTCGCGATCTTGGTCAGCCCCTCGACCAGAAAGGCCACCTCTTCTCCAAACAGCCGGCGCAGTTCGTCGGCGGTGGTGAGCGTGTCTTCCAGCGTGTCGTGGAGGAGACCGGTCGCGACCGTGACCTCGTCAAGGCGCATGTCGGCAAGGATGCCGGCCACATCGACGGGGTGGACGAGGTACGGCTCGCCGGAAAGGCGTTCTTGCCCTTCGTGGACCTTCGCGGAGTAGACGTACGCGCGCTTGAGCAGCGACAGATCGCTGCTCGGATTGAACTCGAGCACCTTGTCGGCGACGTCGTTAAACCGTAGCATCCGGGGCGGATTCCCCTTTCAGATCCACCTGTTGCGAGCCTAGCGGAGGCTCGCGAGCGGCTCAAACCGAGCCCGCAGGACGGCCGTCTCGCCGCTTCGCTCCGCGCGCACGATTTCGAGCACGTTCGAGATCGCACGCTCGAGGTCGTCATTGACGACCGCGTAGTCGTACCATGACGCCGCTGCGATCTCCTCCTTCGCGATCGCGAGGCGTTGCCGGATCACCTCCTGGCTATCGGTCTGACGGTCCCGCAGCCTTCGCTCGAGAACTGCAAGCGAGGGCGGCAGGAGGAAGATGAGGCGGGCCGCGGGCAGCCGGGCGCGGACCTGCCTCGCACCCGCCGTATCGATCTCGAGCAGAAGGTCGCGGCCATGAGCCAAGGGAGCCTCGATCGCCGACCAGCTCGTGCCGTAGAGGTTCCCCCGGTATTCGGCGTGCTCGAGGAATGCACCCTGCGCGACCAGCCGCTCGAACTCCTCGCGCGACACGAAGAAATAGTCGACGCCGTCTCGCTCGCGAGGGCGCGGCGGCCTCGTCGTGTGGGAGATCGAGAGCACAATCTCCGGATCGCGGGCCACCACTGCACGGCAGACGGTCGTCTTCCCGGTACCCGACGGCGCCGAAATCACGAACGCAATTCCGGGCCGGCGGGAGGGGCGTGTGTCCACTCCGGAGTCCGCGGCGCGGCCTGTGTGCTCGCGGCTCGCGGCTCTCGCCTGCGGCGTCACTCCGGAGCCCCGCTCCCTTCGCTGCCCTCGGTCACAAGACGGGCTGCGATCGTCTCGGGGTTAAGGGCGGAGAGGATCACGTGATCGCTGTCGGTCACAAGGATCGAGCGCGTGCGCCGGCCTTGGGTCGCGTCCACGAGCTTGCCCCGATTCGACGCCTCCTCTCGGAGTCTGCGCATGGGTAGGGACTGGGGGGCGACGACTGCGATGACGCGCGAGCTGAGCACGAGATTGCCGTAGCCGACATTCAGCAAGCGGAGCGCCGGGTGGGGGGTTTGCTGCGGCTCGCCGACACTCCGCGGGAGCCTGGCCTCGGGCTGTTCGGGCTTTTGCCGCTGCCCCGGGCCGCGTCCCATCCCTTTGGCTCCTACGATTTCGATCGATCCCGGCATGCTCGGACCCTTCACTCGATGTTCTGCACCTGTTCGCGCACCCGCTCCAGCTCGGTCTTGAGCTCTACGACAAGATGCGCAACCGGTGCGTCGCTCCCCTTGGAGCCGATGGTGTTCGTCTCCCGCCCGAGCTCCTGGAGCAGGAAGTCGAGGCGCCTTCCGGCCGGCTTGCCGACGCCGCTCTCGGCAAGGATCCGTTCGAACTGGTCCACGTGGCTGTGCAGCCGCACCAGCTCCTCGGTGACGTCGAGCCGGTCGGCCGCGATCACCACTTCCTGTGCCAGCCGCGCCTCGTCTTGGAGCCCGGTCTCCTGGCGCAGCTGTTCGGCTCTCTTGCGGAGCCGCTCACGCACCGCGGCTTGTACAAGGCCTGCTCGCTCCTTTAGCGCTGCCGCCAGCTCACGAACATGGGCGAGGCGCACGCGGAGTTCGCGCTCCAGCGTTTCGCCCTCCGCCGCGCGCATCGCGTCTGCGGCGCGCAAGGCCGCGTCGACGGCCTTGCGAAGTGCGATGCGCAGCGGTTCGTCGCTCAGTTTGGGTTCCACGATGCGCGCCACGCCGGGCAGCGCCAACACACTCGCCACATCGAGTGCGCCCGGCAGGCCGTAAAGACCGCGAAGCCGCTCCGCCGCCGCGACGTACTCTGCGGCTGCACCGAGGTCGACTTCGAGATGCGGCGGAGGGGCATTGCCGGCCCCGACCGACACCGAGACCTCCGTCTTGCCCCTTGTGAAGTGCTCTTGCGCGAGAGCGCGCAGCTCTGCTTCGTAGGGAACAAGGAAGCGTGGCAGGCGAATGCCGATGTCCAGGTAGCGGTGGTTGAGCGTGCGCACTTCGACGTCGAAGTGGGCCTCCTCGAGCTCGAAGCTCGCGCGGCCGAATCCGGTCATGCTCCGGATCAAGACCTCCTCCCCGCTTTGGGTTCGACCCGGTCCTTCTCCTTTTCGCAAGCGGTCTGCGCCGCCTCGATCGCTTCGGGCAAGACCTCTCGCACCTCGTCCGGGCTGGCGGTGGCCGTCCCGATCTTGCGCACCACCACGCCCGCGGCCGCATTGGCGAGCACGGCGGCCTCGAGCAGGGTGGCCCCCGCCCGCAGCGCGAGCACCAGGGCTGCGATCGTGGTGTCCCCCGCCCCCTGCACGTCGAACACCTCGGTCCCAAGGGTCGGTACGTCAACGCCGGGGCCGTCCCCGGAGAAGAGAGTCATCCCTTCTGCGCCGCGCGTCACGACAATGTCGCCCCCACCGATCGCCCGGCGCAGGCGGGCTGCGGCGCGCGCGACATCGGCTTTACCACGCAGGC
Source organism: Deltaproteobacteria bacterium (assembly GCA_003520425.1). Lineage (GTDB taxonomy): Bacteria > Myxococcota_A > UBA9160 > UBA9160 > UBA9160 > UBA9160. Next base: position 23,922 of record DOUU01000429.1, read on the forward strand.
GAAGCCCCGTGAGCTGGGCCGCTTCGCGCAGGTTGGGCTTGAGGAGCGATGCGCCGCGGTAGGGGCTGAGCTCCATCTTGGGGTCGGCAGCCACGAATAGGCCGGCCTGGCGCAGCCGTCGCATGAGCGTGCGGACCAAATTCGGCGCAAGGACGCCCTTGCCGTAGTCCTCGAGCACCGCGGCGTTGGCAATCGGCAACGCTGCATCGACCGCCTGAAGGAGCTCCCGCATCGCAGGTCTCGCCAGCGGCTCCTCGGTCTCCCGGTCAAAGCGTACGATTTGCTGCGAGCGTGCCACGACCCGGGTCTTGCGGGTCGTGGGACGGCCGGGAACCACGACCACCCCGCGCGGATCCACCCCGAGGTCCTTCAGCAGCTCGACCACGTGCTCGCCCGCCCTGTCATCACCAACCGCGGCGCAGAAGATGCAGTCGCCACCGAGTGCGACCACGTTGCGTGCAACGTTCCCTGCGCCGCCGAGCACCGTCGACTCACGCGACACGTGCACCACCGGCACCGGCGCCTCCGGGCTCACCCGATCCACGTCGCCCCAGAGGTATTCGTCCAGGACCACATCTCCCACCACCAAAAGACGCACCCGGGAAAAGCCGGCGAGGAGGGCCTCGAGCCGCTGGGGATCGACCCGTACCGTCACTGGCTCAGCCCGCGCCGCTCGAGTTCCCTGCGCGCCTCCTCCACGCGGTCCTCGGCCTTCTGGGTCCGGAGCCAGGAGAGGAGCTCGGGCAGGCCCTCGGCCAGCGAGACGCGAGGCGCGTAGCCAAGGTCCCTGCGGATTTTGCGGATGTCCGCGAAGCAGTGCCGGATGTCCCCGGCACGGAAATGCTCGGGGACTTCCGGCGGCTCGCGGACCCCGAACTCGTTGGCCAGCAGCNNCGTGGGCTCCCCGGTCCCGACGTTGTAGACGCAGCTCGCGGCCTGGTCCTTCTCAAGGGCGAGCAGGTTTGCCTGCACGATGTCCGAGACGTGCACGAAATCGCGCGTCTGAAGCCCGTCTTCGAACAGGAGCGGACGGTTCCCGTTCAGAAGTCGCGAGCAGAAGATCGCAATCACGCCGGTGTAGGGGTTTGAAAGCGACTGCCGCGTCCCGTAGACATTGAAGTAGCGCAGCGCGACGGTCGGCACTCCGTAGGCGGCACCGACGGACAGGCACATCTCCTCATGGTCGCGCTTGGTGATGGCGTAGATCGAGGTCGGCGCGAGGGGCTTGGTCTCCGAGGTCGGCACCGGGCGAAGGAGCCGCTCCTTTTCATCGCGAAGCTCCCACTGCCTGCGGCGTAGCTGCTCTTCGGGCCGGAGCCCCGGATACACAAGCTCCCCATCATCGTTGCGATAGGTGCCCTCCCCGTATGCCGACATGGAAGACGCCACGATGAGCTTGCGGATCCGCTCTCGGCGCTGGGCCACAGCTTCGAGCAGCACCGCCGCGCCCACGCTGTTGGCCGAGACATAGCGCTCGATCTCGTACATCGACTGTCCCACCCCGACGGCCGCGGCGAGGTGGAAGACGACGTCGACGCCGTCGAGGGCGCGTGCCACCCCGCTGTGGTCGCGCACATCACCGACCTGAAGCTCGGCGCCGCGGTGGAGATAGTCCGGCGGCCGTCGCTCGCGACCGTGCACCTGCGGCTCCAAGGCGTCGAGCACCCGGACTTCGTGGCGGAGCCCGATCAGGGCATCCACGAGGTGTGAGCCGATGAACCCCGCACCCCCCGTGACAAGAATCCTCATTGCGTCCCCTTGAGCGCCGACGCCTGCGCGGCGATGTGGTCGAGATAAGCGCGGGTCACGAGCCCTTCTGTTTCGGGACGGCCCCGCAGATGCCAGGCCAGCACCTGCCAACGCTCGCGCACCGCCTCGCGGCCGCGCGGTGATACGAGCGCCGCTGGAATTCGTACGAGCACTGCGACGAGCGCTTTCAGTGCACGCAGCGTCACCACGAGCCGCGCCTGCAAGGCCCCCCTCCGCTTCCGCAGGAAGCGGTACAGGGCGCGATGGTACTCGATGCGGGTCGCGGCGGGGACCTTCTTCTTGCTGCTCGCACCCGAGTGGTGGACGAGCCGGGCCTGGGGCAGGTGCACCACGCGGAAGCCCGCCTCCCGCATGGCCCAGCACCAGTCCGTCTCCTCGAGGAAGAGGAAGTAGTCCTCGGGCAGGAGCCCGACCCGCTCCCACGCCTCGCGCCGCACGAACAGGCAGGCCCCGAGCACGGCCTCCACGTCCACCGGGCCTGCATGGCGAAAGCGCTTGGAGGGGAAGCGCCGGGGAAGCGCGAGCTCGAGCAGCCACTTCGGGACGATCTCGGTCACAAGGCTCGGGAAGTTGTGAATCGAGTTCTGGAGACGGCCATCGGGGTGCACGAGCTGGAGACCGGCGACACCGACGTCGGGGTGGTCCCGAAGAAATGCAATACCATACTCAAGAGCGTGTCTGTCCACCTGCGTGTCGCTATTGAGAAGGAGCGCAAAACGGCCGCGCGCCCGGCGAAGTCCGACGTTGTTCCCAGCGGCGAATCCGAGGTTCCCGGGCAACGCGATCAGTTCGACCTGTGGAAATTGCTTGCGCACGAGATCGACGGTTCCGTCCGACGAGCCGTTGTCGACAAGGATGACCTCGGCGGAGAGCTCGGGAAGCGTCTCCGGTCGGCTGCGCGCCTGCGTCGCCAGAGCGATCGCTTCAAGGCAGGCAGCGGTCAGCTCGCGGGTGTTCCAAGAAAGGACGATGATCGAAAGATCCAGCATCCCGCTCGTCCTAGCCCCNNCTCGCTCGTCTCAGCCACCCCCCGAGAGAGAGGGGAGCGCGGCGGCAATCACGCGCTCGGGCACGATCCGAGTCATACAACGGTGGTCGATCGGGCATGTGCGCTGATAGCAGGGCCGGCAAGGCACGTCGGCAAAGAGCGCTTGCACGCGGCTTAGGTTCAGGTTCGTCTTTTCGAGGCTGGTGGGGCCGAAGATCACGACACAGGGCACCCCGAAGGCCACAGCCACGTGCCGTGCGCCGGCATCGTTGCACACGAGGACTCTCGAGCGGCGAAGCACGGCCTTGAGAACGCCGAGGCTGCCAGGCGCGGTGAGCTCGAGGGCCGGGTGGCGCATCGCAGCCCGAACCCGTGCGATGAGGGCTACCTCGGACGGCGCACCGAGGAGCACAACCTGCGCACCGGCTTCGGCAAGAGCGTCCCCGACCCGCGCAAAGGACTCCGCCGGCCATAGTTTCGAAGGCCCAAAGGAAGCTCCCGGGGCAATCGCTGCGAGAGGGGCCTTGGCAGCTCCCGGCTGCCTCGCGAGCGCGATTTCTGCCAAGCGCTCCTCTTCCGGTGTCACGAAGAGCTCGAGTTCCGTGCCGAGCGCCGGCGCACCCACCGCCTCGACCAGGCCCAGCACGTGGCGCTCGCGAGCCACGAGCGCACGCGAGCTCCCGCCCCANNAGCCACGAGCGCGCGCGAGCCTCCGCCCCACGGCGGGTCCACGCGTCGATGCAAAAGGGGTCCCCGCCCCGTCCTCGCATAGCCCACCACGTGCCCCACGCCGGCGATGCGCAGGAGAAGCGCGGCGGAGAAGGAGTCCGGCAGACACAGGCCAAGGTCGAACCGGAACCTTCGCAGGGCGAGGCCCTCCCGCAGGAGGACGAGCGGACTTCGTCCGCTCGAGCGGACCGGCACAAGCTCGTCGAACCAGGGGTTCCCTGCGAGAAGCGGTAGCAGCGCGGGCCGCAGGAGAAGAGTGATCCGCGCCGCGGAAAACGCTGCGCGGAGCGCCCGGAACCCGGGCGTCGCCATCACGACGTCGCCGGTCCAGTTCGGCGCCCGCACCACGATGTTGCGGAACGCAGGGGTCGCGGTGCTCAGGAGGTCGCTCCCTCCGCGCGAGGCGCGAGGGGGAGGACCGCGTCCGCCGCCCCGGACGCGCCAAGCCGGACTCCCGCGGCGGCAAGCGCGTGGGACGGGCGCGCTTCCGCCAGAAGCTCTCGCGCAGCCGCGATCACCGGTTCCGCGGGAACGACACGCATACACGTCGCTGCAGCACAGCCGCGGCGGCATGGGCTGCAGGAAACCGGAACGCGGATGCTGCGGGAGGGCGTGCCGGCGAACGGAGCGTTCTCGATGGGGTCTGTCGGGCCGAGAATCTGCACCACGGGCGTGCCGACGAGGGATGCCACATGCATCGGCCCCGTGTCGGAGCCCACGTAGAGGCGGGCACAGGCGAAGAGCGCTGCCAGATGCGCGAGCGAAGGCGTCGCCGGCGCCAGGCGTGCCGCCCCCCGAGACGCGCGCACCACGGCCTCCGCGAACGGACGGTCGTCGCGCGCGGGGCCCACGGTCACGATCGACCGCACCTCGTCCTTCTCGAGCAGTTCCCGTGCCAGGCGGCTGTAACCCTCGAGGGTCCATCGCTTGTAGGGGGTGGCGTCACTCGTGCCCGGGTGGATCACGACGGGCGCCGGCCCCCCGCCGAGCGACGCCTGCATTTCACGCGCGAGCTCAAGGTCGATGCGCAGGGAGCCCGGTCGCGGCCGCACAGGCGTTCCCAGGAACTGCACGAGGCCCTCGTTGCGCTCAAATCGACTGACATGGCTAGGTGTTAGACGCGCTCGCAAATTGTGGAACAGCCACGAGAGCTCCCGGCCGAAGGGCGGCGCATACCCCGCGCGACGCGGTGCACCACTGGCCCAGGCGAGAGCCCCGCTCTTGAGAATGGAGTGGAAATCCACCACCAGGTCGAAACGGCGGCCCCGGAGCTCATGCAGGAAACGGAAGAGCTCGCGCGTGAAAGGCACGATGCGCAGCCCGCGCAAGCTCGCGCGTAGGGCCTCCCGGGGGAAGAGGATCACTTCGTCAATCCAATGCTGCGTTTCGAGCACGCCCGCCGAGGCGCGCTCCACGAGCCAAGCGATGTGGGCTCCGGGATAGGCCGCACGGATCGCCGAGGCCGCGGGCAGCGTGCGCACCACGTCGCCCACCGCCCCAAGGCGGATCACGAGGATTCGATCGGCTCCCGGAGCGGCCGCCAGCGGGCGGATACAGGTGACGATGGTACGCCTCGCGCAGGGAAGGCTAGTCTAGCCCGTCATGCGCCTCCCCCGCACCCTGTCCTGGTACCTCGCGCGCGAGGTGCTGGAGTACACCGGATTAGGCTTCCTCGCCTTCTCGACGATCCTCGTGACGCAGAACCTGCTGCGGCGCCTTGACGATCTCGTCGCCGTAGGGTTCCGATCCGAAGACCTGCTGGCCGTCCTGGGCTTCCTCATGGCCATGCTGACGGCCTACGCCGTTCCCGTCGCCTTCCTGTTCGGCATCCTGCTGGCGATCGGCCGCCTCTCGGCGGACTCCGAAATCACTGCGATGCGGGCATGTGGCCTTGGCATGCGCCATCTCGTGGCACCGGTCCTCGTGCTCGGCATCGGCGTGTCGGTCCTCACCGCCACGCTCATGATCCGCAGCGAGCCCGCCGCACGGCTCTCGTTGCGCAACCTGTTCCGAAACGTGGCAGCACGCGGAGCGATTCTTCAGCCGGGCAAGTTCCAAACGCTCGGCAATCGTGTGGTGTTCGTTCAGGCGCGCGACCGCGACAACAACCTGCAAGGCGTCATGATCTCCGACCGGAGCGACCCCGATCGTCCGTTCATGGTCTTCGCGGAATCCGGTCGCTTCGTTCTCGACGACGAGCACTCCATGGTGCGCATGGAGCTGGAACACGGCGACATGCATCTCGGAGAGAACGACGCCGCCGATCCGCATCATCGCAGGATTGCCTTCGAGCACCTCGACTACAGCTTCGATGCGAAGAGCCTGTTCGATCCGGACGGCGGCCAGACCAGACCGGCGGAGATGGGCATGGGGCAGCTGCGCCGGATTGTGCGCCGCGCCGCTGCCGGTCTGTCCCTGAAGGGGCTCCACGAGGACAATCCCGTGGAGTACGAGCTGCAGATCCACCGTCGGCTCGCCCTGCCCTTCGCGCCGATTCTCTTTGCATTGGTCGGCGTTCCGCTGGGCCTTCGCCGCTCGCGCGGCGCGCGCTCGTGGGGAGCCCTGATTTGCGTCGCGATCGTGTTTACCTACTACGCCTTGCTTTCGCTCGCACAGTTCCTGGTGGAGAGCGCGCACGTGCCCGCGGCCGTCGCGCTCTGGCTCCCGAACGTCGTTTTTGCGGGGACCGCGGTCCCGCTGCTCCGCCGCGCGAGTCGCGGCGAGATCTAGCATGAACGAGAGCCCGCGCCTGCGGGAGCTTGCGAGCGCGGGCACCGTCCTCGTTGTGCAAGCCGAATTCGAGAGGCCGGTGCGCGCCCTCGGGCTCTTGGAGCGAGGCCGTGTCGCGGCCCTGCTCACGGGCGCGGCCGGCGCCACGGGACGCTCGCCCATCGCGGTGCTCGCGCTCCCCGGTCGGGGCGAGCGACTCGCCCTTCGCCAGCTGCGCCACGGAGGCTTTTTTGGACCCTTGCTGGGCAGCGCTTTTCTCGGTGCAGGCCGCGCCCGCCGCGAACTCGAGGTGACCGCCGAGCTCCGCGCTCGCGGCGCGCCAGTGCCTCGCCCTGTCCTCGCCGTGGCGAGCCGGATCGGTGGTCCGTTCTGGCGCGCGGCCCTCGCTACGGTCTTCGAGGAATCTGCACAGGACGCGGTCGCGTTTCTCTTGGCTGCGCCCAGCCGCGAGCAGGTCGTGCGTGCCTGCAGGGCCGCAGGTGCGGCCGTGCGCCGCTTCCACGACGCCGGCGGCCATCACCCGGACCTACACGTGAAGAACCTGCTCGTCCGCTCGGGCAGCACGTCCCCGGAGATCATCGTGATCGATCTCGACCGCGCGCACGTGGCGGCGCCACCCGACCCCGCGGAGCGGATGGCGGAGCTCATGCGTCTGCTGCGGTCGCTCCTAAAGCGCGGACTCGCAGCCCGCGTGGGATCGCGCGGCCTTGCGTCGTTCCTCGGGGGCTACACGGCGGGAGACCGCAGCCTGCGGCGCGCACTGCTCGCACGACTCCCGCTCGAGCGCGCCCGCCTGCGGCTCCACGCCCTCGGCTGGAACTGGCGCGCTAACTCGGTGACCCGCGAACCTCCCCCTCCGGACGATGCCGAAACCGACGGTGCGACCAGGTCCACGGGACCGGATCTTCACGGATCCAGCGACCCACCACCTCGTTCATGAGCGCGGTGGCCGTCACCACATCCCGCGGACGATCCCCGCTCCGCGGCAGGTCGAGTGCAGGCTCGATGTCGATCCGGTGGCGGCCATTTTGCAAGCGGTGGATGTGGATCGGAACGACCGGAGCCCCCGTGCGGAGTGCGAGCAGGGCCGGGCCGGCCGTTGTCCAGGCGGGAACGCCAAGGAAGGGTACGAGGACTCCTCCGCGCCGCTCACGAGTGTAGTGGTCGATCAGGATTCCGATGACGGTCCCTTCCCGCAGCGCGCGCAAAATTGCTCGGGCATCCTGGGCAATCACTTCTCCGCCGCCTCGGGCGCGCCGTCTCTCGAGCATGGCCTGCATCTCGGGAGTCGGCATGGTGCGGCCCACGACCGAAATGTGGGCGCCCGGCATGTGGCCGCGCACCACGGCGGGAATGTATTCGAAGTTTCCGTAGTGAGCGGTGATGGCGAAGACGCCCCGCCCGAGTTCTGCAGCCTTCGCCAGGTGCTCCAAACCGATCACCTCGACGCGCTCGAGCAGGGCCTCCGTCGAAAGGGTCGGGAGGCGCGCCCATTCGACCGCGCAGCGGCCGAGCTCAGCGCAGCTCGAACGCCAGATCGCCACGCACTCTCCTTCCGACCGCTCGGGGAAGACGAGTCGGAGGTTCGCGAGCGCCTCGTGGGCACGCCGGCGAAGACAACGCGCTGCGACCGCTCCAAGCGCCGCTCCCAGGGCAAGGGCCACCTGCTCAGGCAGGGCGGTGAGCGCCGCCGCACTCGTTGCGGCGAGCGCCGTCATCGCGCGCCGGCGGGCGCGCCGCAGCCGCGCGCTCGCGCTCATCGCATCCGCGCCTCGATGAAATCGAGGATCCGCTCGGGCTCGCTCACCTCAAGGTCGATCGTGAGCACACGAACCTCCGCCTGGCCGACCCAGGAGGGCAATATTTTCACCGCGTCCTTTTCCGTTGTGACCCAAAGCCTTGCGTAGCGAGACAGGTCCCTCACATCTCGGGCTCGGAAGGGATGGTGATCCGGGAAGCTTCGCCGCGCGACCACCCGCGCGCCGAGGGCTTCGACGGCTTGTCGCAACGCCGCGGGGCGAGCGATCCCCGCGAGCACTCCGACCTCGAGGCCCGCAAGAGACTCGGGCGGAGCCTCGGGCCCTCCCGAAAGCGCCCGAAGCCCTCGCGGGCGACGACGTGCCGAGAACTGGAGGACGCCGGGGGCGAAGGCCTCGACCGAGCGCGCGTCTGCGGGTGCGAGGGGTCCGTCGATGATGCCGATGGCGTCCGCGCGGCTTAGGGCCGAGAGCGGCTCGCGCAGAGGTCCCCGGGGCAGCACCCGTCCGTTTCCAAAGCCGAAGCGGCCGTCCACGGTAAGCAGCTCCACGTTGCGAGCCAGCCGGTGGTGGTGGAACCCGTCGTCGAGCACGAGGACGTCGGCGCCAAACGCGGACACCGCGCGCAGGCCGACGACCGAGCGGTCGGGCCCCACGAGCACGGGAACACCGGGCGCGTGGGCGGCGAGGACAAGCGGTTCGTCCCCCGCGGCACTCACACCGGCCCGTACCTGGACGCCGTCAGAGACGACGACCACGGGCTCCTGCGAGCGGCGGCCGTAGCCACGGCTTGCAATGGCGACCTTGTGGCCTCTGCGGCGCAGCGCGACTGCAAGCCAGGCCGCGGTGGGGGTCTTGCCCGATCCTCCCACGGTGAGATTTCCAACGCTCACCACCCGGCACGAGAGACGGCGCCGCTTGAGCCAGCCGCGGTCGTAGGCCGATCGGTGGAGACAGGCGCCTGCCCGGTAGGCCAGCGCGGCCAGGTCCAGCGGCAGGAGCATCGCTCGCAACGCCTTCGATTCCTCGCGCGACTCGAACCAGGAAGGGCGCATCTAGCCCTGCACCCCAGGGCGAGGAGGTGGCGACCCGAGGACCGCTTCTACCAGCGCGGCATTGCATTCGACGCTTCCGCGATGGGCGTCGAGGGCCTGGCGCCCCCGCGAGCCCCGCTGCGCAGCCGCTTTTGGATCCGCCAACCAGCGTGCAGCGGCTGCGGCGAAGGCCTGTGCGTCCGCCACGCGTTCCCCGGCTCCGCAGGCCAGGAGGAGATCGGCTGCGTTCTTTGCGTTCTCCGTGTGCGGCCCAAAGAGCACGGGCCGCCCGGCGGCTGCGGGCTCGAGCAGGTTGTGGCCGCCGCGGGGCACGAGCGATCCGCCGACGAAGGCGACCGTCGCTCGTGTATACAATCCTGCAAGGTCGCCCAGACCGTCGAGCAGCAGAACCCCTCCGGCTTTCAGGTTCGCGCCATCCCTTTCGGAGCTGCGCAAAAGAGGCCGACCCGCCTTCCGGACCATGCGTTCGACCTCGTCGCTGCGCTCGGGATAGCGAGGCGCCAGGACGAGCGCGACCGAGACCCCGGCGTTCTCCGCCGCCTGGAGGGCGCCAAGTGCGGCTTCCTCCTCGCCCGCGTGGGTACTCCCCGCCACGAGAATCGCGCAGTCAGGGAGCCTGCGTTCGAGCTCGTGCGCGAGGCGGGGGGGAGTCTCGGGCGGACTCAGCTTGAGATCGCCGCAGACCTGGACGCGGCCGTGCGGTACGCCTAGCGCCACAAAGCGCTCGGCATCCACCTCGGTTCGCGCTCCCACGGCTGTAAGGCGTGCGAAGGTCCCGCGAAAAATGGGTGCCAAGCGACGGTATCGCGGGAATGAGCGGGTCGAGATCCGGCCGGAGGCGACGACCACGGGCACGCCCCGACGCGCCGCTGCGGCGATCCAGCTTGGCCAAAGCTCAGTCTCGATCAAGACAAGCGCACACGGGCGAACGCGCGAGAGAGCGATCTCGACGAGCCATGGGTGGTCGAGGGGAGCCAAACTGCATGGCACCTCCGGGCGCGCACGCCGCATCACGTCACGACCGGTGAGTGTCATCGTCGAGGCGCAGGTCAGGTGGCCTCCCGCGCGGAGCCGGTCCGAGAGTTTTGCCGCGGCGAGGATTTCGCCGACGCTGGCACCGTGGATCCACACGGAATCCTTAAGGGGCTGTGGGCCCCGATCGGGCGCCCGACCGAGGCGTTCGCGCCAGCCCCTTCGCGCCTGCGGGCTCACGGCGAACGCGCCGAGCGCAAAAGGCAGGCCCGCCAGCGCCGCAAGGGCCGCCACGCTATGGCCGAGCGGGCCCAGCCAGCATCTCCTCGGCGATGGCCGCTGTGCGCGCGGTGGCCCCCCCTTTGCCGAAGCGCTCGCGAACTGCCGCAAGCCGGGCCAGCGCGAGCTCGCGCCCGGTCCCTTCGAGCACCGCTTCCAGGGCGGCGGCCACACGCTCGGGCCGGGCGTGCTCTTGCAGGAACTCGGGCACGATCGGGCGTCCTGCCACGAGGTTCGGCATGGTCCACGAGGGTACCGCCACAATCCGCCGCGCGATGGCGGCCGACAGGGGGTTTCCGCGACCGAGCACGACCAGCGGTCGTCCAAGGAGGGTCACCTCCACCGTGACCGTCCCGGGCTTCGCGAGTGCCGCATCGCAGGCCAGGATGGCTTCGTGCCCGCGGCCGGCCACGAGGTCGAGCCGAAGCCCGCGCGCAAACACGCACGCACGGACCTGCTCTGCCACCCATTCCTTCGAAAGCGAGGGCGCTACGGCCAGCGCAAAACGGACGTCCGCGCGGCGGGCGCTTAAGAGAGCCGCCGCTTTGAGCATACGCGGGAGGTGGTGGCGGATCTCGTTGCGCCGGCTGCCGGGAAGAAGCAGGACGAGCTTGTCGGTCGGGCCAAGACCGAGCTCCGCGCGCAGCCGCTGCGGATTCTCGCCCGCTGCAAGTTGCGCGAGGGGTTCCACGAGGGGGTGGCCGACGAAATCGACGCGCAAGCCAGTCTGGGCATAGACGCTGGGCTCGAAAGGAAAGATCGCCGCCATGCGATTGACACGGCGTGCGATCTTGTGGATGCGCCCGCGCCGCCATGCCCAGACCTGTGGGCTCACGTAGTAGAGCGTGGGGATGCGGAGCCTCCGCGCTCGACGTGCCAGCGGAATGTTGAAATCCGGCGAGTCGACGAGAATGAGGAGCGAGGGGCGGAGCTCCCGCAGCGCTTGACCCATCCGCCTCCACGCGCGGAACACTCGCCGCAAGCTCGACAGCACTTCGAGAAACCCGCCGATTGCGAGCTCCCGTTGATGGACCAGAAGGTCCATCCCTGCCTTCTCCAGCGCGTCTCCGCCGATGCCCGCGAAGCGCAGCTCCGGCCGCCGCGCCCGCAGCTCGCTCACGAGCGCGGCTGCGTGGAGGTCTCCCGAGGCGTCCCCCGCGGAGACCACAACCCAGCTCATGAGAAATCGTCGAGGGGAGGCATCGCCTCCATGACGCGCACGGCCGTGCGCAGCGCGCGGACGGCCTCCTCGCCGGAAACGAGCGGCGGACGCCGGGTGCGCACGCTCTCGAGAAACGCCTTCTGCTCGCTCTCGAGCGCGTCTTCACGGTCGATCTCGAGCTGCTCCATCTCGATCCGCGGCGAGGGCGAACCGGGTTCATCAATGCGCCGAAAGACCGCGACGGATTGCGCGAGGAAGTCGATGGAGAAGTAGCCGTCGCGCTGGAAGAAACGGATTCTGCGCATGGCGGTTGGCGAAACTCGGCTGGCCGTCAGATTCGCCACGCAGCCGCCGGGAAAGTGGAGCCGGGCGTTCGCAATATCGACCTCGCGCGAGAGCACGGGGATCCCGATCGCCTCGAGCCGCACGGGCTCCTCGCCGAGCAGGTCCTGGATGATTCCGAGGTCGTGGATCATGAGATCACGGACCACGTCGACGTCGGTGGCACGCGCGGGAAAGGGTCCGAGGCGATGGGCTTCGATGAACCGGGGCTTCTTGATCAGGCTCTCGACGCGCCGTAGCGCCGAGTTGTATCGCTCGACGTGGCCCACCTGGAGGATCCGCCCGGCGCTCTTGGCCATGTCGAGGAGCGTCTGCGCATCGGGAAGCGTTGCGACGATGGGTTTCTCGACCAAGACGTCGAGCTCTGCCTCGAGGGCGGCCCGCACGAGCTCAAAGTGATGAATCGTGGGTGCCGCGACGATGACGGCATCGACCTCTTGGTAGAGCTCCCGGTGTCCGGGAAGCGGCCTTGAGCCGGTCTCGAGCGCAAGGGACTGGGCCCGGTCGGGATGCACGTCCACGATGCCCTGGAGCTCGATGTCGAACCCCTTGGCACGCAGCCCGGCGAGCTTGCGGGCGTGGAGGCGACCCATATGGCCAGCGCCCACGATGCCGATGCGGATGGCTTTTTCGGTCACGGGCGCCCACCGCCTTGGGGCGCGGTGCTGTCGCGGATGCCAAGAACCGCGATGCCATGGCGGTCTGCTTCCCGCAGAAGCTCGGCGCGATCGAGGAGAAGGGTGCGGTCGGCCTCCACGGCGAGTGCCGCCACCTTCCCCTCCGCCAGCACGGCGAGGGTGGCGAGCCCGACGGCGGGCATGTCAAACCGGGGATCCTGTCGGGGCTTTGCAACCTTGATCACAGACGCGCCCGGGCCTCCGAGCGCCGCGCCGCGCGCGACAGCCGCGTCCGTCCCCTCGATTGCTTCGAGGGCGAGAACCGCCCGCTCGCGCACCACCACAGTCTGTCCCACGTCGAGGGCGCCCAAGGCTTTCGCGATCGGCCAGCCGAACGCGATGTCCCCGCGCTGACCGGACGTCGGCTCGACCGCCCCGAGCCTCCCTTCCCTTGCCAGGAGCTCGGGTACGAGGGCGGCCTGGGGAAGGAGCGTGATGCCCTCTTGGGCCAGCTCGTCAGCGATGGCGCCAAGGATCGAGTCGTCGCTTCGGGTGCGCAGCCCCGCGATGAGCGCAATCGCGCGCGCGTCCGGTTTGAGCCTTGCGAGGTCTCCGAAAAGACTTGTCTTCAGCACCTTGCCGGCCATCACGGCCTGGCGCACGCCCGCGGCCCGAAACCGCGCGATCAGGGCCTCGAGCTCTCCCAGGTGGAGCCAGTGGAGTTCATCCACCTCGTCCGCGAGGGAAGGAGCGGTGTCGCCATGGAACGCCACGGCCACCACCCGTCGCCCGCGCCGGCGGGCGGCGCGGGCGAGGTCGATGGGGAAGCGGCCGCGGCCCGCGATCAGGCCGAGCACCTCGCCAACGGCAAAAGGCTCGCTCAGCGGAGAACGCCCCGTTCCGACTTCTCGATGAAGCGCACGAGGCGGGCGACCTCTTCGGAGTCCGCGAGCTCCTCCCGCACCTGTGCAAGGGCCACCTCGAGACGGAGCTTCGAGGAGAATAGAAGACGGAAGGCGCGCTTCAGCGCGCGCCGCTGCTCCGGGCCGAAACCGCGGCGCTTGAGGCCCACGGTGTTGAGCCCTGCGAGCCGCGCGTGGTCCCCGACCACCATGGCGAACGGCGGGGCGTCGAGGGAGAGTTTGGCGTTCGCTCCGCACATCACGGATTCGCCGACGCGGCAAAACTGGTGGATTCCCGCGTAGGCGCCGAGAACCACGAAGTCCTCGATGATGACGTGCCCCGCAAGGCCGGTGTAGCTCGCGAGGATGACGTGGGAGCCGATCTGGCAGTCATGGCCGACGTGGGTGGACGTCATGATCAGATTGTCGTCGCCGATCCGGGTGCAGCCCCCTCCGCGGGGCGTGCCCACATGGACGGTGACGTGCTCCCGGATCACGTTGGCTGCGCCAATCTCAAGGCGCGTCCGCTCTCCCGAGAAACTCTTGTCCTGCGGTTCGTCGCCGAGGCTTGTGAACGGGAAGATCCGTGTGGCTTCGCCCACCGTGGTCTGGCCCGTCACGACAACGTGGGCACCGACCTCGACGCCGTCCGCCAGAGTCACTTCGGGACCGATCACGGAGTAGGGCCCCACCTTCACGCCCGCGCCGAGGCGTGCTTTCGGGTCCACAAGAGCGGAGGGATGGACGTCGATCACGGGGCGCTTAGCTCTTCTTGTTGAACTTCTGCACCACGATATCGGTGATGTCGATGGCTTCGCGGTTGTAGATCATGCCGCCCGCACCGCGCGCGAAGATCATGGTGTAGCCCTGGTCCTTCCCAACTTCCTTCACAATATCGATCATCTTCTTCACAAGGGGCCCGCGGATGCGCTCGGCGTCGACCTTGAGGTCGTTGTCCAGCTGCTTCAGCTTGGATTCGACGTCATTGCGCATCGAGACGAGATCGAGCTGCTTCTGGTAGAGCGCCTCTTCGGAGAGCACGAACTTCTTGCTCTTGATCTCCTCTTCCAGCGCCTTGTACTTCTCCACGAGAGGCTGCACCTGCGCCTCGGCCTCCTTCTGCTTGCGCTGGATTTCGTCGCTTGCCTTCTTGCCTTCGTCGGTCGAGATGAGGGCTTGGTCGAGGTCGACCACCCCCACCTTGATGGGCTCGTCGCTCGCGGCGATCCCCCAGACGAAGATGGCCGCAAGTCCGAGCAGGACGACCGCTTTGTGAATGCGCATACCTTGCCTCTCCCTCCCTCCGGAGTTGCCCCTAGACCTAGAAGTTGGCGCCGCCCACCGAAAATTCGAAGTCCACGCTGGAGTCGACCCCTTTTAGCGGGTCGAGCGGGAAGCCGAGGAACCCTTGCAGGGGTCCGAACGGCGAGAGCCAGAGTGCCCCGAAGCCCGTACCATAGCGCCAGTTGGAGACGTTAAACATGTTCTCGTTCTCGGCGAAAGCGTTGCCGGCGTCCAAGAAGATGATCCCCATGAGGCCGAGCGCCTCCGAGATCGGGAAGCGGTACTCCACCGAGAGCGAAAGGAACTTGTTCCCGCCGACGACGTCGGTCCCTGGGAGGTAGTTGAACTCGCTGGTCTTGGTCGCGCGAATGTCGTTGCAGGTGCCGGGTCCGTTGCCCTGCTGTGCGAGCCCCCCCACGCAGAGCCCCGTCGTGGGATCGACGCCGAGGGGAGCGAAGGTGGAAGACGTGGTCGGGGCAAGTCCCACCGCGCAGCCGAAGGTCGTGCAGTACAGCGTCGAGCGGCGGGGACCCACGGTGCGGTACTTGAAGCCCCGGAGCTGGAAGGGCCCGATGCCTCCCAGGAAGTAGCGCTCCGAGAGCGGGAGCCTGAGGTTCCGGTCGAGGGCCCCGAGGAAGCAGTTCTGGTCACTGAAAACGCATGCGTCCTGGTTGTTCGCGCCGAGGTTGTACTGGTTGATGGTGTTGAGCGGAAGCGTGTATCCCGTGCGCGCGAAGAAAGCGAAGGTGGAGGGGAGCGGGAACCAGCTGGGCGCCGGCAGGTAATAGCCGATCTTGGCCTCCGTTCGCACGAACTCCGTGAATCCACCGAGACCCGCGAAGTCGAGCGAGCCGCCATACTGGTAGCCCTCCTTGGGAGCGATCCGGTTGTCCAGCTGCTCGCCGCGGAATGAGAGTGTGGCCAGGCTCGTGCTCTGCGTGCCCGAGAGGCTCTGGCGGAACACCATGTCGGTCGCTTGGATGCTCGTGGACTGCGTGATCTGCTGCATGGAGAAGCTGTAGCCCGCGAAGCCGCGCGCCGTGTTCTCCTCGTTCAGCGCGTGGCCAAAATTCACGTCGATGCCGGTCCGCGTCTGGGTAAAGTCCGTGTACACCTCCTGGGTCCGGAAGAGCGTGGTCCCGAGACTCCAGGTCGAGTCAAGGAAGTAGGGGTCGGTGAAGGAGAGGAAGAAGCGGTTGGCAAGACCACCGATGTCCCCAGACACCTGGACTCCGTAGCCGTGTCCGAACAGATTCGACTGGGCCAGGCTTCCTGAGAAGATGAACTTGTCCTGCGACGAGTAGCCCGCCCCGAAAGAGAGCGAGCCCGTCGGCTTTTCGACGACCTTGACCCCGAGGTCGAGCTGGCCCTGGGTGTCGGTCGGCTTGGGCTCGAAGTTGACCTCTTCGAAATATCCAAGGTTCTGAAGACGCTGCTTGCTCACGTCGATGGCCCGGGCGGACCAAAGCTGGCCCTCGACAAGCTGCATCTCGCGCCGAAGAACCGGATCGATCGTCGTCGTATTGCCCGTGACCTCGATCTCGCGGATGAAGTAGAGGGATCCGCGCTCCACCTGGAACGTCACGTCCACCACCTTGGTGTCCGAGTCGAGCTTGGTCTCGGGGTTCACGTTCGCGAAGTAGTATCCCCGGTCGGTGTACTGGTGGGTCAGAGCTTCGACGTCTTTGGTCAGAAACGATCGGTTGAAGACGTCGCCTTCCTTCAGCTTGAGGGACTTTCGGACCTGCTCGATATCCGCCGTCGTATCGCCGCCGACATTCAATTTCCCGACGTGGAACTGATCGCCTTCCTTGATCTCGACGGTGACCACGAGGCCATCTTCTTCCGGCTCGACCCGCGGCTCGCCCACCTCCACCTGCAGATACCCCTTGTCCGTGTACTTNNTGTACTTCTGCTCCACCAGGCGCAGGTCCTGCGTGAACACGGGCTCGGAATAGGTGCCCGACTTGTCCAGGTAGGTGGTGACATAGGACCAAAAGTGCCAGGGCTTGGTCTGCATGCCCGAAGTGAGTTCCGAGGTGGGGATCGAATGGTTTCCCTCGAAGCGAATTTCCCGAAGCCGCAGCTTCTCCCCCTCGTCCACTTCGAAGGTCACCGCGACGGCGTCCGCAGAAAGCGGCTGGATGGTGTGGTGGACCTTGGCCAAGTAATAGCCTTGCGCCCGGTAGAGAGCCTCGATGCGCGCCGTGTTCTCGTAGAGCAGCGGGTAGTCCAGGGTCGAACCGGTCGTGAGCGTCAGGGTGTCGCGAATCTTATCGGCTTCGATCCCCTCGTTGCCGGAGATCGCGACTTGCCGGACGACCGGATTCTCCTCCACCTCGAACGTCACGATGCGACCGTCGGGGGTCTCCTCAGAGAACACCTTTACGTTCCGGAAGAAGCCGAGTCCGAAAACCGAATGCACGTCGCTCGAGATGCGGGCCGCGTTGTACGGATCGCCCGCTTTTGTCGAGATGCGGGCGCGGATCGCGTCGGCCTCGATCCGGCGGTTTCCGCGCACCCGGACGTCGGCGACCCGGTCCGTCTTTCCCGTGGGCTTGGTCGAGCCGAGGATGCGCTCGGCGGGCACCAAGTGGAAGTGCACAGACACGCCGCCGGATCGGTACTCGGTCTGGACGGTCGCGGTCGCGATGCCCGGCAACGCCTTCAGCGTGGCGACGTCCTCGCGCGCCGCCTCCGCGTCGTAGGGCTGACCGACACGGGTTCGAAGGTTGCCCTTCACGGCCGCATCCACCTCAAGCGGGCTCTCCACCGTCACGTCCAAGACGAGAGCGCGCGACGCACCGGAGGCCAGCGCGATGATGCGGTCGGCGAGCTCGTTCACACGGTCTTGCAGTGCCTCCTCGCTCTCGGCCGTGAACACCATGGACTGGCTCGCGACCTGCGGGTCACGGGGCGTCACGCGCACGTCGAGGCTGAAGTGGCCGGCCAGCTCGGTCAGGCTCCCCGAGACGACCTCATCTGCGCCGAGGTCGCGGGCCAGCTTTCGCAGCTCGGCATCATCGGGCTCCGGGCGCAGGCGGGCGGCGGCGTCCTTCACGACCGCCGGGTCCACCATGTCGATTCGGCCCGCGGCCACAAGACGGCTGTGGAGCTGCTCGGGAAGGGACCGCTGGAGCTGGTCAAGGCTCTTCGCGCTGTGGACCTGCAAGGGCAGCACCGCAACGCTCACGCGGGGCGGAGCCGGCTGACCAGGAGGGTGGGTGGCGGACCCGGTCGCGGCCAGCGCAGCGGTTGCGCTGGCCAAGAGGATCAGGCACCACAGGGCACCAAGGGAGACCGCACGCGCCGGAAGGGAGTGGAAGCGCAACCGATTCCTCCGAGCGCGCACACTACCCCACCAGGGGGTTGTAAGTGCGGCATCCAAGACCGGAGAGGTGAGCCGTCGAGCTTCTTGAGGGGCCCCCATCAGGCCCGCGCATTCTACTCGCCGGAACTCTCGGGAGGCAACCCCTACGCTTCCTGTTTCTGCTGGCCTTGCGCGCGGTTAACGACTCAGCCGCACGCTAGAGCTTGCCCTCGACCAGTGTGACGGTGCGCCCCAGCCTCGCAGCGAGCGCGGGATTGTGGGTCACAATGACGAGGGCCGTACCGCGGGTGCGGTTCATGTGGAGCAGAAGGTCCTCCACCCGCTCCCCAGTCACGGGATCGAGGTTCCCGGTCGGCTCGTCGGCCAGCACGAGCGGGGGATTCATCACGAGCGCGCGCGCCACGGCGACCCGCTGGCGCTCGCCCCCGGACAGCTTTCCGATCCGGTGGTGCAGCCGATGACCTAGATCCACCTCTTCGAGCATCGCAACAGCCCGCTGGCGCATCTCGCGGAAGTCGAATCCCCGCACGAGGCCCGGCATCATCACATTCTCGACGGCGTCGAACTCTGGCAGCAGGTGGTGGAACTGGAACACGAAGCCGAGGGATTCGGAACGAAAGCGGGCAAGCTCCTTGGGGCTTTTCGCGAAGAGGTCGTCGCCGCGGAAGTAGACGTGCCCCGTCGTCGGGCGATCAAGGGTGCCGAGGATGTAGAGCAGGGTCGACTTCCCGACGCCCGACTGGCCGACAATCGCGAGGCGCTCGCCGGCCGTGAGCGAGAAGTCGACCCCGCGCAGCACCTCGACCCGCCCTTCGCCCGTGGCGAACGACTTGTAGAGACCCTCCACGCGCAGCAGCTCCTCACTCATAGCGGAGCGCCTCGGCCGGATCGAGGCGCGCACCCTGGCGCGACGGGAGGAGCGTGGCTCCGAGGGAGAGCACCATCGCGATGACGGCCACGATCGCGATCTGGGTGACGTCGATCTCCCATGGCAGCTTCGAAAGCTGGTAGACGGAGGCCGGCAGCGTATCAATGCCGGTAATCGCCTCGATCTGCCCTTGGATCCAGTCGAGCTGGGTCGTGACCACGATGCCCGCCATGACGCCGAGCGCGGTGCCGACAAGGCCGATCAGCGTCCCTTCGATCGCGAAGATGCGCTCGATACTCGAATCTTCGGCACCCATCGTCTTTAGGATCGCGATATCACTCGACTTCTCCATGATCATCATGATGAGCGTTGCGACGATCACGAACGCCGCCACGACCATGATCATGGTGAGCAAGAAGAACATCATGACGCGCTCGGTCTTGAGCGCCTGAAAGAAGTTGGGGAAGTATTCCTTCCAGTCGCGCGTGTAGTAAGGAAAGCCCACCCGCTGCTGGACTTGGCGCGCGATGCGCTGGGAGCGATAGAAGTCGTCGACGCGGACTTCGAGACCATCCACCACGTCGCCCACGCGCCGAAAATCCTGGGACGCGGCCAGGCTTGTATAGGTGAAGGCCTCGTCCCACTGGAAGAAACTGCTCTTGAAGACGCCGGCCACGCGGAATCGCTTGAGCCTCGGCGCAGGGCCGAGTGGAGTGGGCGGTCCTCCGAAAGGCGACACCAGCAAGATCTGGTCGCCGACCGTGATTCCGAGTGCGGCGGACAACTCGCTCCCGATCAGGATGCCCGGCGCACCGTCGACGCCGGGATCGTTCGGCTTTCGCGGCTCGAGATCGTCGAGTCGACCCGACACAATGTCGTGGGGAAGGACCGTGACCTCGCCCACGTGCGCGGGATCGATCCCCCGCAGGCGCACCGCGACGATCTCGCCACCGCTTCCGCGCACCATGCCCTCGGCGTCGATGTAAGGGGACGCCCCGAGGACTCCCGGAGTTTGACGCACCGTCGCAAGGACGTCGCGGTATCCGTCAAAGGCACCAAGGCCGCTGTGCAAGGTGAAATGCGCCCTGTTGCCAATGATCTCATCACGCCAGGTGCGTTCGAAGCCGTTCATGACCGAGAGCACGGTGATGATGAGCCAGACCCCCACCGCGACCCCGCCCACGCAGATCGCGGTGATGACTGAGATGAAAGTCTGACGCCGCTTTGCAACGAGGTAGCGCGCGGCGATAAACCACTCTGCGCTGCGTCGCATGTCGAAAAGACCCGCCGCCGCAAGGGGCAAAAGACCCAGCACGACGGCAGCCCCGCAGAGCACCAGAAGCCCTCCCCCCGCCGCCGCGACCTCCGGACGCGGGCCAGGAAGGGCCAATGCCACCACGATCCCGATGGCCAGCACCGCCGCCAGAAGGCGCAGCAGCTTCTCGACCTCCGCGAGCGGTGCCTGAGCCCCTCGAAGGCGACGGCGGACCGCCAGCAAGAGGGCCGCAAGGAACGCGACCGCGGGCGGTGCGGCGGCCCACAGCAGCTGATGGGTTCCGCCGACGAGAAGCGCGTACCCGGCGCCGAGCGTGACCAGAGAGGCGAGACCGAGGCGGGCCGGGGCCAACCGACGCAGTGCAAGGCGTGTGAGCGGCGCTGCCACGGCCACGGCGACGAGGGCCTTCCCCAGAGCCCACGCCCGATCCGTGAGCGTCGCGTGGGGTTCTAGGACGTGCGCGACAAACCCGCCCACGAGGATCGCAACTCCCACCGACGTCAGTGCCACGCTGCTCCAGCGTCGCGAAGCACGTGCAAAACGCTCGAGCACAATCACCGCGGAGCCCACGAACAGGATCGTGAGGGCGTTGATTCCGAGCGCGATCGCCATGATGAATCCGAGGGCGAGCGTGCCCCCGGCTGCGGTCGCGAGGCTCCACGCTCCCGCGGCGAATGCCTCCACTAGGAGTGCTCGGGACGAAGGTGGGGGAACAGGATCGTCTCCCGCAGCGAGGGGGCATCGGCCAGCACCATCGCCACCCGATCGACCCCAATCCCAAGACCGCCGGTCGGCGGCATCCCGTGCTCGAGAGCGCGGAGAAAGTCCTCGTCCATGGGATGGGCCTCCTCGTCCCCCGCCTTGGCCTCGCGCCTCGCCCGCTCGAAGCGGGCGCGTTGGTCGTCGGGATCGTTGAGCTCGCTGAACGCGTTGCCGAGCTCCATGCCCGCCACGAAGAGCTCGAAGCGCTCGACGAGTCTTGGATCGTCTGCCTTGCGCTTGGCGAGGGGCGAGAGCTCGATGGGATAGTCGGTGATGAAGGTCGGTTGGACGAGCGAGGGCTCGACGAATTTGCTGAAGAGCTCGTCGACGGTCTTTCCCCAGGTCGACTGCGGCTCGATTTCGAGTTTGTGTCGTTTCACCGCCTCTGCCAGCTGCTCAGGCGTCGACGCCGCGGAGTCGAGGATATCGACCTTCGTGGCCTCGAGGATGGCGTCGCGCATCGTGTGTCTGGGCCAGGTCCCGGAGAGGTCGATCTCCTTGCCCTGAAACATCACGGAGAGCGTTCCCAGCACACGCTCGGCGGCTTCTCGGAGCATGTCCTGTGCGAGGTCCATCATGTCCCCATAGTCCGCAAAGGCTTGATAGCACTCCATCATCGTAAACTCAGGGTTGTGTTTGCGCGACACGCCCTCGTTGCGAAAGTTGCGACCGATCTCATAGACCCGGTCGATCCCACCGACGATCAGCCGCTTCAGGTAAAGCTCGTCGGAGATCCGCAAATAAAGGTCCTGCGCATAGAGGTTGTGGCGCGTCGTGAAGGGGCGCGCGGCGGCGCCCCCATAGAGCGGCTGAAGCACAGGCGTCTCGACCTCGAGGAAGCCGCGGGCGTCCAGAAAAGCGCGGAGGGCCGATATGGTTCGGCTCCGCACCAGGGCGACCCGCCGCACCTCCTGGTTGACGAGCAAGTCGAGGTAGCGCTGGCGGAAGCGCGCCTCCACGTCCGCGAGGCCGTGCCACTTCTCTGGCAGCGGACGCAGGCTCTTGGCGAGCAGCTGCAGCGCTTCCGCGGCGACCGTGAGCTCGCCGGTGCGTGTTCGCCAAGCCCGCCCCTCGACACGCACGAAGTCGCCGACGTCGAGCTGGTCGAGCAGCTGGAAGACCGCGTCGGGGGCTTCGCCCATGCGCGCGCTGGCCTGGATCCGGGCGCCATTTTCCACGAGGTCGAAGAATCGCAGACGTCCAAAGCTCCTCATCGATGTGACGCGGCCGGCAATCGCGATCCGGCGCGCCTGCGCATCGAGGGCCTCGGCGTCGTGCGGCTCGAGCTCAAGCCGCACCTCGGCGATCGACTGCCGTGGGCCCATTCGTGCCGGATAGGGTTCGATCCCCTGGGCGCGCAGCGCCTCAAGACGCGCGCGTCGGCTCTCGCGCTCGGCTTCGCTCACGTCCGCTCCGGGCGCACGCCGCCAGAACGCTCCGCGCGCTCGAGCAACGTGGCACGGATGAAGGCGTCCAAATCCCCTTCGAGCACGCCTTGGGCGTTGCCCGCTTCGACGCCGGTCCGATGGTCCTTCACCCGCTGGCTCGGGTGGAGCGTGTAGGACCGGATCTGACTGCCGAAGTTCACGTCCCGCCGCTCGCCCCGAAGGGCCGCAAGCTTGGCCTCCTGCTCTTCGCGCGCCCTTTCATAGAGTCGGGCACGCAGCACCTTCATCGCAGCGGACCGGTTCTTGTGCTGAGAGCGCTCGTTCTGGCACTGCACC
>DOUU01000429.1:46475-49725 GCA_003520425.1 Deltaproteobacteria bacterium
TGGCCGCCGGCGCCGCCGGCGCGATAGGTATCGATGCGCAGGTCATTCTCATCGATCTCGACCTCGACCGCGTCGTCGATCTCCGGAACCACCGAGACGCTGGCGAACGCGGTGTGGCGGCGGTGCTGCGAATCGAAGGGTGAGATGCGCACGAGCCGATGGACCCCTTCTTCGGTCTTGAGGTAGCCGAAGGCGTAGTCGCCGGAGACCGTCACTGTCGCGCCGCGCAGACCGGCCTCCTCCCCCGCTTGCACATCCAAGATCTCGGTCTTGAAGCCGTGGTTCTCGGCCCAGCGCAAGTACATCCGNNCTGCTTCTTCACCCGGCTGGTAGTCTGTCACAACGGTCTGAAAGCCGTGGCGCTCGGCCCAGCGCAAGTACATCCGCAGCAGCATTTCCGCCCAGTCGCAGGCGTCGGTGCCCCCGGCGCCCGCGTTGATCTGGACAATCGCATTGCTGGGATCGTGCTCGCCGCCAAGGAGCCTTCGCAGCTCCGCCTCGTCCAGCGCGCGCTCCGCGTCGTGGAGCTTGCCTGCCGCCTCGGCGCGGGTCGATGCGTCGTCGGCTTCCCGGGCAAGCTCGAGCAGCACCTCCGCGTCTTCCAGGGTGCGCTCCTGTCGGCTGAAGAATTCGAGCTCGCGCTCCACGCTGCGCTTTTCTCGCAGCACTTTCTCGGCGCGGCCCCGATCGTCCCAGAGGTCCGGCCGGGCCGATTCGCGCTCAAGTTCCTGTTGCCGGGCGCCTAGAGCGGCAAGGTCAAAGCCGCCCCCGGAGCTCGGAGAGGCGCACTCGCAATCGGCGCAGGCGCTCGCCGAGCTCTCCGGGATCGAGCGAACCCGTGGGCTGGCTGGATAGCTCATTCATGCCTTTGCTTCCCCTTCGCTTCTCCGTCGGAGCACCAGCGCGGCGCCAGCGGCTCCGCAGCATGCCCATGCGAACACATCCCCGTGTCTGACGTAGAACGAGTCCGCGGCTGCCCCGGGTCGCAGGGGGATGTCGTCCACGAGAAGGCCTCGCTCGAAGATCCTCGTCTGGCTCCGCACGCGCCCGCGATCATCGATGAACGCCGAGACACCGGTATTTGCGGCCCGAGCGGTCCATACGCGCGTCTCCGCCGATCGGAGCGCCGTGATCGCGAGGAACTGGTAGGGCGCCCCCGTTCGCCCGTACCAGGCGTCGTTCGTGATGGCGAGGAGCATCGACCCCCCGCTCGCCACAAACCGACGCACCAGATCCGGGAACAGCAACTCATAGCAAATCGGGATCCCGACGGGCACCGGCGCAGGAGCATCCAGGGCGCTGCTCTCGCCGTTTGGGGTGGGCGGCGGGAGCCCCACGGCGCGGGGCCCTGAGCCTGCGGTCACGTTGTCCGGTGCAATCCCGCGAGCGACCGCGCCGATCAGCAGACCCAAGAGGCCTCGCAACGGAACATACTCTCCAAACGGTACGAGATGGGCCTTGTCATAGCGTTCGATCTCTTGTCCGGCGGAGTTGAACACGTAGGCGCTGTCGTAGTAGCGATAGTCCCGGCCGACTGGCTCCACCCCCACGGCGCCGATAACGAGTGCGAGCGCCTGCTCCCGGGCGAGCCCTTCGATTCGCGCTCGGAAGTCCGGATCCGTCTCGAGGGAGCCAGGCACGGCGGTCTCCGGCCAGACCACCACCTCGGCGCCTTCGGCACGGGCCCTGCGGGTCAGCGCCTCGTAGATCTGCAGGGTCACCTCCTGCCAGGCGTGACTCCATTTCACGCCCTGATCGATGTTCCCCTGGAGCACCGCCACCCGGATCTTCTCGTCCGAAGGGGGCGTGGGCTGCGCGCTGATCACGGCGCCCGAAGCGAGCGCCGCAAGTGCTGCGGCACACGCGGCCAGCGATTCAAGCGACGGCCGTCGTCCCTTTCGCATCGCGGCGACGGATGCACCCACGCCGAGGGAGCCGAGGACGGTGACGAACGAGAGCCCAAAGACTCCCGCAATCGGCGCGAGCGCCATCAAGGCGGGGTCCTGATGCTGGGCGTAGCCCAGCACGGCCCACGGAAAGCCGGAGAGCAGGTGGTGTCGCAGATAGTCGAGGGCGGTCCAGAGTGCCGCCAAGGCGAAGGGCCCCGCCCGCCCGCGCAACTCGAGAAGGCCCATCCCAGCGCCAAAGGCGGCTCCAAACAGCGCGATGTAGGCTGCCAGGGCGATGGGCGCGAGGACGCCGACGAGCACGGGGGCCTCGCCGTACACCACCGTGACGACATAGATCCAGTGCAGAATCGCCGCGTGTGCGATGAGGCTGGCGAGAAAACCCCAGCGCGCAGCGGACGCGGGGCCAAGACCCCGAAGACCGGCAACCAAGCAAGCCGGGGCAACCCAGGCCAGCACGAATCCGAGATCGATCACGCGGCCGCCCAGTGGATGGGGAAACGCGAGGAAGCTCGAGACCAGATAGCCGGCAAGCCACCCCGCGCGGCCTCGGGTCATGGAGCCAAAGCCCGGGCCACACGACGCTCCTCGGCTCGCATTCTTTTTGCTTGCGCGGAACGCACGTGGTCGTGTCCGAGCAGGTGAAGGACGCCGTGGATCAAAAGCCGAGCGACCTCGTCGTCCAAGTCCCGGCGCATCGCACGGGCCTGCCGCGCCGCGGTTTCAATTCCGATCACCACATCGCCCAGCAGCCCCTGCCGGAACTGGGCATGGGCGCCCTCGACGAGCGAGAAGGAGAGCACGTCCGTCGGACGCGGCTTGCCGCGGTGCGCGGCGTTCAGGGCCTCCATGGAGGCATCCTCGACTAGGGAGACCGACAGCTCAGCGCCCTCGCAGCAGAGGACGCTGAGAATTGAGCGCGCGCGCCGCCGCAGGNNATTCGCCCGGAGCCGTCTCTGCATCGTCGCGGCGAGCACGGTCATAGGCTCGGATGATTGACTGCACAAGCGGGTGTCGGACGACATCCGCCTCGGTGAAATGCATGAAGGCGATGCCTTCCACGCCTTCGAGGATCTTCGTCGCCTCGACGAGTCCACTCTTCTTGTCGCTCGGAAGGTCGATCTGGGTCACGTCTCCGGTCACCACCGCCTTNNGAGGGTGCGGCCGCGCATGAAGGCTAAGGGAGCCACCTCGATCGCGCCTCGCTCCATAAGTCGCGCGGCCTTCTCGAAGTCCATCATGTCATGGAGCGCATCGTAGAGGGGTCGCAGGTAGGGATTCACCTTTTCTGCCATGGAGCCGGGAAGGAAACCCAGTTTTTCCCCGGCTTCGACCGCAGGACG
>DOUU01000225.1:0-768 GCA_003520425.1 Deltaproteobacteria bacterium
GGACGAGGCCCGCAAGGCGGTTGCGGGGACCGACGACCTGCACGCCCTGCAAGAGGTCCGCGCACGGCTGCTCGGCAAGAAAGGCTCGCTCTCGGCCGTGCTTCGCGGGATCGGCCAGCTGCCGGCCGAAGAGCGGGGGCCGGCGGGCGCTGCCGCNNGAGCCGTCAGGTCATCGCGCCGCACACGCACAATGGTACTCATCAGCTCCTCGAGAGGCTGCTCGACGAACGTCGCGAGGTGCTCGAACGCCGCGAACGGGAAAGGGCGCTCGAAGGTCGCCGCCTCGACGTCACGCTCCCCGGAGCGCACGCTCCCACCGGCCGGCTGCATCCCATCACCCGCGTAGAACGCGACGTGGTGGAGTTCTTCTCAAGCTTAGGCTTCCCGGTGGAGGAGGGGCCGGAAGTCGAGTTCGAGAAGTACAACTTTGACGACCTCAACATGCCGCCGGATCACCCCGCGCGCGACGAGCACGACACCTTCTATGTGGGGGGTGGCCGTGTCCTGCGCACGCACACCTCCCCGGTCCAGATCCGCGCCATGACGGGGAAAACGCCGCCCTTCCGCTTCATCGCTCCCGGACGGGTCTACCGGCACGACCTCTCTCCGAGGCACAGCCCGATGTTCCACCAGGTGGAGGGCTTCTGGGTCGACGACCGCGTCACGTTCGGTGATCTCAAAGGCCTGCTCTACGCATTTCTAAGTTTCCTGATGGGAACCGAGGTCGAGCTGCGTTTCCGCTCGAGCTTCTTTCCCTTCACCGAGCCG
>DOUU01000225.1:839-3920 GCA_003520425.1 Deltaproteobacteria bacterium
CTCGACCGGACGGCCATGCTGCGCCATGGCATCCCCCACATCCGCTTGCTGTTCGATGGGGACATGCGCGTCCTGGAGCAGCTGTGAGTCGCGGTCTGCGGGGAAAGTCCTGATGCGAGTGCCCTTGGGCTGGCTCGCCGAGTGGAACTCCGCTCTGCCGCCGCAGGCCGCCNNGCCCTGGCCGAGCGGCTCACACTGGCGGGGCTGGCCGTCGATTCAGTCGAGCGGGTGGGGCCGGATCTCGCCGGCGTGCGCGTTGGCCTGGTCCGCGAGCGCTCCCCTCACCCCGGGGCAGACCGTCTTTCGGTGTGCAAGGTCGAGCTCGGGCCCGAGGTCGAGGACGGCGCGTCCGTGGAGATCGTGTGCGGGGCGCCCAACGTTGCGGCGGGCCAGAAGGTGGCCGTCGCTCTTCCCGGTACCCGCCTTCCCGACGGTACCGTGCTGAAGCGATCGAGGATCCGTGGTGTGGTCTCGAATGGCATGATCTGCTCGGCACGAGAGCTCGCTCTTCCTGGGGAGCACGAGGGCATCTTGGTGCTCCGGCCGGATGCTCCGACCGGTGCGGCCCTCTCGAGCGTGATCCCCGTGGGCGAGACCGTGTTCGAGATCGAGCTTACGCCGAACCGTGGCGACTGCGCCTCCATCCTGGGCGTCGCGCGCGAGGTGCGCGCTCTCTTTGGTGGAGAGCTGCGCTTGCCCCCTTTTGCCCTTCAAGAGGCGGGCCGGCCGGCCGCGGAGGACGTGCGGGTCGAGGTGGAGGACGCGCCTGGCTGTCCCCAGTACGTGGCACGCGTCGTTCGCGGGGTGCGGGTCGGGGCGTCGCCCGAGTGGCTGCGGCGCAGGCTCGATTCGATCGGAGTGCGCTCGATCAGCAACGTGGTGGACGTGACGAACCTCGTCTTGCACGAACTCGGGCAGCCCCTCCATGCCTTCGATCTCTCGACGCTTCGGGGAGGGGTCGTAAAGGTGCGCAAGGCCCGTTCGGGAGAGCGACTCGTGACACTCGACGGGGAGCCGCGCGAGCTTTCCCCCGAGGATCTCGTGATCGCCGATGCGGAGCGTGCCATCGCCCTCGCCGGAATCATGGGCGGCTCCGAGACCGAAGTCTCCGCGACCACCACGGATGTTCTGATCGAGAGTGCCCAGTTCTCGCCATCTCGCATCCGGCGCAGCGCGCGCCGCATCGGGCTTCGCTCGGAAGCCTCCTATCGCTTTGAACGGGGCGTCGATCCGAAGGGCGTGCGGCGCGCCGCGGATCGTGCGGCGCGGCTGCTGGCGGAGATCGCCGGCGGGACGGTGTCGGTTGGGGCTGTGGAAGTGCGCAGCCCGGATGCCTTCGAGGGTCCGGCGGAGATCGTCCTCGATCCTGTGCGGGTCGGGCGCCTGCTCGGAACCCATCTCTCCCCACAGGAGGTTCGCGAGCTTCTCGAGCGGCTCGAAATCGCAGTGGCCGTGCGTGCGGACGGGCGGCTCGGCTGCGTGCCCCCGAGCTATCGCCCCGACCTCTTGCTCCCCGAGGACCTCGTCGAGGAGGTGGCCCGGATCCACGGCTACGAGCGGATTTCGACGACACTCCCAGAAGCCGCGGTGCGGCCTGTGCAGCGTTCCCGCATACGATGGCTGCGGGACCGCGTCGCCGACGCCCTGGCTG
The DNA here is from genome assembly GCA_003520425.1 of Deltaproteobacteria bacterium. Taxonomy (GTDB): domain Bacteria; phylum Myxococcota_A; class UBA9160; order UBA9160; family UBA9160; genus UBA9160. The sequence goes on from DOUU01000225.1 coordinate 2,491, forward strand.
CGGCCGGGCTCATCGAGGCCATGACACTTGCTTTCATGAACCCGGGCGACCTCGACCGGCTTGATCTCTCCCTCGATGATCCACGCCGGCGCACGGTGCGGGTGCTGAATCCCGTCTCCGAAGAGGACTCGCGCCTGCGCAGCACACTTTTGCCCTCGCTCCTTCGTGCAACGCGGCAAAATCTCGCGCGTCGCGTCGAGCGCGTGCGCGTGTTCGAGGTCTCCCGCGTTTTCCATTCGGACGCTGCGCGGGAAGGCCCCGATGCGGCACTTCCCGACGAGCCGCTTCGGCTTGCGGCGGTTTTGACCCATGGGGAGCGCACGAGCTTGTGGGAGCCGCGCGAGCCGATCCCGCTTTTCTTCCAGGCCAAGGGGCTCGTCGAACACCTGCTCCGCGCGCTCGGCTACGCACCGTGNNCGCGCGGGAAGTGGCGAGCCGTATCTGCATCCGGGGGCGGCAAGCGACATCGGCGTGGGGGAGACGGTGGTGGGCTGCGTCGGCGAGCTCCACCCGGAGGTCGCCGCTGCGTTTGAGATTGAACCGGCCTGCGCGGCGGTCGAACTCGATCTGCGGGCCCTTTCGGAGCTCGCACCCGAGCGCCCGCGCTACCAGGAGGTCTCGAACCAGCCGCCGGTGCGCCGGGACATCGCTGTCCTGCTGGACCGCGATCGGCTGGCGGGGGACCTCCTCGAGGCCATCCGCAAGACCGCGGGACCGCAGCTTGTGTCGGCCGACATCTTCGACCGCTACGAAGGCGGCGGGATTCCGGAAGGGAAGGTGAGCCTCGCCTTCCGGCTGATCTTCCAGCGGCCGGAGCGGGCGTTTACCGACGACGAGATCGTGCGGATGACAGATCGTGTGGTGCAGATGCTGGCGCACCGGTTTGGCGGGGAGAGGCGCTAGCGCGGNNAGCGCGAGGGTGGGATTCGCAGGGGGGAGGGCACAGATGACGAAGGCGGACATCGTCGAGCACATCTACGAGAAGGTTGGCTTCTCGAAGAAGGAGTCGGCGGAGCTTGTGGAAAAGGTCTTTGCGATCATCAAGGACACGCTGGCTGCCGGCGAGAAGGTGAAAATCTCCGGCTTTGGGAACTTCGTGGTTCGCGAGAAGAACGCGCGCAAAGGTCGGAACCCGCAGACCGGCGAGGAAATTCGGCTGGCTGCGCGAAGAGTTCTCACCTTCAAGCCAAGTCTCGTGTTAAAGAACGTCCTCAACGAGGGCCATGCCGCGGGAGCCGACCCGGACGCGGAGGATGAGGACGATGACGCCGACGACGAGTAGGAGCTCGGAACGCGGCAAAACAAGAGCGCGCCAAGACGCTGGGTCAAAGCGCGCGCGACGGGTGCGCAAAGGGTCCGTTCCGGCCGCGACGGGCCTGCCGGCACCGGAGGACGGCAAGCTCTACTACCGGATCGGTGAGGTGAGCCGG
>DOUU01000225.1:3937-7234 GCA_003520425.1 Deltaproteobacteria bacterium
GATGATCCTTCTGATTAAGCGCCTCCTCTACGAGGAGCGATTTACGATCGCCGGAGCGCGTCGGCGGCTGCGAGAGCTGGGCGTCGGCCGTGCACTCGAGACGCCGCAACTCGATCTCGGCCTCGAAGTCTGCGACCGTGACCGCTACCGACGCATCCGGGCGGAGTTGGTCTCGATCCGCGCGATGATCTGAGCGCACGCTAGAGCGGGAGCGAGACCAGAAGCCCGCTCAGCGTGAGCCACAAGAGTAGGTAGGACACGCCGAAGGTTGCAATCGCGCGCAGCGTCGTGAAGTCGAGCGCTTGGCGTACGGCGATGATCCCGGCCACCAGCATCCACAGGTCGCTTACGACCGTGAGNNGACCGTGAGTGCGAATCCCAAGGGTGGCGGCGGTACCGCGGCGAGCACACGGAAGATGCCCGGCGAGAACGCGAAACCGGTCGTGCGCAGCACCTCGGCGTAGTCGGTGACGGTCTCGGGTCCGCGCAAGAACGTCGCGCCCACCATGTATGAGAACATCGATCCCGCAAGCCACAAGACGAAGGGCTCCATCACATCGATCGCGACATGACGCAGGCCGTGCCCCCCGAGGGCGCTGCCAAGCCCGCCCGCGGCGGTGGCGAAGAGCACCACGAGGAACGCCTGCCCGATCGATCGAGGCTCGGCCTCCACCTCCTCGAAGAGGTCCGATTCGAGGAGGCTGGCGCGGATCATGCGCCGAAGGAGGGAGCGGTTCGGCGCAGGTCCGCTCACGGCCGCGTCCCGAAGACGCGGTCGAAAAGGCGACCGATCTCACCCCGCACGCCCGTCTGATCCCGCGCCTCATCCATGGCCCGAACCACCGCCTCGGTCGAATCGCAGCGAGCGGGCTTCCCGTCCGCATCGGTGCAGCGCAGCCCCAAGGGAGGTGTGCGGCTTCCCACGTCTACGGCCGCCTGTCTCAGGGCCTCGCGGTAGCGCGGGTCCTTCTCGCTGCTCGCGTATGCCTTCGAGAGAAGTTCATTCCAGTGCTCGAGACGAGCCAGTGTCTCGGGGTCCGCAGTGCCCTGCGAAGAGGCTGCGCGCGCAAGGCGATAGTAGCCGTAGGCGAGCGTGGAGAGTGCCTCGTAGGATCGTTCTGACTGCGCGCCTTGAGCGATGTCCGTTTCGACCTCTCGGGCTTGCTCGTCACTTAGCTTGTCCTGCGCAAGGCCTCTAAAGAACGCCGGATAGGCATGCTGCGCGGGCGCAAGGCAGGCGGAGGCTTGGCCTTCTTCGGAAATCTTGCAGTAGGCCCCAGCCTTGGGTCTCGCCTCGTCGGAGCAACCGAGGCTGACCAGCAGCGCGAGCGCAAGGCTCGCGGCGCAGCGAAGCGAGACTGAATAAATTCGCGCACTTACGCGGTGTTGAGGCCTCAATTTCTTGTCGCCCGTCTATCGCCCGGGCTTAGGTTCGCCCGGCGCCACCGGCAGCGCCACCGTGAAGCAAGCCGCCCGGCTCCGTGCCTGCGAGCAAACCGCGATCGGTTTGGCTCCGGGGCGTTTCGCGACTCTTGTCCCGACGCGATCGAGGAACTCCATAGCCCCGATTTTTTTGGCCGGGGTGGGGTGTGCCACCCGCGAGAGAAGGAGAGAAGGAAAGGGCCGCGCGTCCGACGGGAGCGAACGTCTCGCCGCCCGAGCCCCCCGGAAGCGAGCCGCTCAACCCCTGATTTCGAGGCGCGCGGACCCCCCACCTCGAAATTAACACCCCGCACGGGTCGGGTGTAAAGCCTAAAGCCGGCGCGAATCGGAAGCACCCGGCGCTCAGCCTTCGTGCATGCTCTCGCAGGAATCCGCGAGGCGGAAAGACCCATGTCGGGCCACGCGCTCGAACGGCTCGCAACGCGGGCGGCACCTCTAGCGGAGTTCCTCCCCGAGATCGGACGCAAGGAGGTGGTCTGCGTGGGTCGAGACGCGCTCGCAGTTTACGACCGCCGTCTGCTGCGGCCACGCCTCGCGTCTCGTGGTTGGGGACTACGGGAAACCGAGGGATAGGTGGTACCGGCTCTCGGTTCATCTCCGTTTCGCTGGAGTGCTCGGTTCCGAGAGCCGGTACAGGGCGCCAACCACGAAAGGGGCTGCCCCAGTAGAAGACTACGGAGCGGATTGACGCCGGGGATATGACGTGGATCATGCGGCCGTGATCGCGCTCCGTGGCTAGCCGCTCTCCGCGCTCCGTTCCGCCAGCTGGCGCAGGTAGGCGATTGCGCTGTCCAGGGAGTCGGCCGTCAGGAAGCCGTCGGGCGCGAAGTACACTCCCGGGGCCACGCGACGGACAAGAGGCTCCACTACATCGCACTTGCGCCAGGTGTCGTCCTCATCTTTGGATCGGCCCATGCAATATCCCTCCTCGTGGGCCAGAAACCGTCGGCGCAGCAATCGTTCGTGACGGCGGACACATTTTAAAGGGAAGGGCGCGTGGGTGGCCCGGGCAGCGACGGGAGCTCATATTCGCGAACGCGCGAGGGGACCCACGAGCCGATTGCAGGCGACACGCGCGCCGGACCTCGCACCTAGGCCCCAGCTTGGCCGTTTGCGGCGACTCGCCGGGCCACCCACTGTGCGCCCGCGCGGTGCCACCTACGCTAACCTTGGGCTGCCCCCCCGATTTCTCGTCCTTCGTCAAGGCTGCCATTTCCCAGGAGCGCAAGCGCAAGGCTCGCGCGCATGGCCAGCGCCATCAGGCCTTTTCCGCCGGGGGAAGGGCGACGCGCATCCCGCACACGAGGCCGAGCCAGATCGGTCCGATCCTAATGTAGCAACGGGGTTTGGGTTCTCCGTCCACGTGGATCTCGACCTCGGCCTCGCTGATTTGCAAGCGGTCGTCGAGCTCACCGTGTCCGCGCACATTCGGAATCGGATCGAGCCCCTTGCGCAGCGCGACGCCCGTGATGGCGTTGGCGTCAAGCGGTGGATAGGTCGGGTCGTTGAGATCCGGATGGGCCACATTGGTGTCGGGGTCGTCCGCGCCGGCGAGCACGAACCGATCGTCTCCGCCTCGGCGAAGAGCCCGCCCGCGCGCCAGCGCCAGCCGGAACTCGCGGCCGACTGGCCCGTGGAGCTCGAGAAAGAGCGGATCATCGGAGGCCGCGAGCAGATCGGTTCCGACGTGGACCCGCACCACGAGCCGGCGGACCCGCGCTCGCACCTGCGACTCGGCCATCCCGGGTTCCTCCGCTGAGCAACGCGACTTTGCGAAGGGTAGGCGGGCGGGAGAGCCGGGGTCAAGGCACCCGACTCCCGGGGACTGCCCTAGAGAGAAACCGGTCTCATGAT
>DOUU01000332.1:0-1116 GCA_003520425.1 Deltaproteobacteria bacterium
CTCCGCGGTCTCCGACTTCGCTCCCCCAAGCAGCTGCCACTCGACGCCCCGACCGTGCGGAGCCTCGGCCTGAGCGGCTCTTGCGCGACGGGCGTCTGGCTCCGCGCCGAAGGCGCCTATGGTTCTCCGAGAGGCGCGGGGGCGTCGGTCCGGCGCGACCAGGGGGGAAGCGCATTCGAGGACCGACCCCTCGGTTCCGAACACTATTGAGCGTCAGTCTGACCTACGATAGCGACCTCATGTCGGCTGCGGCAGGCAGAAGATCGCCTGCCGCGGCACGAACTCACCTGGGGGATGATCGCTTTGCAGTTTGTACACGGCTTCGCAGGGTTCGGCAGAGGCTTCTCGTACTCGAAGCGGGTCTTGCTTGTTACTGGACTCCAACCCCCACTTGGGGCACCGCCACAACATTTGCCCAGCCCGGCTCTGGAGCAGGAGGAGTCGCCATGGTGCACTGCGTGGAGCCATGGCAAGAGACGTGGGTGGCGAACCCGCTACCAATCGAAAACAGCAAATTGGGCGACAAAGCCTGACCGGTCACCGTGATCGTTGTGCCGCCGTAGGTGGGACTGCTGCCAGGAGCGACGCTCGTGATCGCGGGATCGTAGTAGAATGTCCCGGGGCAAGCCATGCCTGCCGGGACTTCGAAGAAGATTGGCGCCGACGAAGGCCCAGCCGGGGGAGTTTCGACGGTGAATTGGGTATCCGACTCGATGGCGAGATTTGTTGCCGGAGCATCTCCGACAGCCACTGAATCGGTTGCGGCTCGCCGTAAGGCCAGGACCTGAGTTCAGGACCAACGGCCCCGCCTCGCGCTGCGCCGCCGCTCAAGCGCCCGAGCTAGCTGCGCGCTCGACGCCATTGGAGCAAGGTTCTGGGTACGCGGTGGCAGCGAAAGAAGAAACNNTCCGGATTTCGCCACGACTGGCCACTCTGGGTGCCGTTCACTCAGGCAACGGGGTTGCTGCTCTTCCACGGAGCACTCCCGTTCGGCCTTTCCAGACTCTCGTGTCGACACGGCTGGTACACCGGGCACCCCATCCTTTGGAACTTGGCCGGGCTCCTTCCCGTCAGTTGTGGGATCGCGGTCATCGTCTGGGTCATCGTGCTACACCG
>DOUU01000332.1:1149-1314 GCA_003520425.1 Deltaproteobacteria bacterium
CCCAATCTATCTCTCGCATCTCGCCATCTGGATTGGTTGGACGATCTTCTATGGGAGCGTCGCACTCTTCATTGGACTGCTTTTCCTGTGGACGCTATTGGCATTCGTCATCGTCCCATACGAGGAGCGCGGACTCGTGAGAATGCACGGCGAATCTTACGTGCA
>DOUU01000332.1:1338-1957 GCA_003520425.1 Deltaproteobacteria bacterium
GGCCGGTAGCCGGACCCGACCTAGGTGGAGCGTCTCCTCCCCGCTAGCTGAGAGGGGCCGTCTCGCAGGCGAAGTGTCAAAGGACTGGCGTATGCATCGGCCGAGCGCTCGAGGGTCCTGCAAAGGCGCCCATGCATGTACTCGCTCGCATGGGAATCGAGACAGCGGCGCGGCATGATCGAAAGCGCGGCCAGCGCGTTCCAGTGTGCAGTTTCCCACGGTCAGAAGTTGCAGCACCAGGAGCCGGAGCGGCCGGCGAGAGGCCGCCGTGCCCGTGAGGCGCCCTCTCTAGGCCGCGTCGGCGCCCGCGCCGAACACACGCTCGACGTAGGNNCGTGAACCACTCCGGCGCGACGGTCTCTGGCCCGGCCAAGACGGCTTGGAGCACCGGCAGACCAAGGGCGGGCTCGCGCTCGAGCACCCCGAACGCGTGCAGACGCCGCGCGAGCGCCGCGCCCTCGAACCCGGCCTGGAGCCGCTGGGTGAAGCGCGCCGCGAAGCGCAGCCGTCGCAACCGCTCGCGCCGCTCTTCGGCGTAGCCCTCGAAGATCGCCGGCGACCACGCGCGCGCGCCGAGCAGCGCGTCGCGCACCATGCGGACGTCCCGCAGCGTGATCGA
>DOUU01000332.1:1991-10912 GCA_003520425.1 Deltaproteobacteria bacterium
CCGGCCGGCGACGCGCCGGCCAGGACCCCGCTCGCGGGCAAGCGGTCGCAGGCGAATGCGGCAAGGAAGCGGCGCGCCCCGTCGGGGCCGGAGAAGCGCCCGCGCGCTCGCGCATCGTACACGGCGTAGAGTCGAACCTGGCCCCGGCCCTGCGGGAACACCAGATAGTGGATGTCGCCGATCTTCCCGATGGCCTGGGCGTCATCGGGCCAGGCGTCGGCGTCGCGCACGAGCAGGCCGCCAACCAGCGTGTCGAACGGCGCCTCCTCGAGCTCGATGCCGAGCCGGCGGCGCACGGCGGACCCGCGCCCGTCGGCGCCGACCAGGAGCCGGCACGCCGCCTCGTGTACGGCGCCGTCGGCGGTCGTCCAACGCACGGCCGGGCGCGGACCGGGCGAGGCCTCGACCTGCGCCACGCCGCGGAGGACCTCGGCGCCGCAGCTGCGGGCGTGCGTGACGAGCGCGTCCTGGATGCGCACGTGCTCGAGGCAGAGCGGGCCCGGTACGCCCGGTAGCACGACGTCGAGTGGCAGCGTCATCGCCTCCGCGGCGGCGGGCTCGAGCAGCTCGTCATAGCCGACGTGGCGCCTGAGGAAGTGCGCGCCCGCAGCGCGCAGGNNCGCCGTCGAGCCCGAGCGCTTGGACCTCGGCCACACCCCACGGCGCCATCCACTCGCCGCGCACGCGGTCCTCGAAGACCTCGGTGCGCTCGAGTGCCAAGACGTCTAGGCCCGCCGCGGCGAGCGCCGACGCGAGCGCGCTGCCGCCCACTCCCGCGCCCACAACAACGACGTCACGCTCGCGCATGCTCCTTCCCTCCTCCGACCCGCAGCCAGTGTAGGACAGAAGTCACAGGCCGGGGGCGGAATCAGGTGCCGGTCTTACCTGGAGTTAGGTCGATCGTCCACGGCGTAGGCTCGGGGGCTCGGCACTCCAATCCGACCAGCGCTGGCGCGGATGCGCGCGTCGGCATGTACGGGAAGTGCGGGGTGGACTGCGGAAGCCTGAGGGCGCGTCATCACGTGTCTTCCCAAACATTCTCAGAAACTCACGAGGTGCGTACAGATAGACTGGCAAACAGCCGATACAAAGTCTGCAGATTGCAGGAGGCTTCCTGGGTCACCGTAGCATTCGACTCCTGAGAATCATTCTGGTGCTCGCAATCGCGTTCGGCGCAAGCCACGCCACCGCCAGGCCGAATCTCATTCCCCGTCTAAGGTTCTTCCCTTTGACGAACGACATGTTGAGCAATCACACCGCGGGTCCCGTGACACCCAAGACGGTGCGACTTGGAGTCCAAGTATCGCGGACAGGCGCAGGTCAAGCCGTTCTTCATTGGAGGGCTGATTTCCTCGCGTTTTCGGGCAGCGTGCTCTCGACGAAGTCTGGGGACGCTGTTATTTCACCCAAAACGCAAATCTGCAAAAACCTCACTCTGGTTGCCGAACCCTTCGACCGCGCGGCCGAAGGCTCGACAGCTTTTGCATGCGCTCGTTCGCCCTGGNNGGCCAGCGCGTCTTAGAGGGCCGGGAGGGGGGTAAATGGCTCGCCAGTGCACCGTTTGCTCTCACGAGAGCCGGACCGAGATCGACAAGGCCCTGGCTAGCGGGACAGCGACTCGGGACATTGCGGGACGGCACCGCCTACAAAGAGCGCCGTGGACCGCCACCGCGCCCATATCGGGACGCTTCTGGCGGAAGCAGGAAAGCGCAGGGCCGAGCTCGAGGTGGTTCGTGGTCACGACCTACTGGCGCAGTCGGAAGCGATCGACCGCGACCTGTGCGGGAGGCTCGGCGAGGCGAAGCAGGCACAGAGTCTCGGCGCGTGCCTACAGGTGATCGACCGGATGCAGAGGCAGCTGGCTCTGCGGGCTCAGCTCCAGGAGCGTGCCCACGTCTTCGGGGAGCGCGAATTCGTGATCTCGTAGCAAGACTGAATGCCAGTTGCTACCTCGCATTGGGGAGCGCCAAGCCGAGCTTGGCCGCATAGAAGGTGAGTCTCCCGCGAAGATCAGAAACGCTGCCCTTACATCGGGCGATGACGTCACGATCGAGCAGCAGCCAAGCCGACGAGCTGGAATGTGCGACGATGGCAGGCAGTCGATTTCCGGTTGCCTCGATCATTACCCCGTCCATTTCATCGCGGTGAACGTACTCGATAGGCACCCCGAGACTCTCTCGACACGAGACCATCTCCTTCTTCTCTCCGGTGATTCCGTGTGTGATCGTGCACAGATCGCAGCCGTTCAGCCGAAGTATCTTTCGGGTACTGTCGAGAAGTGCGGCTCCGAACCCAGAGTTCGCGTCGAAGATGAAAGACAACCGATCGATCCACCGCTCGCCCAGCGGGCCCTCCCGCTCCTCCACGATGTCGCGGGTCATCCGCAGCACGTAGTGGTCGGGGTGTTGGACCATGTACCACAAAGGTTGATGCTGACCGCTCCAATGCAGGCTCATCTCGTTCCAGAATCCGAGGACGGCTAGGCGACACACACGAGGCATCATGCCGTCATCCCAGGTCTCAAGCTGGAAGCGCCGGGGGAACTCTGTATCTGGCACGAGCTTCTGGGTGGCGAAGTTGAACAGGCTGTCATGGATCGTGCGCACGAGGAGGATCTGCTGGCGAAATAGGGCAGTTTGATTCTCATGATCGATCTCGAGATGGCCGGTGGGCACGTACTCTCTCCAGCGCTTTAGGTAATCGAGCTGTGCGTAGTGGCCGCCTTCAATCAAGCGCCGGGCTGACGCCGCGCCCGCATCGATCGTATACTGGTCCTGGCCCCGACCCTCCACTTCTTGCAAGAGCTCACGCATGCGCCCGTAGGCCTCGATCGGATACCAGGTCGCAGGCTGGATTTTCCCTTCGAGGCATGCCATGCCCTCCCGGCCGAGACGGAACTCGAGCTGGGTCGCATCGATCTTCCCTTCGTCCCGCAGCTGGATCACCTGTTCCACGATCCCGCGCAAGACAGCTCCTTTGATCGCGGGTCCCGACATGGAGTTTCCCCCCTCTTAGGTCGATTCAGGGCTTTTCGGCAGAGCCCCGGGCAGGCTAAAGCGGGGACGCCGTGCGGCGACCCTAGGCCGCGAGAACTTGCGTCAGGGGCACGATCGATCCGCAATCGAGGCGGGAGTGAGGCACGCGATCCCTGATCCGCCTGGAAAATGGTGGACCGTTCTCACTTACAATTTGAGTTTCTTGGCTTGGTTCTCGAAACGGGTACTCGGCAAATGGCGCAAGCGCGCGTGAACTTCGTTTCTTCGATTGTTCCAAGTCCGTTCCAAGTGTATTCGACGATCGATAGTGAGGAATTTCGCGGTTGTGGTGGCGTCCCCAACGGGATTCGAACCCGGAGCAGAGCTGACCTAACTCGTTGATTTTGCATGGGTGCCGGCTGCCAAGATGCTTGGTGCAAGCTTGGTGCAGGATGGAGTAGGACCGAGGGGCGTGATGTCTAGCGCCTTCGTGCGTCTCCTGCATCGCGCGGGTCGTCAACCGTCACTCTCGCGTGTGGGCCAGCGTCCCCCGAGGTTCTCAAAATCGATGAACGCGCCCGCGCCTGACCACTGCTTGCGCCCCCGCCCAGATCATCGCGGGCGGCGAGAACTTCGGGGCTACCGAGCAGGCAGCGCCGCACCCTCAAAAGGCGGGGGCTGAGACCGCTTTCGGACCGCACGGGCGCGCCCCGGAAACTCCTATTCCGGCGCGCCAACCGGACGCTGGCGGCCAAAGGGGGGAGCGGAGGAGGTGGTCTTTGCCCTCGGGAAAGCGGCGCCGCTATAGGATCCTGAACGCTAGGACAGCGGTGAGACCGAACCACACGAAGCCTGCGAGATATGCCCAGCGCAATGCAGCTTCGTGACTCAGGCTTTTGCCACGCATGGTGGGGGACCTCCTTAGAGGAATGCAGGTTTCCAGTCGCTCAAGATGCGGCCGAGGAACCTCCCCAGTTCGACGGAAGCGAGGCGACGTTCGTTCACCGGCCGGAGGTCGGGGCCGCATGCGGCCGTTCAGGGCCCCTACCCCGTGGGGGAGTCACCAGGAGCCCCCAAGGGGTCTCTGGGGCGGGTCGCAATGGTGGCTTAGGCGGCGCCACGTCGCAGCGTGGGCGCTTCGCATGCTCTGTTCGTAGGATCGTATTCATCTCGGTCGATGGCCGCTCTCAACGTTTGGGGGGCTTGCCGACGACCCGAAGCATGTCGACGGTGGCTTCCTCCTGCGGAGCGATCGCGAACATTCAGAGCGAAAGCACCGCCTTGTAAGACATTCCCAGTACCGCCCGCGTTGGGTACGAGAACCCGTATTGCTCGGGTGCTCGAGGCAATTCTGAGCTGGGTCCATTCGCCGGCTCGGAGGAGGGTCCGACCTCACGTCGTCATGCGGCACGTCACGCGCCCAGACGCTCGCAAGAGGCGCCCGAGCGAAGCTCCGGCCCGGACAACTGTCCAGCCGGGCAACCTAAAGGCTGCTTTCCGCCGGGCCGATTCCGAAGCCAGTGCCGATGCCTTTCTTTGCACTCATTGGAGTCCTCTGGCTCATTGCCGGGTTGGCGCACGATCGGCCGGCAACGATCGTGCTCGGCGTATTGGTCCTTCTTGGCTGTCTCGCCTACTCCCTGAGGCCGAAGACAGACGCCGAGCGTCAGGTGGAGGACGCGCTCAAGCGACTCCAGGAAGAGGCGCGCAAGCGGCACCCGGAAGTGGATTTCCTCGGACAAAGCAGAAGGCTCGTTGCGTTCGGGGTAGTCAAAGAAGCGGCGGACGGAGCGGAATGGAAGTATCGAGTGCTGCTCGGCGACAGGAAACCAACAGAGGCGGGAGTCTACCGTATTCGACTCTGGGGAGCGATGTTTGGAGTCTTCCTCACTGGTTACAGAGACCGCGACTTGATTTCTGAATTGATTACCGCCCTATCCTATTACGGGCGACAAGGTCTTTCGCTCTCGGAGGCTGAGTTTCAGAAGATTGCATCCTCGACTCGCTTGCCGACGCTTCTTCAAGCGATCGAGAACTGCCTGCATAAGACAGCCTTCAACGCGAACGCAGAGACGCTCACCGATACTTACATACAAGCGATCGTAGACTCGATGGAACCGGAAGATCCCAGCGATGACTACTGGGCTCCGCTCGCAGGGGTTCCCGTCCGCCACGCTCTCTCAGAGACAGCGCTGGGGATGTTTGATCTGGCCCCGTTTCCGTAGACACCCTGAATCCCGCGAGAGTGCGGTAGGAGTGTGCCATGGAGAGGCGGAAGCAACGGGTTCTCACGAAGGCGTGCAAGGCAGAGGCGGGTTGCGACGGAGCTTGGTTCCACCGTGAGGTTATGTGTGGAGGGGTGGAAAAGGAAGCAGCGCGGAAAAGATATGAACGACGTTCCGATCTCAACCTTCGAGCAAGCAATTAAAGCCGCACATGGCGCCAGTGCGCGCGTAATCGAGCGGGTACACGTGGAAGAGAGATTCGGGGGCGAGCCAATCTGGGAGGGCGAAGTGCTCGTATTCGAGCTTCTGGACCATCCCAGCGCGTCCCGATGCTACGCCTGGGAAGTGAACGGCGAGGTGACGGCGGTGCTTGGCGGGGGCACGGTGGATTCGCCGATCGCGGGGGTTCGCGCGGCTATTCTCGCTAGTGATTTTGCGGCCCGGCAAGAAAAGCGTCGGTAGCCCCAAGGGGTAGGACAGCACAGCCAGCACCGAGTCCGGCTGGTCCAGGAGCGCGAGGCAGTTATTCTGCCGGGACCGTCACCCACGGCTCCAGGCAGGTCTGGACATCCGGGTAGTAGGCACCGGCACTCGGGCAGTAGTACCAATAGTACGGCGGCGGCGGGTAGTACCACGACCAGGGATATGCCGAGCCCCACCAGAACCCGGGGCCGAAAACGCCCGGGCCGCGGAAGCCGAAGCCGTGACCGTGAAATCCGCCACCGTAGAACCCACGCCCATGAAATCCTCCACCGCCGTGGAANNCCGCCATGACCCCGGGCCGAGCTGGGTGAAGCTGCGAGCAGCAGCAGCAGCACTCCCAGAGAGACTGCGGACACCACTCTCTTCATGGTTTCCCTCATCTACATAGACGCCTGGAAAAATTGAGAGCTTCAAACGGATCAAGTCTGCAAGAGGGCGTCCTTGTGCCCCGAGGGGCTCAGGTGCAGGACCCCCAAGAAAACGCATGTCCATGCGACTGAGCCGATTGCCGCATTCAAATGGAGCCGCTGTCGCGCCTGCACAGGAGACGGCCACAAGCGCGCAAAGAGGGCTCGCGAAAGGGCGATTGGCGATTAAGCGTCGGCCGAGGATTGCCGAAGAATCGGGCGGATTCGTCCCGCTAGGGGGAACCATGAAGCGGTTGGCAGACAGGCGGTGGAACTCCCGTATCCGGACTCACTTCGAGATCAGCTATTCGTCTGGGCGCGAGGACGGGTCAGGGATCCTCGCCAATATCTCCTACTCCGGTGCATTACTGACGCAAACATCAGTCCAGCCTCGTCTTGGGTCCCAAGTCCGCGTCTTTNNAGACGGCTTCGCGATTGAGTATGCGGACTTGAGCCCCGAGGTGCGTCGCCTGATCGATGATGCCGCAGCGATGGTCGCCAACCCGCGGCACGTCCCGCCGGGCAGACAGTCGCAGTCGTGAGGCGACCCGCTGAGGACGGAGCGACGTAGAACCGCAGGTCGCCCGTGCTGCATTTCTGCCACGACCCAACGCTGCCTGGATGNNCTTCGATTCAGGTTTCCAGACGCCGATGCCTGTAATGACGCGAGCTTGCATCAGAAGCCTGGAAAAGAGCGGGACTTAGAGCGAGGATCGGAAGATGATGCGGCACGAGCAAGGCTAAATGGCCGCGAAACCCCTTCTTACATTCAGGCTACAGCCAAACGACTATTCCCGCAGGCGACGACGCCTCACAGCGATACCAGCCAGCCCGAGACCGAGAAGGCCGAAGGTTGCAGGCTCCGGAACACTCGAAATGGTGGCATCAAAGCCGGTTCCCAGACTGCTATAGGTGCTACCGGTAGCGACCACAAAGCCNNGGCTTTGTGGTCGCTACCGGTAGCGACCACAAAGCCGAGGGTATCGCCCGCGTTCAGAGAAAGAGTGCCAGAGAAGGATGATCCTGAACCGGGACCGCTGATTGGGATGGTCCAGAGCGTGGTCGAAGAATCCAAAACCACGTATGTCGTGTGCGCGTTCGAGGTTGTATCCAATCCCGAAAAAAATCCACTATACGACCAAGTCCCGGCGCTCGGTGCAGTCCAGAGAATTGTAACGTTCGTGTTGCTTTCTGGATCTACGTCGAATGCACCGGGATTGAGGGTCAAGAAGCCAAAGTTGTAAGGACTGGCGGTTGTGTTCTGCAAGATGCCAGCGAAATTGGGCACACCCATACCGTTCTGCCAACAGGCGATTCCGGCGTTGCCATTGCAGTTGGCCTGGGCCACGGAAAGTGGCGAGCCGCTGACGAGATAGCTCCACGTTCCATTGGGGTTGCCAGCGATACTAAAGTCGGTGGTCGCCTGGTAAGTAGTGGCCTCTGCGGGTAAGCACAGGCCCAAGGTAAGACAGCCAAGGACCAAGCACATCCAAAACTGACTGCTTCTCATAGAATGGCCTGTCGATGAAGGCATCGACTTTAACCCGAATCGCTGACGCATCCGTGTCTCCTCGACATGATCGGCTCGGGCGGCCGGGACCCTCCCGGAAGCGGGGGCCTACACGTTCGGGAGGAGGTTCGACGCTTTCCAGGACGAGCCGCCTGTGGGGGCTGAGGGCGGCCCGGTAGCAACAGGCCGCCCCACGACGGACCCGGAGCCCCTTCCCAAACCTCACTGCACAGCAAGTTCCATACCCAGGCAGGGTGCCTCATTCGCGTTCGGCAGGCAGGCAGACAACTTGGCGGTCCTGCACAGGAAGGCGACGGGCGTGCGGGCGACGCCTCTCTGGCCTGAAAGCAGGGAACGGAATGCCCGTTCCGTAGAAGAAAGCGTTTTCCTCCTACACTTCCAGTCAGACACGATGCAGTGCCTGGGGTTCGGGGCGCTACGCCGAGGCCGCTCTCCTCGCGAGGCCCTTCGCGCACGGCGGCGTCGGACGGTGAGGCTGGCGATGCCCGATGCGAGGAAGGCTACGCGCTCACACCCGCTCTGCGGCGGCTTGCTGCGAGGCCCAGCACTCCTCCCATCACGAGGAGGCCCGTAGCAGGCTCCGGGACGGCGGTCACGACGACATCGTCCACGAACCATTCGCTCAGATTGGTGTTACCGGTCAGAGTCAACGTGTCCGACCCCGTGCCGGTGAAGGAAAAATTATATTGCACATAGCTGTTCGGCGTGGTGTCGTTCAACGCCAGCACGGTAACCCCGTTAATCTGGAGGTCAAAGAACGCCCCGGAGTCCGGAGTGGTAAACCCGCCATAGTTGACGAAGATGCTGCCGCTATAGGATGCGGTCGCCACGTCGGTAAGGATCTGGCTCAGGGTGGGCGCTGGCTCGGTATCAAAGTTTCCGATCTGCAGCGCAAAGCCGCCGCTATTGACGGGGGTGGTTACCACGTGGTTGAAACCCGTTTGATCGTAGGCTTGGTTGGGTGTCCATCCGTTCGGGACGGAAGTGTTCGTGAAGCCGCCGATCGTGCTGCTATAGACGCCGCCCTCGAAGCCGCAGTTCGCGACGAGATTTCCAGCGACCGCATCGCATGCGCTGGGTGTCGCTAGCGCAGGGTGTAAGAACAGCGAGGTCCCTGCGAAGGCGAAAAATGTCGCGAGCAGCCGGCTATATTTCCTAGTAATTCTCAGCAGCAACATCGAAACCCCTCCCTGAAGGTGCTTCCCATCAAATTACGAATTCAGCTCGGGAGGAGGGGTCCGCCCAGTTGAGCAGGGATGCCCCAGGAAAATGACTGCCACACGCTAGCCACAGGGCCTCC
>DOUU01000323.1 GCA_003520425.1 Deltaproteobacteria bacterium
TGCGGCGGGCGCAGGAGCGCATCCTGGCCGCGCGTCCGTACTCGGACCGCATGTTCCAGATGCTGCGAGACGTCCTGGCGTCGAACCCTGAGCTGGACCATCCGCTGCTCGAGCCGCGCACCACGACGAGGAGGCTTGAGCTCGTGGTCGTGACGTCGGACCGCGGGCTTGCGGGGGCCTTCAACGGAAACGTCCTCAAGCGCGCACAGCACGAGATCGCGGATCAGGCGACGGAGTTCGAAGGCGTCTCGCTCTACCTCGTCGGACGCAAGGCGGTGGAGTTCTTCCGCCGGCGCCGGCCGAAAGAGATCGACGTCGCGAAGCTCTTCGGCGTCGCGAGCTACGACACGGCCGCGGAAATCGCGCGTCACCTCACAAAGCGGTATCTCGCCGGGGAAATCGATGCGGCATGGATCGTGTACAGCGAGTTCGTCTCCGCGCTCTCCCAGACGCCCCGGGTGGTGAGGCTGCTTCCGCGCAGGAGCGAGAAGACGGAGGACGCGGTTCCCTTTGAGGCGGAGCCCGATCTGACCAAGCTCCTTGCGCTCCTGGTCCCNNGCGGCGCGCATGACGGCGATGGAGGCGGCGACACGCAACGGTGAGGAGATGGTCGCGAGCCTCACCTTGCGTTTCAACCGCGCCCGCCAGGCCGCCATCACGCGTGAGCTCGTCGAAATCATCACCGGCGCAGAGGCGCTCTAGCCACTCCCGAAAGGCCGGAGAGAGGTGCAAGCCATGGCACAGGCAACGGAAAAGAAACCGAAAGTGGGGAAGGTGATCCAGGTGATGGGACCCGTCGTCGACGTGGAGTTTCCGCCCGGAGAGCTTCCCGAGATCTTCTACGCGCTGCGTCTCACCAACCCCTCCATCGACGACCGCCCCGACAACCTCGTGATCGAGGTCGCTCAGCACCTCGGCGAGAATACGGTGCGCTGCGTCGCCATGGATACGACGGACGGACTCGTGCGCGGCCAGCCGGCCAAGAACACAGGCAGCGAAATCCGCGTGCCCGTTGGCGCGAAGACACTCGGCCGCATCATGAACGTGATCGGAGATCCGGTGGACGAGCGCGGGCCGATTGGCGCGACCCAGACCTACCCCATCCACCGGCCCGCCCCGCCCTTCATCGAACAAGCCACGACCGTCGAGGCCTTCGAGACCGGGATCAAGGTGGTGGATCTCATCGCCCCTTACCCGAAGGGCGGGAAGATCGGCCTCTTTGGGGGCGCCGGGGTCGGCAAGACGGTCGTCATCCTCGAGCTCATCAACAACATCGCCAAGCAGCACGGCGGCTACTCGGTCTTCGGCGGCGTCGGCGAGCGAACACGCGAGGGCAACGACCTCTGGCACGAGATGGCCGACGCCAAGCTCGCCGATGGCACGACCGTGCTCGAGAAGTGCGCCCTCGTGTATGGCCAGATGAACGAGCCCCCCGGTGCACGTGCGCGGGTCGGCCTGTCTGCGCTCACCGCCGCGGAGTACTTCCGTGACGAAGAGGGCAAGGACGTGCTCCTGTTCATCGACAACATCTTCCGNNCTTCACGCAGGCCGGCTCGGAGGTGTCCGCTCTGCTCGGCCGGATTCCCTCGGCCGTCGGCTATCAGCCGACCCTTTCCACGGACATGGGCGAGCTGCAGGAGCGCATCACATCGACCAAGCGTGGTTCCATCACCTCGGTGCAGGCCATCNNCGCACCTGGATGCGACGACCGTGCTCTCGCGGCAGATCGCAGAGCTCGGCATCTATCCCGCCGTGGATCCCCTCGACTCGACAAGCCGCATCCTCGATCCACAGGTGGTGGGGGAGGAACACTACCGGGTGGCCCGCTCGGTCCAGCAGCAGCTGCAGAAGTACAAGGACCTCCAGGACATCATTGCCATCCTCGGGATGGATGAGCTCTCGGAGGACGACAAGCTCACCGTGGCGCGGGCGCGCAAGCTTCGAAACTTCCTTTCTCAACCCTTCCACGTGGCGGAGCAGTTCACCGGAAGTCCGGGCAAGTACCTCAAGCTCGAGGACACGATCCGCGGCTTCCGCGAGATCCTCGAGGGCAAGCACGACGAGCTCCCTGAGCAATCCTTCTACATGGTCGGCACGATCNNAGAGAGGGGTTCTGTGTCGCTCGCGCTCGTGATCGTGACGCCGAAGGGCGAGGTGTTTCACGGCCCGGTCGAAGCCGTGCTGCTTCCCGGGGCAGACGGCGACTTCATGGTGCTCGAGGGGCACGAACGCTTCCTGTCTCCGCTGCGGATCGGCGAGGTGGAGATCCGGCGCCAGGGGGACTCCCCCCTCTTTGCCGCGCTCTCGGAAGGTTTCGCAGAGGTGACAGGCAACGAGGTCGTGGTGACAGCCGAAGCGTGTGAGCTCGCCTCGGACATCGACGTGGCGCGGGCCGAGCGCGCCCGGGAGCGCGCAGAGCGGGAGCTTGGCACGGCCGTGCGCATCCACCACGAGGAAGCAGACCACGGTCTTGCGCGCGCTGCCCTCGAGCGTGCAGTGGTCCGGATCGCCGTCGCAAAGCGCGTGTAGCCTGCCGAGAACGAAAGGCGAGGCTACGCGGAAGGGCGTCGCCCGCCGACGGGCGTCGCCTTGAGGCGGGCTTTGCCGCCTTCGACCACCACGCGAAAGCGCACGTCTTCGCAGCCGTATTGCTTGCGGATCGTCTCGGCCTGTCCCTTCAAAACCTTGCTCAATCGCTCCTGGGTGAGGCTGCGCGTGTCCTCCCCCGTGCTTCGGCATGCGGCAAGGTAGGCTTCGTAGACCTCCTGGAAGTTCGGCGTGACCTCGGCGCTCGCGGGCGGAGCAGGCGCAGCGGGGAGAGTGCTCATGGTTGAGCGGGCTCGCTCGTGGAGGTTGGCCTTGAAGACGTGGCGGCTGTAGGTGCCTTCCTCGATCTGGCGCAGCACGAGGTCCCACTGGCGGCGGAAATCAAAATAGCGTGCACACAGGCTGTTGAAGCGAAAGCGCAGGGCCGTGTTCTGAATCGGGGTGTTCGTGTAGATCGTGAAGAGCTTCTGCACTTCACTGCGTGCTTGGGCAGGCTCCCGGGGCCGGCTCCCGAGGAAGTACTGCTCGTAGTCAAGCTTTAGCGCCTTGAGCTTGTTCTCGAGGGCCTGAAGATCGTCCTCGAACGCCACGCGGAGCTTGCCTCCTCCCCGCTCCGTTAAATCGGTGCCCCGAAGCGCCCTCTTGAGACCAGAGGGGCTCCAGCGCGGGCCTCCGATAGACTGCGGGCGCATGACGCGCCTCTTGCTCATGAATGGGCGCCTTTTTGATCCGGAGGCGCGCGCACCCCGTACAGGGGTGCTCCTCGTGGAGGGGGCCCGGATTGCCGGCCGGCTGAGCGAAGAGGAGGCCACGGCAGTCGACGCCGAGCGCATCGACCTTGGCGGGGCCGGGCTCGCTCCAGGGCTCATCGACCTGCACTTTCACGGAGCTCTTCCGTTTGCGGATCCCAAGGATGCAGCTTCCTGCGTCGAGCAGGCGAGCGGGTCCCTCGCGCGTCACGGGACGACGAGCTTTCTCGCGACCACGGTGGCGCTTCCGGGCCCCGAGCTTCACAGCCTGATCTCGGTGCTCGCGCCCGCGATCGCAAGAGGCTCGTGGCCGGGGGCGGAGCCCATCGGGATTCATCTCGAAGGTCCCTGGATCGCTCCCGGTGCAGCTGGAGCGCAGCCCGTGCGGGCGATCCGGCCCGCAGATCCGAAAGAGGTAGACGAGGTCCTCGGGCAAGGCGCGGGCACGATCCGCATGGTGACCCTCGCCCCCGAAGTGCCCGGTGCCAGCGCCCTCCTTTCCGCGCTTGCGCGAGGGAGGGTTGTCCCTGCGATGGGCCATTCCCTCGCGCGCCCGGCAGAGATCGCCGCCGCGATTGACGCAGGTCTCTGTCATGTGACGCATCTTTTCAACGCGATGGGGCCCGTGCACCACCGGGAGCTTGGAGCGGCGGGAGTTGCGCTCACGGAAGACCGCCTCACCTGCGATCTCATCTGTGACGGTGTGCACGTCCATCCGCGGATGGTTCGGCTTGCGGTGCGAGCGAAGGGCGAGCGCCTCATGCTGATCACTGATCAGATCGATCCCGCGGCGGCGAGCGACTCTTCCTTTGGCTCGGGCGAGATTCACGACGACGGGGTGGCGCTCCGACTGCCGGATGGTCGGCTGGCTGGGAGCCGGCTTTCCCTCGACCAGGCCCTCGCGAATGCCCAGCAGTTCGGGGCGCTCTCGCTCCACGAGGCGATCGGCGCCGCGACGCTGCGGCCCGCGCGCCTTCTTGGGATCGAGGCCGAGCGCGAGGTAGTCGATCGCGACATCGCGCGTGAGCGCGCGGACGCGCGCAGCGTCCTGCAAGGTGGTGAGCGAGTGGTAGTTCGCGATGAAGTAGAAGGCGCGATCGGCGCCGCCCGCCGTCTCTTGGAGCTCGNNGCGGGGGACGCTGCGGGTGGGCGCGCGTGCGGATTTCTTTGTGTTCGGACCGGATGCCCAGGTGCGCGAGACCTGGGTCGGCGGTCGCTGCGTCTACGCCATCGTCTAGCTCTCGGAGCCACCGTTACGCTGCCGGAAAAAGAGAGTCCGCGGCCCGATCGGGCTCATGGGCGCTAAGAGCTTGATCTGAAAGCCTCTTCTTGCGTATGTAGCCACTCGAAGCTACTTTCCGCTGCATGCGAAGCGTAGGGATCAAGGTGCTCAAGGACAAGCTCAGCGAGTACGTCCGACTGGCGAGCACGGGCGAGACGATCCTCATCACAGACCGTGACCGGGTGGTGGCGGAGCTCGTCCCGCCGGCCAGGACGCGCGCGGACCGTCTGCCCGACGCGCTGCTTGCCGACGCCGTGCGCCGAGGACTCGTGACACCAGCTCCGCTCCCGCCTGGTGCGCCGCCTGCGTCCCGGGGAGTGGCCCCCTTGGACAAGATCCTCCGTGAGCTCGACCGGGATCGCGCCGACCGGTGATCTACGTCGATACCTCCGTCCTCTTGGCGCAGCTCCTCGCTGAAGATCGGCGGCCGCCCAGGGCGCTCTTTGATCAGCAGCTGATCGCCAGCCGACTCGCCGAGTACGAGGTCTGGAATCGGATTCACGGTCGCAACCTCGCCGACTCCCACGGTGAGCCGGCGCGTCAGCTCCTGGCCCGCATCTCGATCGTGGAGCTTTCTCCGGTGGTTCTCCGGCGCGCCCTGGACCCTTTCCCGCTACCCGTACGAACTCTCGATGCTCTCCACCTGGCTTCGCTGGAATACCTGCGCGCGCAGCATCTTGAGGTTGCTTTGGCGACCTACGACGAACGCATGGTGAGGGTGGCCACCGAGATGTCGATTCCACTGGAGCCACTGAACCGATGAATCTGGGCGCCTGAACCCCCAGGATCCGCGCTTCGCAGCTGCACATGAAACGAGGAGCAGGTGCGCCCTAAAACGCGAGCTGGAAGCGCGTGAGGAACGCGTCCTCCGACCCCATGTCCGCCCCGTTCGGGGCGCCTCCCTCGAACAAGGTGCGCTCGTAGTTGAACTGGACCTTCAAGTTGCGGTTCAAATACCAGTTGAGGCCGACCGTGACCGCGCGTGCGCGTCTTGCAGAAGCATTCAGATTCGAGAACAGCGGGAAGAGGTCCCGGTCGAAGGTGATCTCATGGAACCGTGCGGCGATCTCAAACGCGCCCAGGCCCTCTCCGTGGAGCAGAAGCGGCTTGAGCGGGATGACGCCATCGTAAGAGGCGTTCTCCCCTGTAAGCACCCAGGTCGTGGCCACCTGCCAGGCCGTGTCCGACTCGAAGACATTCTTCGTCCCACGGCTCAGTCTCTGGGACTGAAGGACCCACTCGGCCATGAATCCAAACGGTCCGTAGTAGAAGGAGGCCTGAGGCATGATCCGATTCTGCGGTCCGTCGCCCATGACGGTCGCGGGCAGGCCCTTTGCGGGCGCAGGGTTGTAGGTGAAGAAGGTGTCCATGGCGGACGTCGTGAATTTCAGCGACGCCAGGGACTGCTCTTGTCTCCCGTAGCTGCCGGCCACGCCGACGCCGAAGCCCTGCAGGAACTCGGGACCCCAGCCAAGGAAGGGCCGGGTGAAAAGACGCCCCACGATCTCCTTGGAATTCGAGGTGGCCGTATCGCCGTTGTTGACCGACGTATTGTCCGGTGACCCGTTGAAGACCCCGAACTGATAAGTGAGGAGCCCTCCGCCCGCCGGATTCGACACGGTCTCGTGCTCCCCGAAGATTCCCCAGAGCTGGACGCCAAGATCGCGGTTCGGGACGAGCTCCGTCGGGAACGCGCGCTCGAGGAACATGAGATTCCTCGGCGACTGGAGGCGCTCGAGGCCGATCGGCGGCTTGAACTTTCCGAGCTCAAGCATCGCCGTATCGAAGTAGTGGAGGTTGGTGTACGCATCGAAGAGCGTCGCCCCTCCCCCCGCAAAGTCAGGCATGATCTTGAAGTCGATGTACCTAAGAAGCGTGCCCTCGAAAACAGGACGGATCCGCCGGAAGGCGAAAGTGCTGGGGTTGGTATCGCTTTCCTTTCCCGACACCGCGCGGAAGTCGAACTGCGTGTAGCCTCGGACGTGGAGCTGGTTCTCGCCGTCTGCGGACTGGATGTAGAAGCCCTGAGCCCCTGCGCCTACGACGGGCGCGTGCTTGGCTTTCTCCTCTTCGGCCTTCGCCTTCTCTTCCTCGGCCTTTGCCTTTGCCTCGTCGGCCTGGTTCTTCGTCTCGAGCTGGCGCTTAAGCTCCGCGAGCTCCTGCTCGAGGGCGTCGATGCGCTGTGTAACGTCCGGATCTGCCGCTTGAGCCGCCGCTCCGGCACCAAGGCTTGCCGCGAGCACGCCGGCCGCGGCGACCTGCCAGAAAGACACCTTTTTCTTTCGCGCTTGAAGCATACGCCGTCTTTCCTCCCGTGCGAGAGCGAGGGCTCGCTGAGCAAGCGCCGTACCAAACGGATGCGAGGGGTCTTGGAGGCGGTGCGTGCGGCGCCGAGAGAGCGGTCACGGAATCCCGTGACGGGCCACGGGAGATGTCCTCACATTTGCTGGCGCGACCCTGAAGGGGGACGGACCGCCTCGACGATTTCACGGGCGAGCGAGCGTTCGGGCTGGGCTTTCCAGGGGAGTCTCGTCCGCCGGAGACTTGGGCGCCGACCGAATGGGGGCAGCGACGATGGGCTGGGGTCTCGGGCTCGCCGCCTGCGCGGCTAGCGCACTCCTTGGATCAACGCGTCGAGATCGATGGCGTCCCCGGACGCGCTCGTCCCGGGAGCAAGCGGCGGGAGCTCGCCCGTGAGGAGATCTCCCAGCCAGGTACGCAGCGCGGCCAGGTTTGCCGAGTCCGCTGCCGAGAGGGGGCCATCGGCATGGGAGATCACGACGCCGGCCAGAGGGAGACCGCGGGCCCTCGCCGTTTCGACGGTGAGCCGCGTGTGATTGATCGTGCCGAGTCGCCCGCGGGTGACCACCACGAGGGGAAGCTCAAACTCCGCGGCGAGGTCCGACATGGTCGCTGCGGAGGAGAGGGGGACGAGAAGACCGCCCGCTCCCTCGACGACCATCCACTCGTGTCGCGCGGCGAGCTCTTTGAACCGTTCGCGAAGCCATGAAAGCTCGATGCGAATCCCGGCCTCGGCGGCGGCGACGGCGGGTGCAGCGGCGAGAGGGAGCGCCACGGGACAGATCTCTTCCAGCGTGTCGATCGCGCCCGCAGCGGCTCGGAGTGCCTTTGCGTCGAGGGGGCCGCCGGCTCCAACCCCGGTTTCGACCGGCTTCATGACGCCGACATCGAGACCGCGTCCGCGGAGCCCGCGCAAAATGGTGCAGGCGACGACGGTCTTGCCGACGCCCGTGTCCGTACCGGTGACGAAAAGGCCGGGCACGTGCGGGCGCTAGGGATGGCCCGGGAGCCGGGAGAGCTCCGCCACGACGGCGGCGGCCAGGGCATCGATTTCCGCCGCGGTATGGGTCGCCATGGGTGTAATGCGCAGCCGCGCGGTGCCTTCCGCAACGGAGGGGTGCCGGATTCCCTGCGCGTAGAAGCCTCGCGCGAGGAGGCGCTCGCACAGTTCCATCGCTGCTGCGCTCTCGCCAACCACAACGGGAACAATGTGGGTTGTGCTCGGGGCGGTCGAGATGCCGCATTCACCGAGCCGGCTGCGCAGCCGCGCGGCGTTGGACGCGAGTTGCTCGCGCCGCCAGGCCTCCGTCGCGAGAAGGGCGAGGGCGGCCCGAGCCGCAGCCACCTGGGGCGGCGGAAGTGCGCAGGTGAAGATGAAGCTGCGCGCCGTGTTCACGAGAAGCTCCCGCAAGAGCTTGGATCCGGCCACGAAGGCTCCAAAGGAGCCGAGGGCCTTGCCGAGCGTCCCGACGAAGACGTCGACGCCGTGCTCCACCCCGAGCTCCTCCGCCGTACCGCGGCCGCGGGCTCCGAGCGTCCCAAAGCCGTGGGCGTCGTCGAGCATCACCATCGCTCCGTGGCCCTTGGCGCAGCGGACGATCTCGGCAAGGGGCGCAAGGTCTCCGTCCATGCTGTAGACGCCGTCCACGACCACGAGGGTGCGCCGCGCAAAGCTCGCGACCTCGTCGAGCGCAGCGGCGAGCCCCTCCACGTCTGCGTGGGGGAAGACGCGGAGCGTGGCCCGCGAGAGGCGACAAGCATCCACGATCGAAGCGTGATTGAGCGCGTCAGACACGACGGCGTCGCCGGCCCCGACAAGGGTGGGGATGACACCGAGGTTTGCCATGTAGCCTGTGCTGAAAGTGAGCGCGGACTCGGTTCCGAGAAACTCCGCGAGCTGATCCTCCAATGCCTCGTGCACCGCAAGGTTCCCGTTGATGAGGCGCGAGCCGGCCGCAGCACAGCCGAGGTCGCGCGCGGCCCGGGCGGCGGCTTCAACGACGGCGGGGTGATGGGCGAGGTCGAGGTAGTTGCTGCCTGCGAAAAGCAAGACCTCCTTCCCCTCGACTTCCATGCGCGGGGCCTGTGCGCCGCAAAGGGTACGCATGCGCCGGTAGGTCCCTCGCTCCTGGATTGCGCGTAAGGTCTCGGCCGCAGCGTCGTCGAGGCCGACCGAGGCCGGGCGGCCGAGGGGTGCCCTCGCCTCCCGTCTTTCGGCGGTGCTATCGGCGTCCCACACCGCGCACCTCTTGTGCCACCTCGGGCCGAAAGACGGGGGCCTCGGCGCCTTGCAGGCGGAAGCCGCCGGGAGCTCCACCCTCAAAGGCTGCGCGGTCATAGGCAGGATTTCCGTCGACCTCGAAGCCAGCGTCTCGGATCATGCGATAGGTCTCCGCCACAGCGTCGANNGCGATGGGTCTCCACCACAGCGTCGCCGCGCGTTGTGAGATAGCCGTCGACGAAGAGAGAGTTGGCCGGCCAAAGGCAGAGGGGACCGAGCGCGCGCAGGTGTCCCTCGCGTCCTCCCGCCGCCCGGATCTCGGCGCTCGGGTTCACAAGACGCATGAGGGCCAGCGCGCGCAGGCAGCGCTCGGGCGAGAGCGAGCCGTCGCTCGTCACTTGGTTCCCCTCGATCGGAATCAGGAAATTCACGGGGATCGATGGCACCTCGAGCTCGCGCAGGGTGAACGCCACCTCCACAACGTCCGTCGTCTCTTCGCCCATGCCCAGGATGAGGCCGCTGCAGGTCTCGATTCCGCACTTCTTTGCGGCCACGAGGGTCTGCACACGATCGGCGTAGCTGTGGGTCGAACAGATCTGGCCATAGTGCGACGCGCTCGTATTGAGGTTGTGGTTCAGGCGGTCGAGACCTGCCTCGGCAAGGAGCGCAGCCTTTTGCTCGTCCAAGAGCCCGACGGACAGGCACACTTCGATCGGAAAGCGCTCCTTTACGCCGCGGACCAGCTCGGCGAGCTTGCGCGTGCGCTCGAGCGT
Organism: Deltaproteobacteria bacterium; assembly: GCA_003520425.1. Taxonomy (GTDB): domain Bacteria; phylum Myxococcota_A; class UBA9160; order UBA9160; family UBA9160; genus UBA9160. The sequence continues at coordinate 9,874 of DOUU01000323.1, forward strand.
CGGTCCGCGACCGGAGAGCACCATGCAATAACGCGTCGCTCCGGCGCGTGCGGCGTGCTCCGCTTCGGCAAAGATCTCCTCGTCGCTCTTCATCGCATACTTGCGAATCGCGGCCTTCGAGTCCTTGTTCTGCGCGCAGTAGCCACAATCCTCCGGACAAAGCCCGTTCTGGACGTTGTTCAGGACATGGACCATGACCTTGCGTCCAAAGTGATGGCGCCGTGGCACGAACGCAGCGTGGAGGAGGGGAAGCAGCTCGAGATCCTCCCCATCCAGGATCCAGCGGCTATCGGCCTGCGTCGGGGGCTCGTTGCGGAGCGCGCGCTCGGCGAGAGCGGCGTAACGATCGAACATGGGGCCTCCTCTTTCGGGTGCGCCGAGGCTACGGGGGCGCCGACCAGCCTGTCAACCTTGCCCTCGCCATCGGGTTGACAGAAAAAGGCGGGTAAGATCCCCTGCATGGCCCGCCCTCGCTCTGTCTATGCGTGTACGGAATGCGGCGCCCAGCAGCCCCGCTGGCTCGGGCGGTGCCCGGGCTGCGGGGGGTGGTCGACCCTGGTGGAGGAGCCGGTCGGCGTGCAGCCTGCTTCGGGGAGCAATCTCCTTGGCGGCGCCTTCGTGGGCGAGAAGGCCGCACCCATCGCTCTCCGCGACGTGGGGGGTGGGGACGCTCCGCGCGTGTCGAGTGGAATTGGCGAACTTGATCGCGTACTCGGCGGGGGTCTCGTTCCCGGAAGCGTCATCCTCCTCGCAGGAGAGCCCGGCATCGGCAAGTCGACGCTCGCGCTCCAGCTGGCCGCGCAGCTTTGCAGCGCGGGCCAAGGGCGGCCTGTCCTCTATGTGACGGGGGAGGAGAGCCCAGAGCAGGTGCGCCTCCGCGCGGCGCGCCTTGCCGTGAATGCCGAGGACGTCCTGCTCTTGCCCGAGACGCACCTTGAAGCGCTGGCCGAGCCGTGGCGCAAGCTCCACCCGAAGCTCGTCCTCGTGGATTCGATTCAGACCTTGCGCACCGACCGCGTCGATTCTGCAGCGGGCTCGGTCGGGCAGGTCCGAGAGTGCTCAGCCCTCCTCGCCGCCAGCGCAAAGAGGGAGGGCACGGCCTTGGTGCTGATCGGCCACGTCACCAAGGAAGGCNNCGCGTCCTCGAGCACCTCGTGGACGTCGTCTTGAGTTTCGAGGGCGACCGTGCCCATCCCTTCCGGATCCTCCGCGCCACCAAGAACCGGTTTGGCGCGACCGGCGAGATCGGGGTCTTTACCATGNNAGCCAGTCCCGAACCCGAGCGAACTCTTCGTGGCCGAACGCCGTCCGGGAGCGCCCGGGTCCAGCATCGTGCCCGTGCTCGAGGGCTCACGGCCCATGCTTGTCGAGGTGCAGGCCCTGGTGGCGCCGGCGGGATACGGCACGGCGCGTCGCACGTGCCTTGGCATCGATGACGGACGCGTTGCGCTCCTGCTCGCGGTTCTCGACCGCCGCACCAGTGTCGACCTCTGTTCCCGCGACGTGTACGTGAACGTGACGGGCGGTGTGCGGGTGGCCGAGCCCGCGGCCGACCTCGGCGTGGCCCTCGCGCTCGCTTCAAGCCGTCTCGATCTCGCTCTTCCGCCGGATGTCGTGGCTTGCGGTGAGATCGGCCTTGGAGGCGAGGTGCGGCGGGTTTCGCGGATCGACCTGCGGATCCGAGAAGCCGCGCGCCTTGGCTTCCGGCGCGTGCTCGTGCCCGAGCTGCGGGAGGCGGCGTTGAGGGGCGATGGCGCCGAGCCCCTCGCGGTGCGCGACCTCGCCGATGCGATCGCGTGGCTGCGGCGCTCGGGCCGCCCTCGAAGCCTCGCGGATGAGCGTTGACACACGGAATTGCCGGCACTTTTCGGCACATTCTCTTTGACAGCGGGAGAGCCCGCGGCTAGCTTCGCCGAGATGCCGAACCCTCCCGGCGCATCGTCCGCGGACGCCCGCCTTTCTCCCTCCGGCTCCTCTCGATTCTCCCTCGACCGCATCGCAGACCCGCTCGAGCAGGTCGAGCGCGCCATGCGCGAGCAGCTGGCCTCCGAAGGCGAGCTTGTCGCGGCGATCGGCGAACACGTGCTCTCCTCCGGAGGAAAGCGTGTGCGGCCCGCGCTCCTCCTTCTGTGCGCGGAGCTCTGCGGTTACACAGGTCCCCGTCGCGTCCAGGTGGCGGCTGCGGTCGAGCTCCTGCACAGCGCGACACTCCTGCACGACGATGTGGTCGACCTCTCCCAGCTCCGGCGCGGCCGTCCCTCGGCGAACGCCGTCTGGGGCAACCGGCGGGCGGTGCTGGTCGGCGACTTCTGCTACGCGCGCGCCTCGTCGATGATCGTCGAAGACGGCGACCTCGAGGTGCTGCTCGNNACACGATCCGCCGGATGGCCGAGGGCGAGCTGCTCCAGCTGCAGCGCAGCTTCGATCCCTCCGTGACCGAGTCCCACTACTATGGTGTGATCGAACGAAAGAGCGCCTCGCTGCTGTCGGCGGCGTGCGAGGCGGGCGCGATCCTCGGCGGAGTCACCCGTGCAGAGCGCCGCCGCCTGGCGGAGTTCGGGCGGGAGCTCGGCCTCGCCTTCCAGCTGCGCGACGATGCGCTGGACTACGTGGCGAGAGAGGCGGAACTTGGAAAGCATCCCTACACCGACGTGCGAGAGGGCAAGGTGACGCTGCCGCTTCTGCTCGCGCTCAAGCGCTGCACGGCGGAAGAGCGCGAGGAGATCGAGGGGGCGCTCAAGTCCGCGGCGCAAAGGGCCGCCCGGAGCTTGACCGACACCGCCGAGGCTTTGCCGCTCGAGCCCGCGGAACTTGAGCCCGTGCTTCGGCTTGTGGCGCAGTACCGCGGCGTTCCCGACACGGCCCGACGTGCCGAAGAGCATGTGGCGCGCGCCGAGGCCGCGATCGCGCCGTTCCCGCCGTGCGCAGCGAAGGAGGCGCTGCTCGGCGCTGCCGAGTTCGCTGCCGCGCGCGATCGTTAGAAGCGACTGCGGAGGCTCGGGCAGGAGAAGGCGCTCCGCGAAGGCGCAGTTTTCTCTCCCGCGTGGATTGAAGACCCAAGCGGACTGGCCCCANNGGCGTCAAGGAAAGACAGGGGACCGTTCGCAGTGCGGGGCTACGGATTCTTGCCGCTCGACTGGAAGAGCGGAAGGTACGCCTCGTAGCCCTCTTGGCGAAGTCGCTCCGCGGGAATGAAGCGCAGCGCGGCCGAGTTCATGCAGTAGCGAAGACCCGTGGGCGGCGGTCCGTCGTCGAAGACGTGTCCCAGGTGGGAGTCCGCGTGCGCCGAGCGAACCTCCGTGCGCACGGAGAAGAGACGCCGATCCTCTCTCTGGACGATATCTTTCGGCTCAAGGGGCCGGGTGAAGCTCGGCCAGCCCGTGCCCGAGTCGTATTTGTCGAGCGAGGAGAAGAGGGGCTCTCCCGAGACCACGTCGACGTAGATTCCCGCCGCATGGTTGTCCCAGTAGGTGTTGTGAAACGCGGGCTCCGTGGCTTCCTGCTGCGTGACTTGGTACTGCAGCGGCGTGAGCGAACGCCGCAGCTCCGCATCGCTCGGCTTGTGGAAGCTCGCCGCATCCCATCCCTTCGCTGGAGTTTGCGCCGCGACAGGCGCGGCAAAGAGCAGGAATGACACAGTGGCAGCAAACCGCTTCGCACGATTCATCGGTTCGTCCCCCACAGCTCCTCGAGGCGTTTGTCCCGCCCGCAGTTCCAGCGGTAGAACGCGTAGCGCGCGGGATTTTTCTCGTGATACTTCTGGTGATACTCCTCGGCCGGATAGAACTCGGTCGCCGGCACGATTTCCGTCACGATGGGCGCCTTGAAGCGCTTCGACTCCTCGAGCGCGTGCTTCGACGCCTCGGCGAGACGGTGCTGCTCGTCTCCTTGGTAGAAGATCACGCTTCGGTACTGGTGGCCGTGGTCGCAGAACTGTGCTTCGGGCGTCAGGGGGTCGATGTTGTGCCAGAAGACGGTGAGGAGCTCCTCATAGTGGATCTGCTGCGGGTCGAAGACGACGAGGACCGACTCCGCGTGGCCGGTGCCGCCGGCGGAGACCTCTTCGTAGGTCGGATTCTTCGTGTGTCCTCCCGTGTAGCCGACGGTGGTGGAGAGGACGCCCTTTAGCTCCTCGAAGGGCGGCTGCATGCACCAGAAGCAGCCCCCGGCGAAGATCGCAGTCTCCGTCTTCGGAGGGTCGCTCGCGAAGACGGCGCTCGGCAGCGCTCCGAGCACAAGCGCCGCAATCCACGTTCGGAAGATGCCCTTCACCCAGAAACTCCCTTCTCCCGCTTTCCCGAGTTCGATGCCGGCGAAGGAGAGCCGTTTCCCCGGGCTCCCCCGCCTCCCTCGCAACCCGCCGCACCGGCTAAGCTCCGAGCTCTCACCCGCGGGCGCTTGGGGGCCCTCTCTCCCCCGCCCACTCGTTGGGTCTAGGGGCGGGCGCTGTTATGGGGCTTACGCCGGGCCGAGCTTGGCGGCAACTCCGACGCGGAGGACTCCTCCTCGCACTCCTCGCGCTGGGGGAGATCTCCTTCGCTGCTCCGCCATCGGCGAAATCCAGGGCCGCGGCCCCTCCCTCTCGCATCGTGTCTCTCAATCCCTCCCTCACAGCCATCCTGGTGGCGCTCGGCGCGGCCAACCTTCTGGTGGGGATCGACGACTTCTCCGCCCAGCAGGAGCCCGCCCTTTCGTCGCTTCCCACGGTCGGCGGGCTCTACGATCCGAGCCTCGAGGCCGTGGTGGCGCTGCGCCCGGACCTCGTGGTCCTCGTGCCGAGCGCTGCGCAGCGTGATTTTCGCGCGCGGCTCGAGAGCCTCGGAGTGTCCGTGCTCGCGGTCTCACCCCTTAGCTTCGAGGAAGTGCTTGCTTCGATCGAGACCCTTGGCGCGCGCACCGGTCACGCGGCGGCGGCCCACGCCCGTGTGGCTGCGATCGAGGCAGAGCGCGCTCGGGTCGAACGCGCGGCGGCCGGGCGCCCGCGGCCCCGCACGGTCCTTGTGCTTCAGCGCGAGCCGCTTTTCGTGGTGGGCGCGGGCAGCTTCATCGATGACATGATGCGGTCGGCGGGTGCGCAGAACGTGGGCGCGGAGTTCTCCGAGCCCTACCCACGCGCCTCTCTCGAATGGCTCGTGGCCGCTCGTCCGGAGGTGATCCTGGATGCCTCTTCGGAGCCCGGAACACCCTGGGAGTTCTGGTCGCGCTGGCCATCGATTCCCGCAGTCGAACGAGGACGGGTCATCGCGCTCGCCGCCGGAGTGGTGACTTTGCCGGGCCCGCAGCTCGACCGCGCGCTGCGCGTCCTTGCGGAGGCCCTCGCTCCGCCCGAGAGCGAGCGCGCAGGTTCCGCACCGTGAGCGCTGCGTCCCCTCTCTCACCGGGTCGGCTGGCACTGGTTCTCCTTCTTCTTCTCGCTCTCCTCCTCTTCTCAGGGACTCTCGCGCTGATCGCCGGCCCGGCCTGGCTACCCCCGCGCGAGGTCCTCCGCATTCTCCTTGGAGGCTCGGCCTCCTCGGGTGCCCCAGCCGCAGACATCGTGCTGCGGATCCGCCTGCCGCGGCTTCTCCTCGGCGGGATTGTCGGCGCGTCGCTCTCCGTCTCGGGGGTTCTGTTCCAGGCTTTGCTTCGCAATCCCCTCGCAGACCCCTTTGTGCTCGGAGTCTCGGGCGGCGCCGCGCTCGGCGGGATCCTCGTGCTCGGATTCGGCGGGGCCCTCGGCCTCGGCTACGCCGCGGTCCCGCCCGCCGCCTTCCTGGGATCGATCGCGACAGCGCTTCTGCTTTTCGCGGTCGCCGGGGGGCGCGGGCGTCTCTCTTCCACGAGTCTCCTCCTCACCGGGGTCGTCTTCAACGCGATTGCGTCAGCCGCCATCGTGTTTGTGGCCTCCCTCTCCGGTCTCTCCGAGGGCACAAGCATCTTCCTTTGGCTGATTGGGAGTCTCTCGGCTCCACGGGAGAGCGCGACGCTCCTCGTCGCCCTTTTTCTGCTTGCGGGGCTCGCCTTCGTCTGGCCGCAGGCGCGGCGCCTCGACCTTCTCGCGCTCGGGGAAGAGTCCGCCGCGCAGCTTGGCGTCGACGTCGAGCGCGTGAAGCGCATTCTCCTTGCCGCGACCTCCCTCATGGTGGGCGCCGCGGTTTCGGTGTCGGGTCTCATCGGCTTTGTGGGCCTCATCATTCCCCATCTTCTCCGGCTTCTCGTGGGTCCCGACCACCGTCTGCTCGTGCCCGCTTCGGCCCTCGGGGGTGCCGTCTTCCTTATCCTCTGTGACACGGCTGCGCGTACGCTTCTCGCGGGAGGTGAGCTTCCCGTGGGTGCCATCACCGCTCTCGCGGGTGGGCCCCTCTTTCTTTTCCTCCTGCGGCGGCAGGTGGGGAGAAACCTCCTGCCATGAGCGAGCTCGTCCTCGGCTTCGAGGCCGTGCGTCTTCAGCTCGGCGGCCGATCCGTGCTCCAGGGCGTCGATCTCGTGCTCTTTGCCGGGGAGATTCTGGGCCTCCTCGGCGCGAACGGCGCGGGCAAGACCTCGCTCTTGCGAATCGCGACGGGGGTTCTCGCTCCCGACGACGGTGCGGTTCGCCTTTTCGGCCGCCCGGTCGGAGAGTTTTCACGCGCTGAGCTCGCGCGGCGCATTGCGCTCGTGCCCCAGCGCTCCGAGGTCCCCTTCCCCTATCCGGCGGCAGAGATCGTGCGGATGGGGCGTGCGCCGCACCTCGGTCTTCTCGGCTTCGAGTCCCGGGAGGACGTGGCCATTGCCGAGCGCGCCATGGAGGAGGTCGGGATTCGCGAGCTCGCAGGGCGCTCCATCCTCGAGCTCTCGGGGGGAGAGCAGCAGCTCGTGGCCATTGCCCGCGGCCTCGTCCAGGCGACGCCGATCCTCTTGCTCGATGAGCCGACAGCCTTTCTCGACCTTCGTCACCGCGTGCACGTGCTTCGCCTCGTGCGCGGGCTTGCCCGCGCCGGCCGAGCCGTGCTCGTGGTCTCCCACGACCTTGGCCTTGCGGCGCGTTTTTGCGATCGGCTGGCGCTCCTCTCCGGGGGTCACGTGCTTGCCGCGGGGAGCCCGGCGGAGGTGCTGACCCCGTCCCACCTTGCAGCCGCCTTTGGCATCGAAGCGACGGTGCTTCGCGCGCCGGACGGAACGCCCATCGTTCTGCCGGAGGGAGACGCCCGGGGCCGCGAGCCCCGAACCCCCGAGCTCGCTCCGCCCCAGAGATAAAATCAGTCTTGACTGTTTTTTTCTTGCTAGTAAGGTCTTCAAGAATGGGAGCGAGCTCCAAGCCGCTGCACCGCAGCCAGGACGAAAGAACCGCGCAGACGCGGGCGCGGGTGCTCGATGCGGTGCTCGACTGTCTGGTCGAGCGGGGCTACGCCGGGACGACGACGACGGCCGTAGCCGCGCGGGCGGGCGTCTCGCGCGGGGCGCAGCTCCACCACTATCGAACCCGCGCTGCCCTGGTGGCGGCCGCTGTCGAGCATCTCTATGCGCGCCTTGCGGCTGATTATGAGAAGGCGTTCGCAAATCTGTCGCCCGGGGCGGATCGCGTGGATGCAGCGATCGAGCTCCTCTGGGAGACTTTTCAAGACCCGCGTCTTGCCGCGGTGCTTGAGCTCTTTGTGGCCGGCCGCACCGACGGCGAGCTTCGCGAGCAGCTCGCCAAGGTCGCTGCCCGTCACCGCGCAAGAGTGATCGGGCTCGCTCGCGCCTATTTCCCGGTGGCTCCGTCCAAGGAAGAGGAGTTTCAAGGCCTCCTCACCCTGGTGCTCGATGCCCTCCAGGGGATGGCGGTCGCGCAGCTTGTCGAGCCGGACGAAGCGGGCGCGCACTTCACTCTTGCGCGGCTCAAGCGCGTCGCGAAGGCCGAGCTCCAACGCGGTGAGACTCTTCGCCGCGCCCGGGCGTAGGGGCGGCGATGCCGGATCTCGCGATTCTCGCTGCACCGGGCTACCTCGCGCTCCTTGTCTTGGAAGCGCTCCTCGTGCGGCAGCTCGGCAAGGGCGCGTACGAGGCACGTGACACGGCGGCGAGCCTCACCATGGGCGTTGGCAACGTGCTCGTGACAGTTGCGATGAAGGGCGCAACGCTTGGCGCCTTCCTCTTCGCCTATCGGTACCGACTCTTCGAGATTGGAACGGGTCCTTGGGCCTGGGCTCTCCTCTTCGTCGCGGAAGACCTCGTCTACTACGCGTGGCACCGCGCCTCCCACGAGGTGCGGTTCCTCTGGGCAGCCCACGAGAACCACCACTCGAGCCAGCACTTCAACCTGAGCACCGCGCTGCGCCAATCGTGGACGACGCCATTCACCACACTGCCCTTCTGGATCCTCTTGCCGCTCGCCGGGTTTGCGCCCTGGATGGTGCTCGTGATGAGCTCCGTGAGCCTCATCTATCAGTTCTGGATCCACACCGAGCTCATCGATCGCATGGGAGCCTTCGAGTGGATCTTCAATACGCCCTCGCACCACCGGGTGCACCACGGCGCGAATGTCGAGTATCTCGATCGCAACCACGGCGGCATCCTCATCGTGTGGGACCGCCTCTTCGGGACCTTCGAACCCGAGAGAGCGCCTGTGCGCTATGGGCTCACCAAGAACATCCACACCTTCGATCCCGTGCGGATCGCCTTCCACGAGTGGGCCGCCATGCTGCGCTCGGCCCTCCGCGCAAGGTCCGTACGCGAAGCGGCGAGTTATCTCCTCCAGCCGCCGGGCTGGAGCCCGGACGGTTCGACACGCACCGCCCGGGAGCTGCGCCGCGAACTCGCGCGCACCGGGGGGGCCTCGGCCCTTTCCTAGAGCCCCACGCGCCTGTCTTGCTAGCCTCGCAGCTTCGCGAAAAAAGGAGGCGCGGCGCCCGCCATGAGCGAACTCACCATCTCCAAGATCCACGCGCGGGAGATCCTGGACTCGCGCGGCAACCCGACGCTTGAGGTCGATGTCGTGACCTCGGCGGGAACTCTGGGTCGTGCGGCCGTTCCCTCTGGCGCGTCGACGGGCCAACGCGAGGCGCTTGAGCTGCGCGACCGGGACCCCAAGCGCTTCGGAGGCAAAGGCGTGCTGCGGGCTGTGGGCCATGTGAATGGAGAGATTGCGAACGCGATCGCAGGCCTTGCCCTTGGAACCATGGAACGCCAGCGGGAGCTCGACCGTACCCTTGTCGCCCTCGACGGGACCGAGACGAAGTCCCGCCTCGGCGCGAACGCTCTGCTCGGGGTGTCGCTTGCGGCGGCCCATGCCGCGGCCGCCGCCGGCGGCCAGCCTCTCTACCGGTTCATCGGCGGCAGCGAAGCGCACCTACTCCCCGCCCCGATGATGAACGTATTGAACGGCGGCGCTCACGCGGACAACAACGTCGACTTCCAAGAGTTCATGCTCTTCCCGCTGGGCGCGCCAAGCTTCCGGGAGGCGCTTCGCTGGGGCGCGGAGGTCTTCGCCGTGCTGCGCAGCGTTCTCCATGAAAAGGGCCTCTCGACCGCGGTGGGCGACGAAGGCGGCTTCGCCCCGGACCTAAAGAGCAATCGGGAAGCGATCGAGCTCATCCTGCGCGCAATCGAGCGAGCGGGCTATCGGCCCGGGGAAGACGTGTTCATCGCTCTCGACCCTGCCGCAAGCGAGTTCTTCGAAGGGGGGGCCTACGTCCTCGAGGGCGAAGGTGCCCGCAAGAGCCCGCAGGAGATGATCGCCTTTTGGGAGGACTGGGCGAGCCGCTACCCCATCGTCTCGATCGAGGATGGTCTCGCAGAGGAGGACTGGAAGGGATGGGCGGAGATGAGCCGCTCGCTCGGGAAGAAGGTGCAGCTTGTCGGTGACGACATCTTTGTCACGAACCCGGCCATCTTGCGGCGGGGGATCGAGCTTTCCGTCGCGAACGCGATCCTGATCAAGCTGAACCAGAT
>DOUU01000033.1 GCA_003520425.1 Deltaproteobacteria bacterium
GCGCTTTGTCAGCAGCCTGTTAGGTGGCGCCCCCGGCAAGACTTGAACTTGCGACCTACGGTTTAGGAAACCGCTGCTCTATCCCCTGAGCTACGGGGGCACTCGAAGCACAACCTATCGAATCATCGACGGCCTTGGCGACTGCCTCCAGACTCGCTTACGCCCGCAGAGGACAACGAGAGTACGCTTTCGGATTCCGTGCGGCAGGAGATTCACTCCGCATCAACTCCTGGCGTCTCGAGCGTGTCGCTGCTGAATCAGAATCGATGACTCGACGCCCGACATCGAGATCCCCCGACATCGCGGATGTCGCTACGCTGCGCAAACGTAGAGGTCACGGTGGTTCCCGCCGAGGCACTCCCGCTTGACCTGGGCAGCAGCGCGTTCCGCATTGCGACGGGCGCCCGAGGCCAGCTCCGTCGCCCGACTTCCCTAGTACTGGAGCACAACGTGGGTGCGCTTGACACCGAGGCGCTCCCGCCCGCCAAGGGCCTTGAGCTCGATCAAGAACGCGCAGCCCACCACCTCCGCTTTGGCCTCCTGCGCGAGGCGAACAGCAGCTGCGGCCGTACCCCCGGTGGCAATGAGATCGTCCACTACGAGGACCCGCTGCCCCGCCTCCACTGCATCGACGTGCATCTCAACGGTGTCGGTGCCGTATTCGAGCTCATAGGATGCGCTCACCGTGCGCCAAGGAAGCTTGCCCTTCTTGCGCACGATCACGAGCCCGGCTCCGAGGGCCAAGGCAACGGGAGCGCCAAGGATGAAGCCGCGCGACTCGATTCCGAGAACGCGGTCGACGTTGTCCCCCCGGAAAGGCGCGGCAAGGCTATCCACGGCCGCTCGGAAGGCGCCCGGGTTTGCCAGCAGGGGCGTCACGTCCCGGAATAGGATCCCAGGCTTGGGGAAGTCGGGCACGTCGCGAACAAAGCGACGGAGATTGGGCTCTTGGGGAGCCATCGACTGTCTCTCGCGCATCGCCTCTCCCGCCGGCGGGCGCCGGCTCAGGGCAGGTAGAGCAGCGGATCCTCAGGTTTTTCCGCCCGGCGGATCTCGAAATGCAAGTGGGGCCCGGTCGCGTTCCCGGTCGAACCCGACTCTGCGATCACGTCGCCCCTTTCGATGAAGTTTCCCTTCTCTACCAGGACCTTGCGATTGTGGGCATAGACGCTCGCGTAGTGACCTGCATGTTTCACGATCACCACCTTACCGTATGCACCCATCCAGTCGCTGTAGATGACCTTCCCCGCCTCGGCCGCATGAACGCTCGTGCCCTCGGGCATCATAATGTCGATCCCCTCGTGGGGCCGACTGTGTCGCTCCCCAAAGCACGTGCTAAGGCCACCCCGGGCCGGCCACTCGAAGGCGAGATCCGCCTCCGTCTTGGCCTTCCGCTGACTGACCCGGCGCAGATCGTCCGGCGGGTCACAGGCCTTTCCCGCCGCGCCCCCTGATTCTGGAGGCACGACCCGCGCGGACTCTCCAGGGATCACGAGTTTCGTTCCGACCGGAACCTTCGTGGGATCATCGATGTGATTCGCCTTCACGATGTCCTCTACCGTGACGCCGTAGCGCAGGGCGATGCGGTAGAGGTTTTCCCCTGGCTCGACCACGTGCTCCGAGCCCTTGTTCCGACCACCGTGAGCGCACGAGAGGAGCGCGGCCGAGACCGCGAGAGCCGCAGCGACCCGCAGCGTGCGGCGGCCTACGCAGCCCATCCGTGTGCGCCGATCAAATCTACGAAGCGGCAGCGCCCGAGCGTTTCGCGTTCGAGCGCGCCCCCTGCGGTCCGCCGAACCCGCACCAGGGCCTGTTCTTCGCGCGTACCGAACGGGCCGACAAGACGGCCGCCGGGGGCAAGTTGGTCCAGAAGCGGCTGGGGTATGGTCGGCCCGCCGGCGGTGACGACGATTGCGTCGTACGGCGCACTTGCCGCGCGACCCAAGGTGCCATCGCCGAGATAAACCACGACGTTGGACACTCCAAGCGCGTCGAGTGCGCTGCGTGCCCGCGCCGCAAGCCGCCCGACACGCTCGATCGACACTACGCTCGCCGCAAGACGCGAGAGGACCGCGGCCTGGTAGCCAGAACCTGTGCCCACCTCGAGCACACGCTCCGTCCCCTGAAGCTCGAGCGCCTCGGTCATGGCAGCCACCACGGCCGGGGCCGAGATGGTTTGGCCGTCCCCGATCGGGAGAGCCGCCTGTTTATAGGACTCGGTCCGCAAGGCTTCGGGAACCATCAAATGGCGCGGCACCTCGCCGAAGGCGGCGAGCACGCGCGGGTCGCGCACACCGCTCTCCAGCAGTCGCTGGACGAGGCGGCGTCGCGCGGCCACGTACCCGTCGTCGCGAGACAGCAAAGCTCGCAGAGACCGGAACCCCCCAGCGGGGAGCTTAGACCGGGTTCCCTCTTCTGGCCAACACTCCTAGCGCGAGCGTTGGTGTTCCTCCGCCACCTCGGCCCTGAGGCTCGGGCTGCGGGCGAGCTCTCGTACGGTGAGGGCAAGGCTTCGGGCCGCCTCGCGCAGTCCGGCCTCGCCTTCCGGTCCGATCGTCGCTTCCGCAAATGCGCGGGTGTGGAGCTCGAGCCTTTCCCCTGCACGCACGATGGGAAAGTTCGGGTGGATCGTGGGTACGACCTGCGACACGTGCGTGATATCGCTCGACCCGATTGACGCATCGGCGGCATGGCTCGTCTCGGCAAATCCAAGGCGTTCGAGCTGCCGGCGATACACCCCGGCGAGCGCGAGGTTCGGTCGCATCGCCGGCGACTCCGCCTCGGGGCGCAGAACCTCGAGCCGAGTACCCGTGGCTTCGGCGGCACCGCGGGCGCACGCGACGACGCGCACCGTGGTGGTTTCCAGCGTCACGTCGTCGAGTGCGCGCACCCACACGCGCGCCGCGGCGCGCTCCGGGATGATGTTCGGAGCGCGGCCACCGTCGCTCACGATGCCGTGGATCCGGGCTGTTCGCGGGAGCTGCTGACGCAGAGCGCCGATTGCGACAAACAGCTGGATGACCCCGTCCAGCGCGTTCAGGCCCTGCTCGGGGTATGCGGCGGCATGGGAGGCGCGCCCGTGATACACGAACTCGAACTTGTGGTTCCCGAGAAAGAGCCGGTGCGCGCGCCGCATATCGGATGCGTGCGCCATCATCGCCACATGGGCATCGCGGAAGACACCGGCTTCGACCAGTCGGCGCTTGCCGACGCCGATCTCCTCTGCAGGGGCTCCGGCCACGACGAGCTGAAGGGCTTCCTCTGGGAGGCTCGCCGCGAGCGCGTGTGCAGCCAAAAGGCTCGCGGGACCCGAGAGGTTGTGTCCGCAGGCATGACCGATGCCCGGCAATGCGTCCATCTCCGCGAGAAGGACGGCATGGAGCGGCGCTCGCACAAAGCCACGACGGGCGAGGAAGGCCGTCTCCATCCCCGCCACCCCCCGTTCGACCGCAAAGCCGCGAGCCTCGAGCCATGCCACGTAGCGCGCACTCGCCTCGCGCTCCTCGAGTGCGAGTTCAGGGTGCACGGCCATCCAATGAGCGAGCGTACAGGCCTCTGCGAAAGCCTCGTCCACTGCGGTGAGGATCTGTGCACTCTCCGGGTCGAAGTTCGGCGACGTCATGCCAGCCCTTTCGGCAAGGTGTGGGTGCGGCTCAAGCGAGGACAACGTACAGGAGCGAAGTCGTGCAAGAATCGCTCACGAGAAAAGGAGGGAGGACGAAATGAGCGAGGCCGTCGCGTTTCTCGGCCTTGGCGTGATGGGCTTCCCCATGGCCGGTCATCTCGCACGAGCCGGATACGCGGTCTCGGTGTACAACCGCACCGCTGCAAAAGCTGAGCGCTGGGTCGCCGAGCACGGCGGACGGGTTGCGCCCACGCCTGCGGAGGCTGCTCGGGAGGCACGCTTCGTGTTCGCGTGTCTCGGCACGGACGCCGACGTCCGCGCGGTCGCGCTCGGTGAGCGCGGCGCGTTCTCCGCGATGGTTCCGGGTTCAATCTTCGTGGACCATACGACGACCTCGGCCGACCTTGCGCGAGAGCTCGCGGCCGTGGCCCGAAAACGCGACCTCGGTTTCCTCGACGCGCCGGTCTCTGGCGGCCAGAGCGGTGCGGAGCGCGGAGCCCTCACCGTCATGGCTGGCGGCAACGTCGACACGTTCGAGTCCGCACGGCCGGTTCTTGCGACCTACGCCCACTTCGTAAGACACCTCGGTCCGGCAGGAAACGGGCAGCTTGCGAAGATGGTGAACCAAATCTGCATCGCGGGTCTCGTCGAGGCGCTGGCTGAGGGACTTGATTTCGCGAAAGCCGTCGGTCTCGATGCGCGCGCGGTCGTGGAAGTGATTTCGAAGGGCGCCGCCGGGTCCTGGCAGATGGAAAATCGCGCGGCGACGATGCTTGACGGACGATTCGACTTTGGGTTTGCCGTCGACTGGATGCGCAAGGATCTCGGCTTCGCCCTCCATGAGGCCCGGCGAGCCGGTCCCTCTCTTCCCGTGACCGCGCTCGTGGACCAGCTCTACGCGGAGGTCCAGGCGATGGGTGGGGGGCGCTGGGATACCTCAAGCCTAATTTCGCGTCTCGCCCGCACGAGAGTGGTTGGCGATGCGGGGCGTCAAGATGCGGCGCGGGCTCGCACGTAACGGACTCGTCGTTCGGTCGTTGGAGGGGGCTTGGGGGTCAAATCTCCTAGAGCCGATCCGGCGCCTGGTGGCGGGCCGGGGAAGAGACCTGGGCGGGCTGATCGCTCCCTCCCTCGTCTTCCTCCCCGATGAGATGCCAGTCGGTCCCGCCAACCGACACCCATGTGTCCCCACTCGCGGTGTCGATCCGGTAGACGGTGGCCGCGGACCCCTGCAGGAGCTGGTACCGGCCCACCGGCGATCCGCCCTCCACGAGCGTCGGGAGTCCAAGGGCAGCAGCCAGCGTGAAGATTGCGAGGGCGATTAGCACGCCGACCCAGTTGCTCACGATTCCTCCTCGCGGCCTCGAGTCCTCGAGTGAAGCAGAGCACGGGGAGGTGGGCTATGGCCCCGCCGTGCAGATGAAGGACTTCTGGACCCACTTCCCGGGGGAGAGTCGGCGGGCAACTAGCCTCCTGCGGGGAGATTCGCCTATGGGACGGCGGGGGCGGGCCCGCATCAGGGCGCGACGGTGAGGCAGGCCTTCTAGGCCCGGAGGCGAGAATGGGCAGGCCTTGCAAAGCGGCGGCGCACCTCCTTTTGCAGTGCGATGGGAAGCGCCGCACCCAGGATCCCGATGAGGAGAAGGGGTAGCCAGACTTCCCGCGGCTGACCCAGAGCAATGGCTGCCCCGCCGGCGATGAGACCCACTCCGCCGAGGCCAAGGAGCACCATCAGCAAGGCCTCCGCAAGGCGCTGATAGCGCCCGAGCGCACATAGGACCCCGATCGAGGCACCGGCGATGCCTATCGCGCTTCCCCCCGCTCCCCCGATCGTGCCGGCCGCCTTCGACGACCACCACGCACCGGGCACCGCAGCAATGGCACTGCCCGCAGAGAGACGAAGATCGCCTACCGTCACGTGGCCAGAGCCCGGGAGCACGACATTCAGCACCAGCTGCCTCGGAGCAGGTGCGCCGGCCACGAGCTGAATCGGAAGCGTGAAGGAGCGCGCTCCCGAGGAGCCGGAAAGCTTCCCCATCGTTCCTGTGGGATCGAGCGTGCGCGTAAAGAACTCCTCCCCGTCTGGGAAAATGCTCCACATCTCGAGATACCCGTCGCCTTGGACGTCCGAATACTCGACCGTCCCGGTGATCTGGTAGACCAAGCCGTCGACGTGAGGGCGGTCCACGACGAGGATGGGCGTCGTCGTGGGGCCGGTGTCGCCGACCACCTCGGCAAAGCGGCGAGTCAGGATGCCGTCTCGACCCACCTCATTGCCGGCAATCTGGAGGGCCTCGTCGGCGACCGCGGCGCTTCCTGCGCAAACTCCGAAGCCAACTAGGAGAGAAATGAGCCGAAAGGTCCTCATGGACTTGCCACCTCGTTCCGGGGCCGCATCGGGCGGTTCGACCCTTCATCGGTCCCGCTGGATCGGGCTTGAGTCGAGCGGTGACCTTTTGCGGATGGAGCTTCGGGAGGGAGCTTCTTCGGAACGCTCGCCGGGGAAAGGAGGCCAGCAGGCGCAAGGCGGAAGACTGCGGTACACCCCAGAAAAGGCAGCCGCATCCAGCGGTCGTTTTCGGGGCGAAGGCCGAAGGGCCTCGAGCCATAGAGCCTTGGCGACGCCTGCCTTCGCTTTTCGGCCCGGCGATCCCTGAGACTTTCTCTCCCCGAGGTTTGAATGGCGCAGCGTGACTCCATCCCGCCGAGAAGCACGAAAAAAGCGACGGACAACGAGTCGGCCAATGGCTCGCAGCCGGCACCGATCCGACCTCAACCCTGGTGGCTGATCTTTCTTCTGTTCCTGTTGATCAACTACCTGGCGATGCAGACCCTCTTCGGCGAGCCCTCCTCCATCACCATTCCGTACACGTTCTTCAAACAGCAGGTCGCTGGGGGCAATGTGAAGGAGGTGACCGGGATCGGCGACACCATCCGCGGCACTTTCAAATCTCCCGTCACCTATCCGCCACGACCTGAATCGGCGGTCGGCGAGGAGGGGAGAAAGACGGCGCGTCCCTCGGACGAAGGGCCGCCGATTACCTCGACACGCTTCAAGACACAACGTCCGGTGTTCGCCGACCCGGGTCTCGAAAAGCTCCTCGACGAGAAGGGCGTCGTCGTGAATGCGATTGATGAGAGCGGACCCTCCTGGCTCAAGCTGGTGATCGGGTTTGGCCCCACATTGCTTTTGATTGCGGCCTTCTTGTGGCTGACGCGCCGGGCCGCAGCAGCAGGCGGCGGTGGCCTGTTCGGCCTCGGTCGCAGCCGCGCCAAGCGGTACAGCGATGAGCAGCCCAAGGTGACTTTTGCAGACGTCGCAGGAATCGATGAGGCGGAAAACGAACTGATCGAGATTGTAGACTTCCTGAAGAACCCAGAGAAGTACCAGCGGCTCGGCGGAACCATGCCCAAGGGCGTGCTCCTCGTGGGCGCACCGGGCACCGGCAAGACGCTCCTCGCCCGCGCGATCGCCGGCGAGGCGGGCGTCCCGTTCTTCAGTCTCAGCGCCTCCGAGTTCATTGAGATGATCGTCGGGGTGGGCGCCGCACGCGTGCGGGATCTGTTCACACAGGCCCGCGCGGCTGCTCCCTCAATCATCTTCATCGACGAACTCGATGCCATCGGCCGCGTGCGAGGCAGCGGCGCGGCGCTCGGGGGTCACGATGAGCGCGAGCAGACGCTCAATCAGATTCTGACGGAAATGGATGGCTTCGACTCCCGAGAGGGGGTGATCGTGCTCGCGGCCACCAACCGTGCGGATGTACTCGATCCCGCGCTCTTGCGACCGGGCCGCTTCGATCGCCGGATCGTCGTGCAACGTCCCGACCGTGCGGGGCGAGCTGCGATCTTGAAGGTTCACACGAAGCAGGTTCCTCTCATGCCGGACGTCTCCCTCGAGCGACTCGCCGCCGAGACGCCTGGTCTGGTGGGCGCCGAGCTGCGAAACCTCGTGAATGAAGCGGCGTTGCGTGCGGCGCGCAGCGGGGCGAGCGCGGTGCGCAACGAGGACTTCGAAGAGGCGCTCGAGAAGATCACCCTTGGGCCCGCGCGTCCGATGCTCCTCAATCCCGTGGATCGGGAGCGCATCGCCTACCACGAATCGGGTCACGCACTCGTTGCCTCGTTGGTGCCGCACGGGGAACCTGTTGCCAAGATCAGCATCGTTCCTCATAGCCGTGGCGCTTTGGGTTACACCATGCAGACGCCAACTGAGGACCGTTATCTGCTGACGATGGCGGAACTCGAAGACCGCGTCAGCGTAATGCTCGGCGGGCGAGCCGCCGAGATGGTGCAGTTCCACAGCATCAGCACGGGAGCTAGCGATGATATTGCCCGGGCGACCGATTTAGCTCGCCGCATGATCACTGAATTCGGCATGAGTGACAAGCTCGGTTCCGTCCGGTATGCCGGCCAACAACTTCAATATCTGGGCGGATCAGTCGAGGACAACAGTCAAATCAGCCCCGAGACCCGCGAAGTCATTGATAAAGAAGTACAGCGNNGAGCAATACGACCGTGCCCAGGAATTACTCAAGGAACATCACGCGGCACTGGAAGCGCTAGCGAAGCAGCTCTTAGAGCACGAAACCGTCGAGAATAGCAACGTGCGAGCCGTTTTGGCGGAAGAAGCGACCGGTTCGGCCCGTCCGAGCAATGTTCAACAGAAACAGCCAGAGGCCGTTGAGGCCGCGTAGCTCACGGCAAAAGGCTAACCAAAATGACAGTGAAGAAANNAAATGCTAGTTGTCGTCGTTGATAACGAGGCGAAGGCCTACGAAGCGTCGCGTGCCCTCCAGGAACTGGATTTTGAAGGGGACATCTCGATTTATGCCGAAGCGGTTATACAGAAGAACGGCGACGGCACAATTACGACGAAAGCCTCCGATACGGATTTCCCGATTCGAACCATGACGGGTACCGCGGTTGGCGCGATGGTTGGCGTCCTGGGAGGCCCCCTTGGCGTGGGCATCGGTACTATGGCTGGAACGCTCGCCGGCGTCTTTGGCGATCTTTATCAGGCTGGAGTCGGCGCAGAGTTCATCGACGATGTGGCTGCTACGCTCAAACCCGGCAAGTTTGCGGTGATTGCAGACGTTAGCGAGGAGTGGGTTACTCCTGTGGATGTCCGAATGGAAGCGCTCGGCGGGACCGTATTTCGGTCGCCGAAGAAAAGCGTGGAAGCCGAACAAAGGGCAAGAGAAGTCGCAAGACTACGCGCGGAAATCCACCAGACCAAGGCTGAACTTGCCCAGGCTCAGGGCGATCGCAAGGCTAAACTCCAGGCTCGGATCGACAAGCTGAATGCTCAACTCGAAGCGCAGCTAGATCAGGCTAAGCAGAGATCGCAGCAAATCAAAAGCGAGACCGAAGCCGAAGTGCAGGCCCTTCAGAAAAAGGCTGAAAAGGCCCAAGGCGATGTCAAGGCTACGCTCGATGCGCGGGTCAAACAGCTCCGCGGGCAGTGCAAAGAAGCGGAGAAGAACCTGAAGCACTTGGTGGCCGGGCAAATGAGAGAAGCGGCCGCACGGCTGGAAAAATAATCGGCTGTGGCTCACAGCCCACAACGGAGCGAGACGACAATGGCACAACTGATCGTGGTGGCATTCAAAGGCGATATATTCCGCGCTGGAGAGGTTCTCCATAAGCTCAGTGAACTGAACGACGAGTGGGCGATCGATCTCGACGATGCTGTCGCCGTATACCGCGACCATACCGGCGAGTTGCGCATGGATGAGAGCTACCAGATGACAAAGGGCCAGGAAGCACATTTGGGCGCTTTCTGGGGCGCGTTGATTCCGGCGCTGATCGCGCTCCCTTTCACCGCCGGGGCGAGCGGCGCGGTGGTCGCGGGTGCTGTAGCGGCTGTGGCGCTGACTGGCAGTGCGGCCGGTGCGATTGGCGGCGCGCTGGACGCCGAGTGGTGGAAAGAGGAGTACGGCATCCCGGAAGCGTTCGTAAAGAGGACCGCCAGCATGATTCAACCTCGCGACTCCGCGATTTTCGCATTGCTGCATACGGTCGATCCCGAGAAAGTGGCTGAGGAGTTCCGCGGTTATGGCGGCACCGTTCTGCAGACTGCGTTAACCAGCGAAGAGGCGGCCAAAGTGCAAACCATGCTCGACGGCAGAAACGCCGCACGGCGAATGTGAACCCAGGAGCAGCCGAGGAAAAACGATGTCAGAACTGTTTGCTGTTGGATTCAAGCAGGACGTACGCCGCGCGTCCGCCGTTCTCAACCGGCTGTGCGCCATGAGCGACGACTGGGAGTACGATCTCGAAGACGCCGTCGCCGTCTACCGGGACGATCGCGGCAACCTGAAGGTGGATGAAAGCTTCAGGACGACTACCCGGCAAGAAACCCGCCTGGGGGCTTTCTGGGGCGCGTTCATTGGCGCGCTAATTGCGATGCCTTTCACCGCCGGGGCGAGTGGCGCCGCCTTTGCGGGCACATTGGCCGCCACCACCCTGGGCGGCGCCGCGCTGGGCGCGGCGAGCGGTGCGCACGACGGCGAATGGTGGAAGAAAGAGCCCGGCATTCCGGAAGCCTTCGCGAAAAGCGTCGCTGCCCTGCTGCAACCTGGCGACTCAGCGATCCTCGCGCTACTCCCCGCTGATGATCCCGAAATGGCTGAGGAGTTTCGCGGATACGGAGGTACGGTCCTCCAGACCACGCTTGATAAGGAACAGGCCGCCAAGTTGCAGGCCATATTGAATGCAACAACGTCCAGACGTTGAGGAGGTGTGGGCAGTGCCTGGCGATCTACATGCTCCCTCCGAGGGTTCAGCCGCGAGTGACAACGTTGTGATGCACGGCCGGATCACCGTTGAAAATTCGGGAGAGATGCGCCGGGCGCTGGGTGATGCCTTGCGTGCAAAGCCGGCAACAGTATCCGTCGATCTGTCGGATGTCTCGTACATCGACACTTCCGGATTAGCCACGCTGGTGGAAGCGGTCCGGATTGCACGCAAGCAGGGTATGCGGCTGATCTTGGTTGGGATGAAAGACCAGCCGCGCTACCTCTTCGAGATCATTCATCTGGATCGCTTCATTGACACCCCGGCGCCGGAGGTCGGCACATGAACGTTTTGGAAGCTGTTGGCGGCGGTGTGAATCGGGGACTCGCCTATATCGGCGGGCTCACCATCCAGCTATGGTCTGGCTTCCGCGCTTCACCTCGTGTTCTGCCGTTTATCGGCAAGCGCGGCCGCTGGCGGACGGCCTTGAATCAGATGGCCGTGGTCGGAGTGGATGCTTTGCCGATGGTTGGAATCATGTCCGTTTGTACTGGATTCATCCTGGCGATGCAAGCCGGCGCCGAACTCCGGAGGTTCGGGGCCCTGCAATACGTCATGGACACGGTGGCGATCGGGTTCACGCGCGAACTGGGCCCGCTGTTGACCGCTTTCGTCGTGAGCGGCCGATCCGGGTCGGCATTTTCAGCCGAAATCGGAACGATGGTCGTGACGAGTGAGATCGACGCGCTCCGTACAATGGCTCTCGATCCAATCGAGTTCGTTCTCGCTCCGCGGTACGTAGCTGCCATGATTGTGATCCCGTGCCTCAGCATCATGAGTAACGTTTTTGGAATGGTGGCCGGGTGGGCTTTCATGTATATGGAGACGAATCTTCGGTTCTCCCTTTATCTCCAATACATCGCCGACTCTATCTATCTCCGTGATGTTCTCATTGGATTTTTGAAGAGTCTTGTATTCGCCGCCATTATCGTCAACGTGGGCTGTATGGAGGGCTTCCGGGTGCATGGGGGACCGGACGCGGTCGGCCGGTCGGCGACCTCCGCTGTAGTCTGGTCTACTTTTTTGGTAATCCTGGCCGATGTCTTTTTTACGGCCATCTACTACCTGCTGCATTTCGAGTAGCGTTATGGCGGACCCGATCATTTCCATTCAGGGTTTAACGGTTGTCTATGGGGGCCGCCGGGTATTGGACGGTGTGAACTTGGATATTGAGCGCGGAGAAGTCCTGGCGCTTTTAGGCGGCAGCGGCTCCGGGAAGACTACTATGTTGCGGCACATCATCGGACTCGAACGGCCATACTCCGGGACTGTGTGGATCCGAGGCGTCGACATCAATCGCTGCTCCCCGGAGGAACTCAAGGGCATACGCCGCACGATGGGCGTGGCTT
>DOUU01000503.1 GCA_003520425.1 Deltaproteobacteria bacterium
CATTCGGAACAGGCGCTCCGTTTTTCTTCTTCAGAGCGCCCCTTTTCGGCCAGCTCTCCCTCGTAGGCCAAGTCCCCCTCCAGCTTGTGCTGCCCGGCTTCGCCCACATCGACTCCCTCACGCTTTCACTCGATGGGGTCGCACTCAGTCCCACTGGCTTTGCGCAGACCTCGACTCTTCTCAAAGGCACCCTGCCGGCGCTCGGCGCGGGCCAGCACGAGCTCACCGCCGAGGCCAAGCTTCGGCTCTTCTTCTTTTTCCCGATGACGATCGACGCCGCCACTCAGTTCGAGCTGGTCGATCTCGACCGTCCCGACGTCTGCGAGATCCTGAATAACGTCGAGTGCATGCTCCCCTACCCCTCGTCGCGCTTCTTGGAACCGGCGAATACACCCACGGGCTATCGCCTCGCATTCCCTGTCGGCGGCATGCCGGCCCAGGGAGGAAATCCGCTCTCGCCGGATCCGTACCGCAAGCTCGACGGCTTTAGCCCGACGGTGCAGATCCTCATGCATTTCCCCGGTGGAGTAGACCCGATTCTTTCCGATGCCTCCCACCTCATCCCTGGAAAGCCCGGTGACCCCAATGCCCGCTCGTACGGTACGCGTTCGCTCGACGCAGACAGCCCGACGGTGCTGATCGACGCCGACTCGGGGGAGCACGTACTCCACTTCGTGGAGAACGATGCCCACGCCACAGGCAACCCGGCGCGACAGGTGCTCTTTCTGCGGCCAGGTCGCAGCCTAAAGCCGAGCCACCGCTACATCGTCGCGGTGCGCGAGCTAAAACATCCCGATGGCACGTCCGTTGAGCCCGAGCCGCCCTTTGCCGTGCTGCGCGATCGCCGTCCCACGACGATCGCGGCCCTCGAAGCGCGGCGTGACCACTTCGAAGACATCTTCTATCGGCTAGCCCGCGCGGGAGTCGCACGCCAAGACCTCGACCTCGCGTTCGACTTCGTGGTGCAAAGCGACGTGGGGCTGACCGGCCAGATGCTTTCGATGCGCGATCAGGCCTTCGCCTGGCTCGCTTCACAAACGCAGCCCACGTTTACGGTCGACAACGTGACCGAGAATGACTGCACCCAGGCCGGCACGTTCGTGTGGAGAGTCGTGACCGGCAGCTACCAAGTTCCCCTCTTCTTGACGAGTGATCCGGTGACCGACTCCAGTACGCCCGGCACACTCAACGTCGATGCCGCGGGAGATCCGGTGCAGAACGGTGTTACCAACCCTCCGTTCACCGCCGTGATCCCGTGCACCGTGCTGGCAAACGGGGGTACCCCGAAACACGCGAACGTCTTTGGACATGGCCTCTTCGGGAGCAATCGGGACATTCTCGGCTACCTGAATCAGCCCTTGCTTCGACAGCTCGACTTCGTGGTGGCGGCGACCGACTGGCGCGGCCTCTCGAGCCCCGACTTGAACCCGATTGCAACGAGCTATCTACTCGACCTCGTCTCGAATCTGAATCTGATCGACGCGCTGCCGGACCGCTTGCGACAGGGCATGCTGAATACGCTCGTCCTCGGTCACATGCTGAAAACCGGAGCCTTCAACGGGAGCCCCACATTCCAGACTCCTGGCGCCGTCCCCGTGGTCGATACCCGCGAGATGTTCTATTTCGGCGCGAGCCTCGGCGGAATTCTCGGCACCATGTTCGCTGGCCTCTCTCCCGACATCGAGCGCGCGAACGTCGATGTACCGGCGATCAACTTCTCGCTCCTGCTCCAGCGCTCGACCGACTTCGTGCCTTTCGAGACCGTGCTCCAGCTTTCGGGTGTGACCGACCCGATGGACACGGCGCTTGGGCTCTCCATCCTTCACGAGTTGTGGGTGCGTGGCGAGCCGGCCGCTCTGGCGACCCACGTGACGAGCAACCCGTTGCCCGGGACAAACGCGAAGAAAATCCTGATGACGGAAGCGTTCCTCGATCAGCAGGTCTCAAACCAGGGTACGGAGATCGCCGCTCGCACGCTTGGGCTCCCGCAGCTCGTAGGGTCCCTCTTGCCGGGAGTTGCAGAAATCCCTGATCGGGCGGGTCCTCTGGACTCGGCGTGGGTCGTCTACGATACGGGCTCGTTCGACCTCGACAATCCGGCGGATGCGCCGTTCATTCCGCCGCTTGCGAACCTCGCCGCCCAGGAAAATCAGTGCGACCCGCACCCGCGGCGTTTTTTCATCCCGGCTTCGATTCATCAGTTCGTGATGTTCATGCAGCCCGGTGGACAGATCCTGAATTTCTGCAATGGACTCTGCGACGCCGACACAACGCTCGACGCAAGCGGAGAGTTTCTCGAACTACCCTTCGGCCAGCCGCGCTGTGACCCTCTCGCGCCCTGACCGGTATTTCGCGCGACAGCGAGATCGAGCCTCAGGGTCCGCGCGAAAGGGGAGGATCCGGAGGGCCTTCCCTTCCGGCCCTTCGACTCCCCGACTCCTCACCGGGAGGCGGCCCAGCTTCCTCTGAGCCGACAGGAGGCGCCTGTCGCTCGAGGTTCACGTGGCCGCAGTCTCTCCTACTACTCTACGACGATCTGCGCGGCGAGCGTAAACTTCGGGTTGTCCATTTGGCTGATATCGCTCACAAGCTTGATCGTATAGGGATAGCTGCCCTTCTTGAGCGCGCATGGCAGGACGACTCTCACGGCCCCGGCCACGAACGGCAGCGATTCGACGGTGTCGCCGTTCTTAGAGAAATTAGGACGCAGTTCCTTGCACTGAAACTTGCTCGCGTCGGCGCCTGGGAACGAGACCACCACCATGTAGTCCGAGTCATTCGTCCACGCGACGCTTCCCCCTTCCTTTACCCGGGCAACCGCCGGGTCGACCGAGGAATTTCCGACTTGGACAAGGACGTCGGCACGGGCCGGCTCCTTGATGTCCGGTGAAGTGAACGGCGCCTGGCCCTGCGCACACGCAACCACAAGCACTGCGAGAAGCGGCACAATTCGACTCATTGTGTCTCCTTGAACGGGCGCCTGGCCAACGCCTCGTGACGCAGATTATCTCACAGCACGCGCCCGTCACCGCTTGGGAAAAACGGTCGGGCACGGCGCCCGGCATCCTGCTTTTTCCCCTCGCAGTCGCGGACCGGCTGAGCCGCTCCCCTTCAGTAGGAAAACCCACCCGGCGTTTCCTGTCTTACGATCCGACGCGGTCGTCCTGGCAATGAAACGCGACGAGGAGAGATCGAAGTGCAGAGGGTCGCATCGAGGAAAGCGAACTGCCTGCAGCTGCGCCTTATTGCCTCACTTTCCCATCTCGATTTGGTGAACCGCCCCCTCCTCGACCGGCTTCTCGGACTCCTCTCCTCCCACTTCCGTGCGTAGGCTCAGTACGACATCGAGGTCTCTCTTCCCCCGAGTCCAGCCGTCGTGCACGACGCCACGGGGCGAGAGCCAAAGACCCTCCCCGGGCTCGAGACGGAGGCGAAGGAGACCCTCGCGCGGGAAGAATCCGAAGTAGCGGTTCACGAGCGTGTCGGGGGAGAGAGCGCTCGCCCGCGACTCTCCCGCCGCCTCCAGCCGAGCGGCAAGTGTGGATGGCGGAAGAGGGAGGAGGATGACAAAGCTTGCTTCGTCCCCGAGATTCACAAGGCCGAGGGTCTGTCGGGCTCGACCCTTCCCGACCGCGGGGCGATCGCGGTAGGCGAGTCCCTGACACGCTCCGCTTGACCCTGCACGGGTCGATGCCAGCCCAGGGGCGTTCACGGCGACCTCGAGGTGAACGATGTCGGGGAACGGAAGCTTCTTGAATCGAAGAAACTCGATGAGGGAAGAGAAGACGCCCTGAAAGCTCTCGTTCTCATGGCTCCTCTCGGCCTCCTTCCACCAGGCCCGACGGATACGTTCGGGTATCTCGAGGAGGCCGAGGTGCGTCGCCGGGAGCGCAGTACCCACACCCGGCACTTCCTTGAGGAGTGCTGAGAGTTCCTGCGCACTCACAGATCGCCAGTCGTCGCGGGGCCGGAGGGGGTCGCCGCTCTCCTCGACGCCACTATTGCGATCGATCCGACCGACGAAGCTGCGTCGAAGGTGGAAGCGAGGCGCCACCGTCAGGAGGTAAGAGTCCTCGCAGCCAGCAACTCCCTCAGGCGGCATCCACATACCGGGGACGGGGCCCTTGCATCTTCGAGAGCACGACCTCGGTCAGAGTCTTTCGGTGAAGACGACAGAAGAGCGTCTCGGTGGAGTCGAAGGAGCCATTTTCAAAGTACTTGTTGGCGGGGGCGCCACCGCCACAGAAGCGAAAATAGCTGCACTCCCTGCGGCACTTCGCAATGCCTGCTCCGACGTCGCGCGCCATTGCCTGAAAGCGATCGGAGGCTACCGCCTTCGCGAACGAGTCGCTGGCAACGTTCCCAAGGCCGAACCCTCCATACACCTCACTCGGAAGTCCAAGAAGCTCGGGAGAGAAGGTCGAAAAGCTTCCCTCGCAGTCCACAGAGAGGATTGCAAACGGACTCGCCTCCTGGGCGGAGAGCGAGCCCTCCTCTCCCGCGTACATCACGGCAGAGATCATGTTGTCGAACTCGCGAATCCGCATCGGCGGATCGCTGGCCATGGCGAGATCGAAGAAACGCGACATGAAATCCCGGTAGCGCGGCGCCGCGTCGTCCACGGAGAGGGAGGAACCTTCGTTCGGGCCCTCGATCTCTTCCACGTTGAACCCCACACGCTCGATTCCATTGTCGACGTAGAAGGCGTGAAGTTCGTCGGGGTAGTCGAGGGCCTCACGGGTGAGGACGGTGATCACGTGAAAGGGAATGCAGTGGCGCTGGAGCTGCGCGAGGCCGGCCATGACGCGCGCATGGGTTCCGCCTCCGCTCCGCGTCCGGCGCCTCGCGTCATGAAGATACGCGGGGCCATCGACGCTGACGCCCACTCGGACATCCGGGCGCTGAAAGAGCGCGCACCACTTGTCATTGATCAGCGTGCCATTCGTCTGGAAGGAGTGGCTTACGGCGTGACCGGAGGAGGTGAAGCGGGCGGCAGCGGCAAACGCGTCTTCGTAGAAGACGGTCGGCAGCACAAGGGGTTCACCCGCATGCCATACGATTGTGTACG
The DNA here is from genome assembly GCA_003520425.1 of Deltaproteobacteria bacterium. Taxonomy (GTDB): domain Bacteria; phylum Myxococcota_A; class UBA9160; order UBA9160; family UBA9160; genus UBA9160. Next base: position 5,069 of record DOUU01000503.1, read on the forward strand.
GTCGGCGCACAAGACCACTCTCCGCCACCCATGCAAAAATCCTTTCGAGCGTCTGCGAAGAGATCCGCCTTCGATTCCCGCGGTCTGGAAGATAACAGTAACTGCAGTCGAGGTTGCAGAAGGGGGTGGGCTGGATGACCAGGAGATCCAGCGGGCCGAAGCGTTCGTTCATGGTGGTGGGCGGACTGGGCGTGAGGCGGCGCGCCCCATCACCCCTAGTAGTTG
>DOUU01000416.1 GCA_003520425.1 Deltaproteobacteria bacterium
GTCGCTGAAGACGTTGAGCTGGGCTACCGGGACATTGGCCGCATTGTAGGAAATGATCTGAGGTGGCTGCGTGCCCCGCGGAAGAATCGTCAAAATCGTCTCGGACACGGCGTTGATCTGCGCGATCGCCGCTCCAATGTCCGCATCGGGCTGAAAGTAGACTTTGAGCAGTCCCAGTCCATTGATCGATTGAGACTCGATGTGCTCGATTCCATTTACGGTCGTGGAGTAGGCGCGTTCGCTGATGATCACCATCCTTCGTTCGACGTCGACGGCGGAGAGGCCGGGATAGTTCCAAACCACCATGACGACGGGGAGGTCGATGGACGGAAAGATGTCCACGTTCATGAAAGCGAAGGAAAGGGCGCCGAGGACCAGCATCAGAAGGGCCATCACCGCAACCGAGAGCGGGCGGCGCAGCGCCAGACGCACCAGCCACATCATCGCTATCCCCTCCCTACCCCTGGCTCGCCGTGAGCCGGACCTTTGAAATCACTCAGTGGGTCGCGCGGGGCGTGACCCGTCCACCCGTCTGGAGAGACCGCCCCTCGTGCTCTCCGGGCCCAGGGGGCCACTCGTGCCAGGGCAGTGGGGCGCCTTGCGCCCGGGCAGTCGTCGAAGACACGAGACGGAAGGAGGTCGCTTGGCACCGCTTGCCCTGGGCCAGCGCTGCGTCGGCGATCCCCGCCAGATTCGGCGGGCTCCTGATTCCGCGGAGCACCGCGAGGAAAGCTACAACGCCCGGCGCAAGTCAGCCGCTCCTCCCCGGATGCGGCGCGCGGAACGAAGCGTCTCGTCCAGTCTCGCAGCCAGGCTCGGGGAAGAAGCGAGCGCGCAGCCCAAAGGCAAGGCTTTCAGGAGGAGCCCCAGGGGAAACTGGCCCGGCCGGGTGCCCCGCGATCCCTCGTGTGTGGCCCGGGATGGCCCGCCGCGCTCCGGCGTCCGCCGTCCTGAAGTTCACCTGTGTCCTGAATCGATAAACCCCTCACCGTGCCCTCGGGAAGCCGCTCGCCCTGTCGCCGCGGCCCAGGCAGAAGGCGCTTCTCGCTTCGGAGATCCGGGCGGATCCAGAGGCACTCTCTCTGGACGAGGAGTAAGGATCCTCCAAGTGGCCCATCCCGGCGCTGGGGGTCTACTCTTGGATGGTCATGCCGACACCCCTCCCCTCCTGTTTCCGGGGTTGCCGCGCGCGCTCCACGGCACCGGTCCTCTACCACGCGCAGACGCGCGACGGCTGGCGCGTCGCCATCCACCGCTATGCGCCCGACCGCCAGGCGCATGCAACTCCGGTGGTTCTCTGCCACGGGATGGGCTCGAACCGCTTCAACCTCGACGGTCCGGGACGCATGAGCCTCGCGCGCTACCTCCTTGCGCGCGGCTACGACGTCTGGCTGCTGGAGCTGCGCGGCGCCGGTTCCTCGCGACGCCGGCTCCAGCTCCCGCCGGTGCCTTATGCCTGGTCGTTCGAGGATTACGCACAGCACGACGCACCCGCGGCGCTCCGCGTGGTGCGCCGCGTCTCGGGCCGGTCGCAAGTCCTGTGGGTCGGCCACTCGCTCGGCGGCATGGTCGCGTACGCCCTCCTCATGACGCCCGCGGGCGACAGCGTGGCAGGAGCGGTGACGATCGCATCGCCCGGCATGACGGAGGTGGGACACGAGACGCTCGACGTCTGGGTCGGCCTCCGGCGCTTTCTGCGCTACGCGCCCGCGCGGATCCCGAGTGGAGCCTTCGCAAAGCTCGGCGCACCGTTCGTCGGCCCCCTCGCAGCGCTCCTGCGCGAGCCGCTCCGCGATTGGGGCTGGCACGACGACAACCTCGACCTCGAGGTCGTACGCTTCATGATGGCACGGGGCCTGGAAGACCTGCCGCGTTCGCTCCTCATGGAGTTCGCGCGGTGGTACGAGGCCAAGCGGATGAGTGACCGCTACGACCTCTTCGCGTTCTCCGACCATCTCGAGCGGATCGCGACGCCGATGTTCGTGATCGCCGGGAGCCGCGACGGCCTTACCCCGGCGGCAGACATCCGGCGTGTGTACGAGAAGATCGGCTCGAAGGACAAGGACATGTTCGTCGCGGGCAAGGAGGCCGGTCTCGAGCACGAGTACAGCCACGTCGATCTCGTGCTCGGGCGCCATGCGCCCGACGAGGTTTTCCCGCGCATCGGGGCGTGGCTGGATGCGCATCGCCCGACAGGCGCGATGCCCATGGGACGCTGATTCCCCCGTCTCGGGCCGCGTGGCTTCGCGAGGCGGGTTCTAGCCACAGAGAGCCTCAGGAGAGCTCGTAGGCCTCGAGCTTCGGCGCGGCCATCTCCTCACGGAAGCGATCGAAAGTCCACGGCCAACTCATCGGAACCCCTCGGTCGTCGAGGTACCAGCTGCGGCAGCCGGAGCTCCAGATGGTTTTCCGGGCGGCCTCGGTGCGCTCTGTCTCGAAGCGCTGGGTCGCCTCTGTGCTGGGGCTGATTTCGCGACAACGTCCGGCGCGCAGCAGCTCCACCAGCTGCATCACGTAGCCAATCTGCAGCTCGGCGACCTCGATCAGGGAGAAGTTTCCCACCGGACCATTGGGGCCGTTTAGCATGAAAAGATTCGGAAACCCCGGGATGGAGATGGACAGATAGGCGCTCGGACGCTGCGCCCACACCGTGTCGAGGCGCAGGCCTTCGCGTCCGATCACCTGCATGGGGCGCATGAAGCGATCGACCCGGAAGCCGGTGGCAAGGACGAGGACATCGAGCTCGTGGAGGCGCCCGTCGCGGGTGCGCACCCCGTCCAACTCGACGCGTTCGATTCCTTCGGTGACGAGTTCGGCGTTCGGCTTCTGGAGAGCGGGGTAGAAATCGAAAGACATCACGAGGCGCTTGCACGCCGCCCTGTAGTTGGGCCGCAGCTTCTCGCGCAGCACGGGGTCACGCACGTTCTGCTCGAGATTCGCCCGGCAGGCGTCCTCGATCATCTTCATTTGAGGGGAGTTCATGTCTACGAGGCCGTTCGAGAAGGCCGCAAAGAGCTGGGCCGTGTCCGCGCGCAACTGATGCAGCTTCTCCGGGCGGCGGCGGAACTCGGCGCGGTGTGCCTCGCTGTAGGCCGGATTCTCCTGGGGCATGATCCACTGGGCCGTGCGCTGGAAGAGCGAGAGCTTCGCCACGCGATCGACGATCGCCGAAACGATCTGCACGGCGGTCGAGCCGGTGCCAACGACACCGACGCGCCGCCCCTCGAGCTTCACGGCGTGATCCCAGCGCGCGCTGTGGAAAAGGGCCCCCCCGAAGCGGTCAAGCCCCTCGATCGACGGGATGTTCGGGTGGTGGAGAACCCCGGTCGCCGCGATCACCACATCGACGTCATCGCGCCGCCCGTCCTTCGTCTCAAGATGCCAGCGCCCGCCCGAGAATTCGCCGGAAACGACCTCGGCCCCGAAGCAGATGCGCGGGGTCACGCCGTGCCGGCGCGCCACGCCTTCGAAGTAGGCCTGGATCTCGGAACCCGGAGAAAAGCGGTGGCTCCACTCAGGGTTTGGCTCGAACGAGTAGCTGTAGAGGTGGGAGGGAACGTCGCACGCGATGCCGGGGTAAGTGTTCTCCCGCCACGTCCCGCCGATCCGATCGCTCTTCTCGTAGATCGTGAAGTCATCGAATCCGGCCGCCCGGAGCTTGATGGCCGACAGGATGCCCGACATGCCGGCCCCAAGGATTGCGAAGCGCAAGGGGTCTCCTCCTGGATCGCTGCATCGACGGCTTTCTTCCCCGCTTCCGGGTTCGCGATCGACGACCGGGAGAGGAAAACGAAAACTGCCGAAATCAACAAGTGGGACAGCCTCCCTCCTTGCGGAGGGGAACCCCAAGGCCGAGCCTGGCGACGGACGCCCGAACGCCACGCGAGGCATGGGACGAGCCAAAAACCTTGGCGGGACAAGGTCGTGACACCGCAGCTGCCGACGCCTTCAAGGAGCGACCTGACGGGTCGTCAGGGCCGCGCCCGCCTACGCGCCAGGCGGCTGGGCGATCACGCCCGCGCCCATAAGCACCTCGAGCAATGCCCGCGCGCCGCGGATCCGCTCGCGTGCGTCCGCCTCAAGGGCCTCGCGCGTGCGCACCACGCGCGCAAGACCCTCGTCGCACGCCGCGGCCCCGGTCGCCGCGGCGATGCGCGGGAAGAGCTCCCACTCGTCCATCCGTGGCATCAGGTCGTCTTCGCGCGCACCCCGGGCCTCGGCGAAGGCGGTGAGTGCCCGCGCGGCTGCGATGGCCATGCCGTCGCTGATCGCGCGGGCCCGCACATCGAGGGCGCCCCGGAAGATCGCGGGGAAACCCAGGGAGTTGTTCACCTGGTTCGGGAAGTCGCTGCGCCCCGTGCATACGATGCGAGCGCCGGCCTCCTTCGCCTCCCAGGGCCAGATTTCCGGCACCGGATTCGCGCAGGCGAATACGATCGCGTCCTTTGCCATCGTGCGCACCCACTCCGGCCTGATCACTCCTGGGCCGGACGATGAGAAGGCGATGCAGACGTCCGCGCCGCGCAGCGCCTCCGGCAGGCCGCCCCGGATCCGGTCCGCGTTCGATTCCTGACAGACCTTCCACTTGTCCGCGTAGGCCGTGCGCTGGGCTTCCACGTCGTGCCGGCCGGGATGCAGCGTACCCACCCGGTCGCAGGCCACGATCGCGCCAGCGGGCACACCCACCGACGCGAGCAGCCGGTAGGTCGCCACATTGGCGGCTCCCATGCCCACCATCGCGATCCGGACGCGGGCGAGCTCCTTGCCCACGACGCGCAGGGCGGACCAGAGCGCCGCCAGCATCACCGTGGCGGTGCCCTGCTGGTCGTCGTGCCAGACCGGGATCGCCAGGCGGCCGCGCAGAGCGTCGAGCACGCGGAAGCATTTCGGCTGGGAGATGTCCTCGAGGTTCACGCCGCCGAAGGAGGGCTCGAGAAGCTCCACCGCCCGGACGAGCTCGTCCGGGTCCTTCGTGCGCAGGCACAGCGGCACGGCGTCCACGCCGCCGAGCAGCTTGAAGAGAAGCGCCTTGCCCTCCATCACGGGCAGTCCAGCTTCGGGACCGATGTCGCCAAGGCCGAGGATGCGCGTTGCGTCCGAGACGACGGCGATGAGGTTCGCGCGGTTCGTGTGCTCCCACACGAGGTCGGGCGTCGCTTGGATCGCCTTGCACGGCGCCGCGACGCCCGGCGTATACCAGATTGCGAAGTCACTGGCGTCGCGGATCGGCACCTTCGGCGCGATCTGCACCTTGCCCCGGTAGACGGGGTGGAGGCGCAGGGCGTCCTCCGCTGGTCTCTTCGCTCGCGCGAGCAGCTCGTCGCGATCCATCGTGTCCTCTCCCCGGCGGGGCGTGCCGCCTTCGAAGCGCTCGAAGGGTATCCTGGAGGCAGGAGGCCCATCATGATGTCGCTTCACACTCCGATCTGCGATCTCTTCGGCATCGAGCACCCGGTCTTCCTGGCGGGCATGGGCGGCGTCGCCTTCGCCGAGGTGTGTGCAGCGGTCTCCGAGGCCGGAGGCTTTGGGACGCTGGGCCTCGTCGGCTTCCCGCCAGACCGCATCCGCGCCGAAATGCGAGCGGTCCGGGCGCGAACGAAAAAGCCCTTCGGCGTGGATCTCCTCGCAGCGCTGCCCGAGCAGATCCACGCGTCGATCGAAGTCATCATCGAAGAGGGCGCAGCAGCATTCATCGCAGGGCTCGGCGTACCGGAGCCCGTGATCGACCAGTGTCACCGAGCCGGCGTCAAGGTGATGGCGGTTTGCGGCAAGGTGAGCCACGCCGTCCATGCGGAGGCTGCGGGTTGCGACGCGGTCGTGGCCCAAGGGACCGAGGCCGGCGGTCACACCGGCCAGGTCGCGGCCATGGCGCTCGTCCCACAGACTGTGGATGCCGTGAAGATCCCGGTGCTCGGAGCGGGGTCCATCGTCGATGGCCGCGGACTCGCCGCCGCGCTCGCCCTCGGCGCCGAGGGCGCGTGGATCGGGACGCGCTTCATCGCTTCCCACGAGGCGCACGCGGCTTCGGGCTTCAAGCAGCGGCTTGTCGAGGCGGGTAGCGCGGACACCATCGTGACACGCTGCTACTCCGGCAAGCCCATGCGGGTCCTGCGCAACCCCTACGTCGAGAGCTGGGAGAAGCGAAGCAGCGAGATCCGACCCTTTCCACTCCAGTTCCTCGAGAGTGGGCGCGAGGGCGTGCTCTCCTTCGGCGTGGATCCCGTGGACCCCGCGAGAACCTGCATGCCGGCGGGCCAAGGCGTGGGCGCGATCCACGAGATCCTGCCAGTGGCGGAGATCATGCGCCGGCTCGTGGAGGGCGCGCGCGCAGAGATCGACCGGCTCGCGGCGCTGCGCTGAGGTACGCCTC
>DOUU01000302.1:0-2555 GCA_003520425.1 Deltaproteobacteria bacterium
GGCAAAGCGGTCTTGCTCCTCGCGCGTGAATCCGTATTTCGCGGCGACCGCATCCCCGCAAGTCCCCATGTGGACCTGGTCGTAGGGGTCCCAGAGGCCGTCGTAGATCATCGAGTCCACGAGCGTGCCGTTGCCCATGCGATAGCCGCCGCGCGCCTGGGGCAGGAGGTACGGGGCATTGGACATCGACTCCATCCCGCCCNNAGCCCCGAGCCGCAGACCTTGTTCACGGTGATTGCGCCCGTGGAGACGGGCAGCCCCGCCTTGATCGCGGCTTGGCGGGCCGGAGCTTGACCGACCCCCGCCGACAGGACGCAGCCCATGATCACGCGGTCCACTTGCTCGGACTTCACGCCCGCACGCCGCACCGCCTCGCGGATCGCGATGGCACCGAGTTCGGGAGAGCTGAGCGGAGCGAGCGTTCCTTGAAACGATCCGATCGGGGTCCGTACGGCGCTCGCGATGACAACATCGGTGGGCTGACTCATCCGTTCTCCTGTGCTGCTTGCGACCTCGTCGGCCAGCGCAAGAGCGAAGCTCGTGAGGGTCGCTGTGGTGCAGAGCCGCGGGCGCCGGGCGCCCTCGCCGGGGCGCGGGCAGCGGAACCCCAGCTCGGGCACCGTACACGAATCAAAAGCCCGGCGTCAAACGTAGCCGAGCGCTTCGATGCGCCGGCGCTGCTCCGCCCAGTCCTCCTCGACCTTGACCCAGAGGTCCAGGTGCACCTTGCGTTCGACCAGGCGCTCGATCTCATGCCGCGCCTGAATGCCGATGCTGCGAATCCGCTCGCCCCCGGCCCCGACGACGATGCTTTTCTGCGACCGGCGCCGGACAAGCAAGTTCGCGCGGATGCGGACGAGATCGGAGCGGGTTGTCTCGTCGTATTCGTCTACCTCGACGGCGACGGCATAGGGGAGCTCCTCCCGGAGCTGCTCGAAGACGGCCTCCCGCACGAGTTCACCAGCAAGGAACCGAAGGGGTCGGTCCGTGAGCTCGTCGCTCCCCCGGAGCGGGGGCCCGGGGGGCAGGTGCGTCAAAATGGCGCTGAAGAGGGCGCGGATTCCGGCCCCGCTTCGGGCGGAGACAAGGAGCGCCGGGGGACCGTCGCGAACCTCCCGCGGCGGCCAGACCGCCCGTTTCGGCCGGGGCAGATCCCCCTTCGTCCCGACGACGAGCCAGGGCCTTCCAAGGCTTGCGAGGCGAGCCGCAAGGGCCCCGTGCGCAGGCTCCCAGCCCCGGGTGGAATCGATGAGGAGAAGGGCCACGTCGCAATCCTCCACCGCCGCGCTCGAAGCCCGCTGCATGGAGGCGTGAAGCTCGCCCTTGCCCTCGTGAAGACCGGGCGTATCGAGGAAAAGAAGCTGCGCGTGCTCGAGGGTGCGGATTCCCAGGAGCCGGCTGCGCGTGGTCTGCGGCTTGGGCGTCACGATCGCGAGTTTCTGACCGAGAAGGCGGTTGAAGAGCATTGACTTTCCTGCATTCGGAAGACCGAGCAGCGCCACGACCCCGGAGCGGTACGCGGCTGCGGCACCCACGGGGGCGTCCCTAGCCAAGTGGACACCCCCCCTCGCGAAGAGCGGCCAGTGCGGCTTCCCGCTCTGCCTGGCGTTTGGTGCGTCCCACGCCTTGGCCGAGTGGGCGCTCCGCGACGCGGACTTCCACCGCGAAGCGGCCCTCATCGTTCTCGACGCCACTGTCCGCGATGTCATGGTAGGTGGGGATGCAGTGGAAACGGGCCTGGGCCCATTCCTGGAGCTGTGTCTTGGGATCGCGCTCCGGGGGCGGGGAGCCCGCCTTGAGCGCGACCTCGAAGCGCGTCCGCACGAGCGCCTCGACGGGTCGGGTGCCGGCATCCAGATAGATCGCCCCGACGAGGGCCTCGAAAAGATCGGAGAGGATGGAGTCTTTCTCAGCGCCGCCGGTGCGCTGCTCACTGCGACCGAGGCGCACGTGCTTGCCGAGGGAGAGCGCGCGGGCGAGGTGAGCGAGGGCACGCATATTCACAAGTGCGTGGCGCGCCCGGGTGAGCTCGCCCTCCGTCCACTCCGGATGGGCCTCGTAGAGGAGGTGGGCCACCACCAAACCCAAAACGGCGTCGCCTAGGAACTCGAGGCGCTCATTGCTCTCCCCAAGGCCCGTCTCGTTCGCAAACGAGGGATGGGTGAGGGCGCGCTCGAGCAGCGTCGCATCGTTGAAGTGGTGACCGAGCGCCGCCTCGAGCTCGGTCCGAAAGGCCTCTTCTGCCCGCGCCATCACTTGCCAGAGCCCGCGATCCACCCTCCGCCTAGGACGACGTCCCCCTGATAGAAGACCGCGGCCTGGCCCGGTGCNNGGCGGACTCGTGCAGGGGCTCCCTCGTGGCGGTAGCGAACCCGAACCGTGACGCGGATGGGGTCGTCGGGGGCTGCGCCCTCTACCCAGGTGACACCCTCGAGCGTCGCCCTTTGTGCCAGGAGCTCCGGCGCTTCACCGACCACCACGCGGTTTTCTGCCGCGTCGAGGCCGACCACGAACAGGCGCCGGGCGGCGGAAATGCCGAGGCCGCGGCGTTGCCC
>DOUU01000302.1:2573-5708 GCA_003520425.1 Deltaproteobacteria bacterium
ACGGTGAAGTGGTGCACACCCCGGTGGTGGCCGAGGACGCGTCCCCTCGTATCCACGATCTCCCCGGTGCGTCGTGATGCGTCCGGGCGTAGCTTCTCCACCACACTCGCGTAGTCTCCGTCGGGCACGAAGCAGATCTCCTGGCTCTCTGGCTTTTCCGCGGTGGCAAGACCGAGCCGCCGCGCGTGCGCACGAACCTCGTCCTTGCGCAGGCCTCCCAGGGGAAAGAGGGCCTTTCCGAGCTGGTCTTGGTCGAGATCGAAGAGGAAGTAGGACTGATCCTTGGCGGCATCCATCGCGGTCCGCAGCCGGCACCGCCCGCTCTCGAGATCCCGCTCGACCCGGGCGTAGTGGCCCGTCGCAACGGCCCGGGCGCCCAGCGCCCGCGCCCGATCGAGGAGATGGCGGAACTTGAAGCGCCGGTTGCAGGCCACGCAAGGAATGGGTGTGCGTCCCGCGAGGTATTCATCGGCGAACTTTTCCATCACCTCGCTGCGGAATTGGCTCGTGTAGTTCGCGACGTAGAAGCGGATCCCCAGTTTCTCGGCCACCCGCCGCGCGTCGTCCGCGTCATCCAGGGAGCAGCAGCGCGAGGCGTCGCCGGCAAGGTGCATGGTCACGCCGACCACCTCGCACCCCCGTTCCACGAGGAGCGCAGCGGCGACCGAAGAGTCGACGCCCCCCGACATGGCCACCACGACGCGCTCGCCCCGCTCGGGGAGCGCCGCCGCTGCGCTCACCGCTCTGCCGCCTCGCGCACGCGCGCCACGAGGTCCGGAACAAGATCGAGCACGCGGTCGATCTGTGCTTCCTCGACGCCGTGCCCGACACTGAAACGCAGCGAGGCGCGCGCCTGCTCGGGGCTTAGGCCCATGGCAAGGAGGACGTGAGATGCGACGGTCGAGCCCGAATGACAGGCGGCACCGGTCGAAACGCTCACGCCCTCCAAGTCGAGCGCTTCGAGCAGGATCTCGCCCGGCAATCCCTCGAAGCAGACGTTGAGGGTGTTGGGGAGGACGTGGGTTGTGGACCCGTTGCGGCCAAGGGCACCCACTCTCGTCCGAAGGCCCTCCCACAGCCGGTCGCGCAGCGCTGCCATGCGCCGGGCTCGCCCCGGGAGTTCTCGCTCCGCCAGCTCGCAGGCGACGCCGAGACCCACGATCCCGACCACGTTCTCCGTGCCGCCCCGCCGGCCCCGCTCCTGGGGCCCGCCGCGGAGCCAAGCTTCGAGCTCGAGCCCGCGGCGCACGAAAAGAAAGCCCGCGCCCTTGGGGCCGTTCAGCTTGTGGGCGCTCCCCGAGAGGAGATCCGCGGGAAGCGAATCGACACGCACGGGAATCTTCCCCACGGCTTGGGTGGCGTCGACATGGAGCAGCGCACCGCGCGCCCTCACAGCCTCGGCGATCTCCGAGAGGGGCTGGAGCACCCCGGTTTCGTTGTTCGCCCAAAGAACCGAAACCAGCGTCGCCTCGGATTCCACCGCCGTGCCGACGTCTCCGGGGTCAAGCCGTCCCGAGGCGTCCACGGCCAGGCGCGTCACCTTGACGCCTGCGCGCTCCAGCGCCTCCGCGGGTTCAAGCACCGATGGGTGCTCCGCGCGCGAGGTCACGAGATGGCGCGGGACCCGGCTCGAGCGGACCGCACCCCGCAGCGCGAGGTTGTTCGCCTCGGTCGCCCCGGAGGTGAAGACGATCTCGGCGGGGTCTGCCCCCAAAAGGGAGGCCACCTGGGCGCGCGCGCACTCAAGCTCGCTGCGGGCGGCGGCGCCCTCGAAATGGGTGCTCGAAGGATTGCCGAAGCCGCGCAGGGCGCGGGTACAAGCCTCCACCACCTCCTCGCGCAAGGGGGTGGTGGCGTTGTGGTCGAGGTAGATCCGTCCTGCCATGGGATGCCCGTGGCACCCTAGTGCCAGGGCATGGCCATCGCAACCGCAGGCTGCCAGCGCAAACCCAACAAGAAGGCTCCGGGCCCGCGGCTGGCCGCGGACCCGGAGCCCTCGAAGGCCTACTGGCCGAGGACGATGAGCTCCACGCGCCGATTCTTGGCGCGTCCTTCCTTGGTCTTGTTGGAATCGACCGGATTGCTCTCGCCGAAGCCTCTCGGAACGAGATTCGACCGGTTGACTCCCTGTTGGCCAAGGTAGTCGGCCACCGCTGCAGCGCGGCGCTCAGAGAGCTTCTGGTTGTACTCCTTCGTGCCGATGCTGTCGGTGTAACCATCCACGTTCACCTTCACATCGGCATTGCGCTTCAGGATGGCCGCGGCCTCATCCAAGATCACCTTGGCGTCGGGGCGGATCGTTGCCTTGTCGAAGTCGAAGTTCACGCCACGAAGAACGATCTTCTCCTTCGTCGGAGGCGGAGCCGGAGCGGCCTTGGGCGGCGGCGGCGGCGGAGCAGGCTTTGCCTCCTCCTTCTGCATCGCCGAACAGATGGCGTAGCCCGTCGCCGCTCCAACCACTGCGCCGATCGCGGCACCTGCGGCGATCGCGCCACCGTTGTGTCCATGTTTGGTCTCAGCGCCGATGGCCGCGCCACCACCACCGAGCGCACCTGCCCCGGCCAGGGCACAGACCCACGGCTTGGGCGCCTCTGCGCAGGCGGAGGCTAACACCAACACCAGCCCCGCTGCGATCACACGCAATAGCGTCACGTTTCCCTCCTTTAACGCGGCGCCAGGCCGCACGAGTGGCTTCAAGCTAGCGAGCCGCGCACGAATGTAAACCGGTTTCGTGTGTCATTGCGACTAAATCTCGCGCCAAAGCCGATCGGCCCCTGCACTGGGGGGGGCACAGAGCCCCGACACCCGGTCGAGATCCCGAGGCGACCGGGTGNNGCTCGGGACCCTGAGGCAACCCGCCGCGGGGCGGCCGCCTCGAGCACCTTTCGACCCCGCCGGACGCGGTTCCGGGGGCCTGCGACCATGAGACCTGGGTCGGTGGCACAGTGTTTGCCTGCGCGCAGCGCGCTCGGGGTCGGCGGGACGGGCGGNNTGAGTGCGCGAACTAGCACAGTGAGGCCGCTCGCCGCAGCTTGCGCCTACGCCTCCGCGGCGGGAAGGGGTGACCCGGACTCCACAAACGCGCTGTGCAGTGCCCGCACGGCGAGCTCCGTGTATTTCTCATCGATCACAACG
>DOUU01000302.1:5745-6104 GCA_003520425.1 Deltaproteobacteria bacterium
TCCCCTCATCGCCCTCGACGGCCGCGGCGCCAATCTCGCGGGCCGCGTCCTGCGCGATCGAAAGAGCGCGCCGGTAGTCGGATTTGGGCACGGTGAAGGTCATGTCGGTCGAACCGTCAGATCCAAGGTTCTGGATGATCATATCGACCACGATGCCCGACTCTCCGAGGGGCGAAAAAAGGCGTGCCGCGACGCCCGGCTGGTCCTTGACGCCACGGATGCGGATCTTGGCCTCGTTGCGATTGTAGGTGACGCCGGAAACCACGAGCCGCTCCATCACGTCCTCCTCGCGGGTGACCCAGGTGCCCTCGACGTCTGAGAACGAGGAGCGCACATGGATCGGGACCCCATACTGTTTC
>DOUU01000391.1:0-5222 GCA_003520425.1 Deltaproteobacteria bacterium
CCGCGCTCGGTGAACTTGATGGCATTCCCCAGAAGGTTGGTCAGGACTTGTCGCAGGCGGCCCGGGTCCGCACGAACGGCGGAAGGCACCTCGTCGTCGACTCGACAGACCAGCTCGAGCCCCTTTCGATGCGCGCGCTCCGCAAGAAGGGCAGTGACGTCTTCGACAATCTCCCGCAGATCGCAGTCAATGGCCTCGAGCGTGAGGCGGCCGGCCTCGCTCTTTGAAAAGTCAAGAATGTCGTTGATCACGGAGAGAAGGAGCTCCGCGGAGCGGTGGACGGTCTCCGCGAGCTTCCGCTGTCGCGGTGTGAGCGGCGTGTCCAGAAGCAAATCCGTCATGCCCATCACGCCGTTCATGGGCGTGCGGNNCGTGCGGATCTCGTGACTCATGTTTGCGAGGAACTGCGACTTCGACCGATTCGCTTCGGCCGCCTGCCGGGCCAGCTCCATTGCGCCTTTGCTCGCGCGCTCGAGCTCGATCGTCCGCTGTGCGACCTTGGCTTCGAGCGTTCGCTGCTGAGAGTCCACCTGCCGCCGGTAGTCGCGCAGGTTCTCGAGCATGAGGTCAAAGGCGCGCGCCACCTGGCCGATCTCATCCCTTCGTCCGCTCCGCACCCGGACTTCGAGGTCGCCCTCCCCGATCCGCTCCGCGGCGTGCTTGATCTCGAGAATGGGGCGCACAAGACCTCGAGACAGGAACAGGCTCGCGACGAACGCGGCACAGAGTGCGACGACGCCGGAGAAAAGAAGGCTGCGGCGCGAGCGCGCAATCGCGTCGCGTTCTGCCCGCAGAGAGGAGGCGACGCGCAGCTGAAGGGGTCCGAGGTCGCGCACCACGGTGTCGATGCCCTGAGGACGGGCGTTTTGGTCTGGCGTCTGCAGCCGCACGTCCGCACCGACCAGCCCAGACCACTCGGCGAGCAATTCATCGCCGATGGGCTCGAAGGCGACGAGACGCCCGAGCGGTTGCCCTGCGGTTTCGAGCGCAATTGCGATCGCCGCAAAAGTCTGGCTGTCCCGGCCGACCAGCGCGGACGGTCGGCTCCCAAGCGCGCCACTCTCGAGCCTCTCGTCTCCTGCGGACGCAACCTCCTGGTCTTGCGCGTCGAGAAACACCACACGCGCCGCCTTCTGCTGCTCGACCAGTGTCTGCGCGTAGTGCTCGAGCGTGGGGCGGTCACGCAGCTCGAGGTTTGCCCGGAACTCCGGTGTGCCGGAGATCGCCCTGTAGCGCTCGCTAAGCGCGCGCAGATGACCCTCCACCAGCCGGTCTGCCGCGTGGGCCGCCGATTCGAGCCTCGTGCGCGCCAATCGCTCGAGGTCGAGGGCCAGCGCACGCTGCTGAAACAGCAGAGCCAAGCCGGTCGTCGCGGTCGCCACTGCACACATGAGGAAAAGCACGCGGAGGAAGAGCGTGGGCCTCATAAGATCCGCTCGCTGATCCGCAGATCCGCCACGCCGGTGCGGCCGGGCCGCCCCGGCGTCACCCCCGCGCGGGGCACGAGGCGCATTGGCCCACGGGCCTCGGTCCCCGTCGCCAGCCGAGGAGGGCCCGGGAGGGCCCGGACGGCGAGCACCAGGGCACCTGCCGCAAGGATCCAGCCCCGAAGCCGTGCCGACACGCCCTCTCCCCCACGCCGCACGCGGTGCACGTGATGCGCACGGTCCGTCGCAAGAAATCGGGTCAACGCCCCAAGGGCTTTAGGGAATCTGGGCTCTTACCAGGTGCGGCGGCTCAGCACCGTCAGCACCTCGTCGGGATCACTCGTGAACTTCCAGTCGCGGTGCTCGGTGAGTCCTTCGTCCGCAAGGCCCTGCCGAATCCGCGCGATGAGCTTTGGCAGGTAACGCGCGGAGCGACGATTCACGTCATGGAGCGCAATCACCACGTCGGGATTTCCCTCGCGCACCGCACGCCGCACCTGGCGCACAAGCCAGAAGTCGAACCACTGCGCAGCCCAGCGGAAGACACCGTCGGGAACGCGAGCGTCGGCGAGCACCATGTGCAAGCCCACGGCTGCGTAGGCTGGGCGTGCGTCGCGGTTGCCCTCGACGTACGTCCAAAGCGGAGGCCGTACGAGCGCAGGGCGCTGCCCCGCGTGGCCCTCCGCGGCGTACGCCTGTGCGCCGCGGCGGATGCACTGGAGCAGGTCGGATTCCAGCGCATTCCCGGGGTCGGTCACGCGATCCACGATCCCGTCGCCGTCCGAATCGTACGCGGGAAGCGACACGCTGGCCGTGTGCTTGCGAAACTGGCTGACGTAGTGACCTCCCCAATGGCAGCCAAGCACGTGGCCCTCGCGCACCTCACGTCGCAGCTCCTCAAAGCCGAGCTCCGTTTCGCCCTTCTCGAGTACCGTTCCGCCGAGCATCCGGTCAGGTCCGGTGAGGACGAAAAACGCCGCGGAGATGCCTTCGGCGTGCAGCACCTCGAGGACTCGTTCGGTCGGAGTGTTGGGCAGGCCGGAAGCCCCTCGGCCGAGCTCCTCGAAGCGCTGGTTGGAGGGCCCGTCGTCAAAGGTAAAGACGAGGCGGATGCGGGGCTCGGGCTGCCCCTCCGGCGGAACGGACTCGGACTCCGCCGCCGCCCCCGCCGCAGCGGCGATCCCGACCAAGAGGACGAGCGCGCTCATCTGTCTCGAGAGTGCGTGCATCTCCATGAGCCATCACGTCGTCAGCCGAATTCGCTGCATGGCCGACGTCTCTCTACTGGCTGTGGCTCCCCCCTTCGAGCGAGTCCTCCGCGACGCGCCAGCGGACAACCCGACTCCGCATCCAGCGCACCGCCAGCAGATCGTAGAACGCTGCGAAGGCCCGGTTCCACATGCCGTATTTCGAGACGCCGTGGACGCGTGAGCGATTTCGGACAGGGACCTCCACCACGCGGAAGCCTTCGAGCTTGATCAGCGTCGGAAGGAAGCGGTGCATGCCCCGAAAGATCTTGATCCGCACCACGCACTCTCGTCGGAAGGCCCGGAACGTACAGCCCGCGTCGCGGATGCTCTCACCCGAGAGCGCATTGCGAATTCCATTCGCAATGCGTGACTGCATCAAACGCCAGCCCGTGTCGCCGTGCATGCGGTCCGAGCGCCAACCGCACGCACAGTCCGCATCCCCTTTGCGGACCGGCTCGATGAGCGCTGGGATGTCTGCAGGTGCGTTCTGGAGATCACAGTCCATGGTGACCAGGATGCCGCCGCGCGCGCGCCGCAGTCCCGCCTCTGTCGCCGCGCTCTCGCCACAGTTGCGCTCGAGGCGGACCAAACGGAAGTGTTCCGGATCGCGGGCGACTTCGGCCCGCGCCCGTTGCGCCGTTTTGTCGCTGGAGCCGTCGTCCACGAAGATCACCTCGAACGCGCGGATCCCCCGCACGGCGAGCTCCCGACGGAGCTCCTCTGCGAGGAGCGGGACATTGTCCTCCTCGTTGTAGGCGGGGATGACGATCGAGATCTCCGGGGCGGCGTGGGCCATCGCCCCTACGCCTTCCCAGGACCCGCGAAGAACTCGTGAACCGCCGCTGAGACTCGATCGACGTCGCTGTCCGTGAGGCTCGGGAAGATCGGAAGGGAGAGGATCTCCTTTACCCAGGCTTCCGTGCGCGGCAGCGACTCCGCGCGCACCCCGGGCCGACCGATGGTCGCGGGCTGAAGGTGGTTCGGCACGGGATAGTGGATCCCGGTTTGGATGCCCTCGGCGGCCAGGTATTTGGCGAGCGCGTCCCTTTTTGGAGTCCGGATCACAAACAGATGATAGACATGCCGGGCGAGCTTGCTTTCCGTGGGTAGCGTGATCGGCGCTGTCTGCAGACGTTCCAGGTAGCGGGCCGCTTTGGCTCTGCGCGCATCGTTCATCGCATCGAGTCGCCGCAAGAAGACGCGTCCCGCCGCAGCTTGGATCTCATTGAATCGCAGATTCCAGCCCACGGTCTCGTGGAGGTACTTGTCTCGCCGGCCATGGTCGCGCAGCATGCGCAGCCGATCGGCGAGCACCGGGTCATCGGTCAGCACCGCGCCGCCGTCGCCGAGCACCGTGAGATTCTTCGAGGGATAAAAGGAAAGCACTCCTGCAACGCCGAAGGTCCCGACCTTTCGACTGCGGTACTGGGCACCGTGTGCCTGGGCGCAGTCCTCGAGCACCAGCAACCCATGCCGCTCGGCCACCTCTTGGATGGCGTCCATGTCACAAGGGTGGC
Organism: Deltaproteobacteria bacterium; assembly: GCA_003520425.1. GTDB lineage: Bacteria > Myxococcota_A > UBA9160 > UBA9160 > UBA9160 > UBA9160. Next base: position 4,195 of record DOUU01000391.1, read on the forward strand.
CGTAAAGATGCACGGGCAAAATGACCTTGGTCCGCGCGCTGACGCGGGGTTCGAGCCAGCTCGGATCGAGGGTCGCGCTCTCATCGATGTCCACGAAGACCGGCGTTGCCCCGGACAGAAAGATCGCTTCGATGGTCGGAAACGCCGTGTGCGCCGGCGCGAGAACCTCATCGCCCGGACCCACTCCGAGAGCCTTGAGGGTGAGCAGGAGGCCCGAGGTCGCGGAGTTCAGCAGAATGCAGTGGCCACGTCCGAAATAGGAGGCCAGCTCCGTTTCGAACGCCTTGCATTCGGGACCCAGGATGTACTGGCCCGACTCGGCCGCAGCGACCACGCGCGCCTTCACCTCGTCATCGATCGCAACCTGTGAGAGCGGAATCTTTTTCTTCGTGGTCATGCCTTCTCCCCTCCGGGCCTCATGAGGGAAGTTCCACCTCGACCCGGCGCCCTTCCCTCGCGGAGCGCTCGGCGGCTTCAATCACGGCCACGGCGGCCGCGCCGGCAAAGCCGTCCGCAGCGTCTGGCGCGGGACGGCCCGACTTGCATGCCTCAAGAAAAGCCCGCAGTTCGGCGAGGAGCGGCTCCTCCCCGGCCGCGGAAAGGACGCGCAGATCTCCTTCCCTCGCCACCCAAACGCCGTGCGCATCCTGTTGGTGGGCGTGGCGGTAAAGCTTCACGCGATCTGCATCGGCCAAGAAGTCGCAGGTGATGGCCCCCTCCGTGCCCATCACGTGAAGATCCCGCCGGGGTTCTGGTGGAAAGCATGCGGCTTCGACCAGCGCGCTCTGTTCGCCGTAGTCAAGGGCCAGGGTGGCAGCGTCGTCCATGCCGCGGCCGAGGTAGTCCCGGAGCACTGCAGTCACCGCAACGGGCTGCTTCGCGAAGATCCAGGAGACGAGATCCACCCAATGCACGCCGTCGGAAATCGCGAGCCCGCCGTCTGTCCTTGGCCGCTTGAAGCTCATGAAGTGGCCGAGGGCGTAGCGAATCCGGCCAATGGCCCCAGAGCGTACGGCTCGTTCGACGGC
>DOUU01000391.1:5246-5606 GCA_003520425.1 Deltaproteobacteria bacterium
CGGCTTCTCGACGAAGACGTGTTTGCCCTTCTCGAGGGCCGCCCTCACGATCTCTTCGTGCGAGGTCGCCGAGGTCACCACGTCCACGCACTCCGCGTCCCCGAGGAACTCCCGCCAATCCGTGGAGGACGGCTCCTCGAGCGCGGCAAGGCGCGAGGGGTCGCGGTCGCACACCCGAAGGTCGACGGCCAGCTTTCGCCAGCTGCGTAAGTGGCTCTGGCCAAAACGGCCGAGACCGACCTGGAGAACTCTCATCGCCCTCCTCTTTCGCGAGAACACACGCCGTTGACGAACGGAGGCGAGCACCTTGGGGGGGTGTTACGCGACGACCCGATCGAGATCGCGGCGGTGATACCCGAC
>DOUU01000149.1 GCA_003520425.1 Deltaproteobacteria bacterium
CGTCTCCCCGGCCGCCCCGTCGGGAGCGAACTCTTCGACTCCGTCCGGGAAGTGGCCGCAGAAGATGATCGTGAAGGCCCAGACGTTGCGGACCAAGTTCGCGGTCGCGTTGGCCGCGAGGTTCGCCAAGAGAGAGGGACCGGAGAGCAAAGGGAAAAGGATGTAGTCCTTCAGTATCTGGCGGCCCGCCTTTCGGCGCATCGCCCGCACGAGGGGTCGAACCTCTCCCCAGCGGCGCTCACCGCCGTGGATTCGTTCGATCTCGAGGTCGTGCAGCATCACGCCCCACTGGAAGAGTACCGCGAGAAGGAATGCATACACCGGGTTGCCGAGATCCTTCGGGCTCCACTCCTGGTGGGAACTGATCCGCAACACTCCGTACCCAAGATCGCGGTCCTTGCCCAAGATGTTGGTATGCGTGTGATGCATGAAGTTGTGGGAGTGACGCCACTGGTCACCGGGGCAGACGTTGTCCCACTCGAACGTGCCCGACGCCAGCGTGGGGTCGCCGGTCCAGTCGTATTGGCCATGCATCACATTGTGGCCAATTTCCATGTTGTCCAGGATCTTCGACAGGGAAAGGGCAATCACGCCGCCCAGCCAAAGCGGTGGCAGCAAGGCGAGCTGCAGCATGCCGCGGGCAGCGACCTCAAGGCCACGCTGCCAGCGGATGATGCGGCGGATGTAGTCAACGTCCTCCGCACCGAGATCCGCGAGGACGCGCAAACGGATGGCATCGAGCTCAGCACCGAACGACTCCACGTGCTCGGGCGCGAGGCGGTGGCGAAGCGCGGCACTCCCCACGGGCTCGGGTTTCGCTGCCCGTGCCGGGGCTGTGCGCGAGCGGGATCGCAAGCGGGTGATTGTCATGACGACTCCTTGCGTGGAATGAGGTCAGAGGTCGAGCGACACGTCGCCGCCGGGGACGTGGACGCACAGCTGCAGGTCGGCGTCGACAACGGTGCGGGTCATCCCTGTGCGCGCGTCGCGGACCGTGCCGCGGTGGATACGGCGCGTGCAGGTATGACAGATCCCCATGCGACAGCCGTGTGCGGGCTTGAGCCCCGCGGCCTCGGCCAACTCCAGCAGCGTGCGGCCATCGGCATTGATCTCGATCCCGCTGCGCTCGAAGCGAACGGCGCCGCACGGGCCGGGGCCAGACTCAGAGGCCGGAAGGCCGGGGGTGAACGCCTCGGTGTGGAGTCGTTTCCCCAAGTCTTCCCGGTCGAACCGCGCGCGGAGCGCGTGCATCAGCGGCCCGGGGCCGCACACGTAGGTTTCGGCAATACGCCACGCGGGGTCGGCGGCCCCGAGGTGGGCATCGCAAAAGAGACCGTTCAGCTCGCCTCGCCCTGGCTCCTCGGTAAATGCGCGCAGGACCCGCACATTGGGATGCTCGTCGGAGAGCCGCGCGAGCTCGGCCCGGTAGGGCATCTCGGCCTCGTGAGGAGAGTAGTGGATGAACGCCACCGAGCCGCGGTGATCTTCGTCGCAGAGCGTGCGAAGCATCGACAGCACCGGTGTGATGCCGCTTCCGCCGCTGATCAGCACCAGCCCTTCGGGTCGGACAGCCGGCAGGACGAACTCCCCCTCGGCGCGGCTCAGACCGACCACCATTCCGCGGTGAGCCTCAGCGTACAGATACGACGAGACGAGGCCGCCCGCGTGCACCTTGACGGTGAGCTCGAAGGAATCGTCGCGATGCGCCGACGATGCCATCGAGTAGCAGCGGGTCTGGTGTACGCCGTCGATCTCGACGCTCAGCCGCGTGTATTGGCCGGCTTCGAAGCCTGTCCAGCCCCCATTCGGCACGAGGGTCATCGTGACGCTGCCAGCCGCTTGGCGGCGTACCTCAATCACCCTGGCCCGGACGTCTCGCGTCGACCACGTGGGATCGACCCACTCGAGGTAGCGATCGATCCCGTGCGGCGTTGCCAGCGCGTCGAGTGCAGTCACAAGCCGCGGGAGAAGGCGCGGCCGGGCAGAGCGGAGAGCTTTGGCTTCAGTAAACATATGTGCACTATAAGATTTGAGTGCACAACTGTCAACTTCAGCTAGGGAGGATGGAGATTCCGGCGAAAATGCTATAGAATCCGGCAGTTCGCGGGAATTCAGTGTACGGACGTAAACACCAGAGCGCCGGGGAGCATCGTGGGTCGCCGCCACGACCACAGCGACATCGAATCGCGCATGGAACGCAAGGAACGCACGCGTCATGCGCTCTTGAGCTCCACGCTCAGGCTGCTTTCCAAGCACAGCTTCGAGAGCATCAGCTTGCGTGAGGTCACCCGCGAGTCCGGCATCACCCCCACCGCCTTCTACCGGCATTTCGAAGGCATGGAGGATCTCGGCCTAGCCCTCGTCGACGAAGCCTTCGGTTCGCTGCACGACATGGTGCGCGCGGCCCGCAGCGATACATCGACATACGACGACGTTATCCGCCGATCGGTGCAGATCGTCGTGACACACGTTCGCGAGCATCGCGATCACATGCGATTCATCGCGCGTGAGCGCTACGGCGGCGTACGTCGATTGCGGCGCGTCATCCGCACGGAGCTGGATTTGTTCGCCAACGAACTCGCCGTCGACCTGAGCCGCTTCCCGGAGCTGGCCGGTTGGACTCGCAGCGACCGGCAGATGTTCGCCGACCTGCTCGTCGAGATCGTGGTGTCCGCAGTGGGCCGCCTCACAGAGGCGCACCCTGAAGAGGAGGGTGAGCTCGCAAGACGCATCGAGAAGCAGCTGCGCCTTGTCGTGATCGGCGTGCCCGGTTGGCGCTCCCAGCCCGAGAAGAGGAGCGGCCAAGCCAGCGGGGCTCCCATGGCGCAAGAAAGAGGTCTCGAGCCGTCAGCGAAGTAGTCAGGTTGGCTTCGACGGGCGAGCGCAGTCTTGAGGGATGATGGCGTCGGAAGATGGGCTCGGGCAGCGGGCTCGCGCGGCCGTCTCTTCGCGAGGATGATCCGAGAGAGAGGAACCGAGCTGAATGAAGTGGGCGCTCGAGTACCCTTGCCCCCGAGCGCCCGTTCCCATCCGTGGAATTTCCTTTAGCGAATCGAAGGTCTGCACCCCCAGAGATCGTTCCTCATGAGCGGCTCGACTCTCAAGGATTTCTCCCTTGCCGTCTGCAGGCTCACTTGATCGCGATCGTCTTTGGCTTCGTCTCCTCTCGCTTTCCGATCCGCAGCGTGAGAATGCCGTCCTTGTAGGACGCATCGATGCGATCGGGGGTCGCGTTCGCAGGCAGCGTGAACGAGCGACTGAATGAGCCATACGAACGCTCGACCCAGCGCGTGCGCTCCCCCTTCTTCTCCTCGCGCTCCGATTTCTTCTCCCCGCGCACCGTGAGCACGCCGTCCGTCATCTCGACAGAGACGTCTTCCTTGCGCACGCCAGGAAGCTCGACGGTTACCACGTACTCATTGTCCGCCTCGTGGAGATCGAGCGCCGGCACAAGCTCCCCGCGGGCGAATGGCCGCTCCCCAAACACTTCCTCCATCAGCCGGCTGAGCCGTCCCCGACCCATGAGCGCGCGGAACGGATCCCAGCGCGTGAACGCCTCCAGCTCGCCGAATGGATCCCAGCGGGCAAGCCCCTTCGTCTCCTGCTCGTGCTTCTCTGCCATGGTGTTTCTTCCTTCGGATTGGAATTGAACTCCCCGCCAAGCCTGCGGCGGAATGACGCCTCTTCGACTGCATCAGTCGTGCCGCGCGCCGGGCTCTCGAGGAGAGTTCACCCGCCTTGCATGTGGCCCGCTGACACGCAAGAGGGCCCATATGGGGCAGATCGGCGCACCAGTGTTGTGCACACTTGCCGCGCGGCGCGCGGTGTGATTGGACCCCATAGCTTGGCCGATGCAGAATCGCTGAGAGCGAGCAAGAGGAGGAGGAGATCGCATGCTCGAGGGCGGCTGCCTCTGCGGCGGTGTGCGCTTCCGCGTCACAGGCAAGCTTGGACCTGCCGTCTACTGCCATTGCAAGCAGTGCCAACGCGCCTCGGGCTCCGCCTTCGCGGCCAATGCCCCGGCACGAACTCGCTACTTCGAACTCACCTCTGGGGATGACCTCGTGTCCGAGTACGAGTCGTCACCCGGGAAGTACCGCGCGTTCTGTCGCCGCTGTGGTTCCCCTGTGTACAGCCGCCGCGACGCGGACCCAGAGATCCGGCGCATCCGTCTTGGCACCCTTGATTCTGATCCGCAGCGGCGCCCTCTCGCTCACTTCTGGGTTGCCTCAAAGGCGCCGTGGCACTCCATCAACGACTCCCTCCCTCAGTACCCGGAGGACTTCGTCCCCGAAAAGAGTCGGTAGGTGCATTCTGCTGGAAGGGTGCAGGCCCTCGCGGCAGGGCACGGTCTGGATGTGGAGGATTCGCCCGACCTGCTCCTGCCGCGCCGCGCAACGAAAAGGAGAGAGGAGATCCATACCCACACCTTGACGCCGCTCCTCGTGCTCCTCGTTGGAGCACCCCACCCCTGCGGGCCGAAGGAAGCTCCGCCACGACCGCTCCGGAGAAATCAGACGTAGAATCAGGGACGAGGACCAGCGCACTCGCAACGCCCCCACGAACTCAAGATCGGGGTGGCGAACCCTCCCAGCTAGGGGTGAAACCGATGAAACCTCATTCCCTTCGCTGGCTCGCGTGCGCTGCCCTCGTCACCGCGATGGCAAGCGGGGCGACACGTGCCGACGCGCAGCAAGCTGCGGCCAGTGGCTCCGGCCCTTTGCCCGCGAGCGGGTCGGGAGCGCCTGCGGCTTCGGCGCAGCCTCCGACTTCCGCTCCAATCGCCCTCGAGGAGATCTCGACTCGGGCCGTGGAGACCTCGGAGCACCTCCGCGCCATCGCGACTCGGCTCGAGTCCTCGGCAAATCTGGAGGACGCCGAGGCCGCTCGAGCCCAGGACGCCCGGCGCCTCGAATCCGCTGTCGCCGATACCAATGCGGTGCTTGAGCTCGAGCAGCCCTTCGCGGTGGTGGTCGATCTGACCCAAGCTTGGACGGACGCGCGCCGCCACCTCGTCGCAGTCGTCGCAAGAACGACGGCCCAGACAAGCCAGTACTCCGCCGCTCTCGACGAGATCCAGAATCTGCGCGACGTGTGGACACGCACAGGAGAAGCGGCGCGCGCCCAAGATGCTCCACAAGAGTTGATCATGCGCGTCGAAGCGACTCTTGGCGACATTCGACGAACGCACGAACGGATCCTGGCTCTGCGCAATCGTCTCCTCGCGCTCCAAGGCGAAGCCACGCGCCAGCTCGGGGTCTGCGACGAGCTGCTGGCCCGGCTGGAGGAGGTCAGGCACAGAGAAGGAGCGGAGCTTGCCGTGCGAACCGGCATGCCGCTTTGGCGGGTCCCACCGGCCCAATATGGCCGCGATGCCCTTCTCCGACCGCTCCTGGTGGAGAGCCGCATCGAACTCACGCTCGCAGCTTCGTTCGTTCGCAGGCACAGCGACTTTTCCTACCTGCCCCTCCTTCTCTTCACCTCGCTCGCGTTCCTCATGCGCCAGGCACGCAGTCGGGCAGAGCACTGGGCCATCTCGAGTCCGGAGATCCGCGAGCATCTCACAGTTCTCGAGCTCCCCTATTCGGTGGCACTTCTGGTCACCGGGCTCTGCGTCTACGCCCTTCACCCCGACGCTCCACGCCTTCTCTTCGATGCGGCGTCGCTGCTGGTGCTTGTACCGGTCTTGCGGGTTTTGCACCGGATCGTCCACCCCACCCTCTTGCCGCCGATCTACGGCGTCGCGGCCCTCCGGGTCGTGGACCGGATCCAGGACTTCGTAGGAACGTCGCCTGTCATGGCGCAGCTCCTGCTCTGCCTTGCCATGGGCGGCGGGATGATTTTCATGCTTTGGTCTGTGAGTCCGGCACGCACGCGCGGGACTCCGTTCACGGAGCGCGAGCAAGGCTGGCGAACCGGAGTGACCTGGACCGGACGCCTCCTCGCCCTCGATTTCGGGATCGCATTTGTCGCAGGAGCCTTCGGTTACCTGGCTCTCGCGCGCTTCGTTTCAAGCACGGCCCTTGTCATCGTAAATGCCTTCCTGGGATTCTTCGTTGCCGCACGCGTGTTCCTCGGGCTCTGGGAAATTTCGCTCGGGGTGCGACCTCTTGCGGCCCTCCGCATGGTGAGCAGTCACCGCGAACTCATCGCGCACCGGAGCGCGACCGTCATCTTCGCGCTTGCCGTGGGGGGCTGGCTGTTCACGATCCGAGCCAACCTCGGAATGCTCGGTTTGAAAATGGACCTCCTATGGCGCGTCGCCGCAGCCAGCCTGAGCTTCGGCAGCGTGACCGTTTCCTTGGGAGACCTTTTCTTCTTTGGAATCACGCTCTGGGGCAGCTTGCTGCTTTCGCGCCTCGTGCGCTTTGTGCTGGACGAGGAAATCTTCCCGCGGTTTCGGCTCGCGCATGGCCTTCCCTACGCACTTTCGAATCTCATTCACTACGCGATCCTCACGGTTGGCTTCCTCCTTGCGCTCGCGACCCTGGGGTTCGACGCGAGTCGGCTCACGGTCATGATCGGTGCCCTGGGCGTGGGAATCGGCTTTGGCCTCCAGGCAATCGTGAACAATTTCGTGTCGGGCCTGATCCTGCTTTTCGAGCGGCCGATCAAAACCGGAGACACGGTCCAGGTAGGACAGGTGACAGGCGAGGTGAAGCGCATTGGGGTCCGATCCAGCACTGTGCGCACTTCAGCCGGGGCCGAGGTGATCGTTCCCAACTCGACCTTGATTTCGGAGAGCGTCACGAACTGGACGCTCTCGGACCGCTCCCNNTCGAACTCCCCATCGGAGTGGCCTATGGCACGAAACCGGCGCGTGTGCTGACGATGCTCAAGGAAGTCGCGAAACAGCATCCCGAGATCCTGGCGCACCCCGAGCCGAGCGCGTTTTTCCTCGGCTTCGGTGAGAGCTCGCTCGACTTCGAGCTTCGCGCGTGGGTCGGCGACGGCAACCGGCTGTCTGCGGTGAAGAGTGAGGTGGCTGTGGCCCTGTCCGAAGCCTTCGAAGCCTCCGGGATCGAGATCCCGTTCCCGCAGCGAGACCTCCATATCGTGGAGGGGAAGAAGTCCTAGCAGCAGAGGCGGAGAAGGTTTGCTGCGGCCGCAGGCTTCCCAGAGAGGTTGGTCTCGCGACGCCAAGGCGCAAGGGGCGGTCCAAGCGGACCGCCCCTCCGCATCCTGAGGGGTGCAGGCGCTTAGCGCGCTGCGAGCGCGGCAAAGCGATCGCCTCCATCGGCCGGCCGCACGAGGAGGAGAAGGGGCTTCCCCTCCTCCACCTTGGCGACCTCGTGCCGGAGTGCCTCCACCGATCCCACGGGCTTGTGGTTCGCCTGAAGAACGACGTCGCCGGCGTGAAGACCCGCGTCCTCGGCCGGGCTCCCAGGCTCGGCTCCGGCGACCAGCACCCCCTGTCCATCCTCGAGCCCGCGCTCCGCGCGTTCCTCGGGTGTGAGTTCGCGCAGGGCGAGACCCCACTTCGCCTTCGCCGGTGCGGCAGCCTCGTGGACTTCCTCATCGGCGAGCTTTGCGACCGTCACGCTAAGCGTTTTCACTTCCCGATCGCGCAGCACTTGGATCGGGATGGTGGTGCCCACCGGGGTTGCAGCGACAAGGCTCGCAAGGCCCCCGTACTCCTCCACCTTCTTGCCGTTATAGGTGGTGATCACATCGCCCGTCTTGATGCCCGCCTTTGCCGCTGGACTTCCGGGCGTCACCTCCGCGACCAGGGATCCGTGCGCCTCGCTCACGCCGAGCGACTCGGCGAGCTCCGGTGTGAGCTTCTGGATCGACACCCCGAGCCATCCGCGCGTCACATGCCCCTCGGCTTCGAGCTGCGGGACGAGCTCCTTCTCCAGGTTGATGGGGATCGCGAATCCGATTCCGATGTTCCCCCCGCTCTGACTGAAGATCGCAGTGTTGATGCCAACCACTTCGCCGCGCTGGTTGAAGAGCGGGCCACCGGAGTTGCCCGGATTGATGGGAGCGTCCGTCTGGATGAACTGGTCGTAGGGGCCATTGCCAATCGCGCGGCCCTTGGCGCTCACGATGCCGGCGGTCACTGTGTTGTCGAGGCCGAAGGGATTGCCGATGGCCACGACCCACTCACCTACCTTCAAGGCATCGGAATTACCGAGCTTCGCCACCGGAAGATCCGTCTTGGCGTCGATCTTGAGCACGGCGAGGTCCGTCTTGGGATCGCGCCCGAGGACCTTCGCCCGGAACTCACGGCCGTCGCTCAGCCCAACCGTGATCTCCTTGGCTTGGTCGATGACGTGGTTGTTGGTAACAATCACTCCATCGTTGCGAATGATGAATCCGGAGCCAGCCCCAAGCTGCCGAGACGGGGGCTGCGTCTTCGGGAATCGGAAGTTGCGAAAAGGTCCGTCCTCGCCGAAGGGGAAGGGAAACGGGAAGCTGTCCTCGGCGCCGTTCGTCTTCACGACGGATACGACCTTCACGTGCACGACAACCGGCGACACGGTCTCCACCAAAGACACGAAGGAGGGCAAGGCCCGGGCCGGGGCCTCCGTCGAGTCTGCGCTCTCCGCAGGGGTCGCCGGGGTCAGCTCGGTTGCCGCTGCCGGACGGGCCAGAAAGCCGGGGTGTGCGCGGGTGCCCGCCGCCGTGCCGAGGCAGAAAGCCACCACAGCGACGCCAGCGACGAAGACTTTCATGCGTGTGCCCGATTGCATCGTCTCTCTCCTTCGCGGCTCGTCGCCGCATACGCGGAGAGGCTAGGGGCACGGGATAAGAGAACGATGAGACGTGGATTAGACCTTTCTCATGTGGGGCGATCTGCCAGGGGGAGGCGCACCTGAAAGCATGACCCACGACCCGGTGCGCTCTCCACGCAGATCTCACCGCCGTGAAGGCGCACGATCGACCGCACGAGCGGAAGTCCGATGCCCGTGCCGCTGCGCTCGCGCGCAGGATCGGCGCGGTAGAACCGGTCGAAGATCCGCTCCCGCTCCTCGGAAGCGATTCCTGGACCGCTGTCGCGCACCTCGAGCAGGCCTTTCTCGCCTTCGCGCCGCACCGCGATGTCCACCCGCTGGCCCGCTCCGGCGTACTTGATGCCGTTCTCGGCAAGATTGAAGAGGACCCGCAGCAGCAGGGGCTCGCTCCCCTTCACCACGATCGGTGCCCGGGCGTCGATCGCGAGGCCGACGCCTGCGCGCTCGGCCAAGACCTTGAGCGCGGGTTCCACCTCCCTTGCGAGCGCAGCGAGATCCAAGGGCTCTCCCTGGAAGGGCACCACGTCCGCGTCGGCCCGTGCCAAGAAGAGCAGATCCTCGACGAGAGCGGCGAGCCGGTCCACCTCCTCAAGGCAGCTCTCGAGCATCTCCGGGCCCTGGCCACCCTCCGTCGCGGTGTGCAGCGCCACCTCGAGCTCCCCCTTGAGGATCGTAAGCGGCGTCCGCAGCTCGTGGGCTGCGTCGGCGCTGAACTGGCGTGCAGCCGTGAACGAGCGCTCGAGGCGAGCGAGCATGTCATTCAGCACTGCGGCCAACCGTCCGAGCTCGTCATCCCGATCCTCGCCTGCGAGACGCATGGAGAGGTCCTCGGCCCCGATCCGACGTGCTGCCGCCACCATGGCGTCCACCGGAGAGAGTGCGCGACCCGCGAGAAACCAGCCGCCGAGAGCGGCTCCTGCGAGAGCCAGCGGGGCGAGGGAGAGCATGACCAGGAGGAATCGCGAGCGGGCCTGCTCCACGCGATCGAGCGAAGCCGCCACCTGAACGAAGTGCACCAAGCGTCCGCGATCGATGACGGGCAGGGTGAGCAGCCGCACGTCAGCGCCGGACGCGCCCGGAATCCGGATCGATTCGAACGTCTCTCGTCCTTCCTCGGCGTTGCGCAGCGCGGTGTTGCTCAGCGGGAAGGTCCATCGGCCACGTGGGGCGAGCCGAGGATCGGGGCGGCCGAAGGGGTCCAGCAGCTGAAAGAAGCGTTCGGCGACGGCGGGGCCGAGCATGCTTTCAAGAGTCTCGGCGAGATCCGGCCCGCCGGCCTCGCGGCTTGACGTGGCGATCGCCCTCGCGACCGACACAAGCGAGTCGTCGAGGTTCGTGCGCAGCCCGTGGTCCAGCAGCACGAATGCGGTCCCGCCCAGGAGGAGAAGGAGCCCGCCAAAGACAGCGGTGTACCACAGCGTAAGGCGCGCTCGCACGGTTCTCAGACGGGTGGGCAGCCTCAGCGGTTCGGCTCCTTCAAGACGTAGCCGACGCCCCGTACGGTGTGCAGCAGCTTGGGCTCGNNGCCCCGTACGGTGTGCAGCAGCTTAGGCTCAAAGTCCGAGTCGATTTTCCGCCTCAGGTAGTTCACGTAGACATCGATCACGTTCGTAAAGCTGTCAAAGTGTACCCCCCAGACGTGTTCGGCGATGAGCGCCCGAGAGAGAACGCGTCCCCGGTTGCGCATCAGGAACTCGAGAAGCGCATATTCCCGCGGCGTGAGTTCGATCGAGCGGCCCCCTCGAAGCACCTTCCGCGTTGCGGGGTCCAGCGTGAGGTCGGCCACCGAAAGGATGGGCGGGCTCGCGGGCGCCCCGCGCCGCAAAAGGGCACGCACCCGAGCAAGAAACTCAGCAAACTCGAAGGGCTTCGTTAGATAGTCGTCCGCCCCGACGTCAAGCCCCGTCACCTTGTCGGGAAGCGTCGCGCGCGCCGTGAGCACGAGGATGGGNNCTGACATCCAGGACGACCAGGTCGTACTCCGTCGCGAGTGCCCGAGCCAAGCCCGTCTCGCCGTCGTAAGCCACGTCGGCTTCGTGGTGCTCGGCCTCAAGGCCACGCCGAAGGAAGCTCGCGACCTTCTTCTCGTCTTCGACGATCAGTATCCGCACGGCAGTGGAGCTCCGACTCCTTCCTTGCCAGCGGGGCGCTGGCGTGCCGAGGATCTCCCCTCGCCTCTAGCCCGCCGTGGGTCTGCCCTGCGGGTCGACTCTCACATCGGCGTCCTTGCGACTTAAGCCAGAGACAAGCGTGAGCAGGGTGCGCAGCAGAACGTCGCGTGCACGATCGCGGCCGAGGCGCTGGTCCGTGCGGAGGCGATCCCACGCCTCGAAGGAGAGCGCAAGGTCGAGGGCATCGACGAGATCCGCAGGCGCGAACCGCAGCTCGGGCAACCAGCGCAACAGATCGGAGCGCAACGCACGCACCAGCACGCCATGCCGCTCGCGCAGGAACTCCGAGCGCCAGCGCTGTAGGTTGCTCGAACGCTTGTAGGGCGCAATGCGCTCGAAGAAGTCCCCGCGGTGGTCCACGAGCGCACGCGCACGCCGATCGAGGGAGCCCGCGACGGGATCGGCGCGCAAGATCGGAAGCGTCTCGGCCTGGACCCGTGCGGCCATCTCGGCAAATAGACTGTCCATATCGGCGAAGTGCCGAAACACACTGCGAATCCCGACGCCGGCGGCCTCCGCAACCTGCTGGGCGGTCGGCTGCAGCACGCCGCCTCCGACCAGCCCAAGGAGCGCCCGCACGATCGCCTCGCGGCTGCGTGCGCTGCGACGCTGCCGTCCGTCGATCGCGTGCGCCGATGCGTCGCTCTGGATCGTCCGTGCGGGCCGCATCGAGCTAGAGCAGCTCCTCCGCAAGCAGCTCAAGGGCCTCGGGCTGCGACGTCGAGACGTTCATGGTGTGGACCCAGCCCCTGCGCCCGGCCTCCTTCCAGGCCGCAAGCCGATCGCGGACGCGATCGCGCGGCCCGACCAGGTGCACCGCGTCGAGCAGCGCGTCGGGTACCGCGGCGGCCGCTTCGGCCTTTTTTCCTGCGAGGAAGAGATCCTGGATGCGAACCGCAGCCTCTTCGTAGCCGAGCCGCTTGGTGAGGTCGTTGTAGAAGTTCTTGTCGCGTGCGCCCATGCCACCGATGTACAGTGCCATCCCGCTCTTCACGGTCATCCGCGCCTTCTCAGGTTCGTCGGTCACAATCACGCTCACGCCGGGCACCACCGCAAAGTCCGCGAGACTCTTTCCGCCCCCGGCCTTTGCGAATCCCTCCTCCAGGTAGGGCAGATACGAGACATCGAACTTCTCGGGATCGACCATCATCGGGAACACACCGTCGGCGACCTCCGCCGCGCAGCGCAGTCCCGCCGGGCTGATCGACGCCGTATAGATGGGAATGTGCGGGTTGCCGTGCAGGATGCTCTTCAGGGGCTTGCCGAGTCCAGTGGCGGCCGCGCCCCGCACGGGAATCTCGTACTCCGAGCCGTGGAACTCGAGCGGCTCTTCACGTGCGAGGATCTGCCGGATGATGGTGATGTACTCGCGCGTGCGCGTGAGGGGCTTCCCATACGGGACGCCGTGCCAGCCCTCGACCACCTGGGGACCCGATGGGCCAAGGCCGAGGAGGAAGCGCCCGCCCGAGAGCTGGTCGAGCGTCATTGCGGTCATCGCCGCCATCGCTGGCGTACGCGCCGGGATCTGCATGATGGCGGTCCCCACCTTGATGCGGCTCGTGTGTGCGAGCACCCAGGTCGCGGTGGTGACTGCGTCGCTCCCGTAGGCTTCTGCCGTCCAGGTCGAGTCGAATCCGAGTGCCTCTGCGCGCCGGATGAGTTCAAGATCGATCCGCACCTTCGGGCCGAATGAAACGGCACCGATTCCCAGCTTCATCGTCTTCTCCTTCAGCGCTGCAGCTGACCGCGCGCCTTCTCCGCGAACTCCTGAGCCGCCTTTTCGTCCTGCACCAGGCTTTCGACCCGGTATGGGACCTCGACGCCACGCCGGCAAGCGGGTCGCTCCTTCATCGCGTCGAGCCAGCGGCGCAGGTTTGCGAGGCCATCGATGGAGACGCCAGACCACTTGTAGGTACGCACCCAGCACCAGTTCGCGATGTCGGCGATCGAGAAGTCGTCGGCCAGCCACTCGCTCTCACCCAGACGCCGGTCGAGCACCTCGAACAGGCGCCGTGACTCGTTCTGGTAGCGGTCAATCGCCGGCTGGATCTTCTCGGGGAAGTAACGGAAGAAGACGTTCGCCTGGCCCATCATGGGACCCACCCCGCCCATCTGGAACATCAACCACGAGAGCACACGCGCGCGCCGGGCCGCGTTGCTCGGCAGCAGGCGTCCCGCTTTCTCCGCGAGGTGGATCATGATCGCGCCTGACTCGAATACGGCGAGGCTACCGAAGTCGCGATCGATGATCGCCGGGATCCGCCCGTTCGGATTGATCGCAAGAAACCACGGCTCTTTCTGTTCGTTCTTCGCGAGGTTCACGGCGTGGGTCTCATACGGCAGGGAGAGCTCCTCGAGTGTCACGGAAGCCTTCCAGCCGTTCGGTGTCGGGGCGGTATAGAGGTCGATCATTGCGACTCCCATGGAAAGCTCACCCTCGCAGCCCAGCGAGACAGCGAGAGCGGTCGAGCACGCGATCGACGGCCGCGCGATCCCGCAGCCCAGCGTACTTCGCCCGCAGTGCCGCGAGTGACTTGGCGTGGTACTTCTGCGGCTTCTGGGTCCAGCTCTTGCCATCGAGGTCCACGCGGAACTCCTCGCGCCCCGCAGCGATTGCGGCGGCGTTCGCCACCGTCCACGGCAGGAAAAGCCGCCCGACCTGGCGCTCGAGCAGCGTGAGCAGCGTCGGCTCGAGGCTTTGCCACGGCTCAAACTCCCCCTCCACGCGGGGCCAGAGCATCCGCTGCACCCAGTCAAGGACGTGCTGGGCGCTCCCCTCGATCAGCGCCCCGGGCGTCGGATCCGTCCACGCCTCGTAGATCTGCCCGAAAAGACCGAAGTCGCCGAAGGCGGGACGCCGCCCGAACAGATACGGGCGCGTCGCAAGGTGCACGTCGAGGAGCGCAATCGTCTCGCGGAATGATTCTTCGATCTGCGGGGCGGTCTCCGCGTTCGAGCCCACGAACCACACTCGGTTCACCATGCGCTCGCGGACCTGCGCGCTCAGCGCCACGTGCTGCTCCTCGCTCGCGCCGGGCATCATCGCGCGAGCGATGCGTCCAGCCGCGGAGAGCTGGTCCACCTCGCGTGCCCAGCGGTAGTGGAACATCCACTTGTTGCCCCACTCGTCTCCGAACTCCTCGAGCAGAGCAGAGATGAAGGCAGAAATCGGGTCGGACGGATGGATGGACGGCTCGGGGCGCTCGGCCTCGAAGCGCTCGAGGATCGGCGTCGAGTCCTGGATGCCCTCCCCGCCGGGCGTCACGACCAGCGGGACGATCGGAAGCTTTGCGTATTTCTGGAACTCGGGCTGCGTCTCCAGGCTGCGCACGATCCACTGGTGCGGGATGCCTTTGTAGCGGAAGTAAGAGCGCACCTTGACCGAGTAGGGAGACATTTCGACGCCGAAGATGCGGTAAGGACTCGACATGGGGGCCTCTCTTTCCGTGCGATCGGAGGGGAACCCGAATGCTCTCGTCCTCGAGGCAGCGGGAGCTCGACCGCCTGCGAGTTAGAGAAAGTAGAGACTCACGAACCTTCGTCGCGACCACGCGATCTTCCGGAGGAAAGCGTCGCGAGAAGAAAACGCGCGGCCCCTTCGCGCGGGTTCGGCGCCTTCTCGGCTGCCTGCCCTTCCAGGAGGTTTGTGTTTCTGACACTGATCATGCCATAAGGGCAGCCCACCGGGGAGCGGACCGGCCTGGGCGGCTGCGATCGGACGAGTCGTCGGCCGACTGCGCGGGCTTTGGGCGCGCCCTCCCGTGCCCGCCGCCGGCGTAGGACCGGGGATTTGCAGACCGGCGGCCGGTCGAAAGCCGGCTCGAGTTTCAGCGCTCCGCGTCGAGCCGTTGGGCGGCGGCAAGGAGCAGCGCCGCCACTGCGACCTCGATCGCGATGAAAGTCGCAGCGAAGGCGGCTCCGTGCAGCGCCCAAGCGAGCGTTCGCGCGAGGGCCGCGACGCCGAACAACCCCATTGGCACGTAGAGCAGGCGGGCACGGCCGGGTCGCGCACCAATGAGAATCGTTGTGCCGGCCGTAAGGAAGAGGGCGCTCAGGTCGCCGATTTGGGTACTGAGGGCGAGACCGCCAAGAAGCGACATGCCGAGACCTGCCGCCGCGCGCGCCGGATCGGTGATCCAGACCAGTCCCTGCAGCACAAAGAGGACGCCGAGAAGCGTTGTCAGGGTTCGCAGCAGTGAACGCGTACGCATCGCTCCCTCCTTTTCGGTTCAACGCGTGTGGACCTGGCGGGAGCCTCTCCGGGGCGACGAGGGATTCACGCCCGCAGGAGCACCTCCTGGCTCGCAGTGGGGACCGCCTCCACGCCCGCCAAGATGCTCCTCTTTCGTCATTGCAGCTGTCGTGTCCTCACGAGGCTCGAATCGGCCGGCAGCTCGACGAGCAGACCGTCGTCGGCGATGAGCCAGCCGTCAGGACGCACCTGCGAGACGCCGCGCGTGAATACCCACTCCACGATGCGCACCGGCGGCGGCGGCGTCAGGTGGTAGAGGACGAGGAGCTTCACCCCCGCTTCGTTGGCTGCCTCGGCCGCCTGCACGGGTGAGGTGTGGTACGAGGGGATGTCGCCCATGATCTTTGCGACGCGGGGCCGGCCGGCGCTCGCGGCGGCTTCGCGGATGAGCGCGACCAGGTGATTGGCCTGCGCCTCGTGCACAAGCACGTCGGCGCCGCGCGCTGCCTGGATCAGCCCTTCATCCTTGGTCGTGTCACCGCTCACCACGACCGATCGGCCGCGATAGTCGAAGCGGTAGCCGTAGGCGGGCTTCACGGGATCGTGGTGGACGGCGAATGCGGTGATGCGCAGACCGTTTTCCTCGAGGACGACTTGCGGTCCGGTGCCGTCCGCCGGACCGGCGACCGGATGCGCCTCAAGGAGTCCCGCGGCGGGCGGCAGAAAATCGGCTCCGTGGTGCATGATCCGGTACTGCGTATCGAGCGCGTACGCCTCGCCGAAGCCGGTGACGACGCGCTCGACACCGGGCGGGCCGAAGACGCGGAGCGGGCCGGACCGACCCATCACCCACGTATTGAGGTTGAACTCGCCGAGATCACCGATGTGGTCGGAGTGGAAGTGGGTGAGCAAGACTCCACCGATGCGCGCGCCGTCGATGCGGAGGAGCGCCATGCGGTTCCACGATCCGGGCCCGGTGTCGACGATCCAGAAGTGACCACCGGCAAACACCGCGACGCAGGCTTTGGCCCGCGACGGATGCGGCAGCGGCGACGCCGTGCCACAGAGCAGGACGCGCAGCGCATCTTCGCCAAAGAGCTCGTTCGGTTGCGAGGCGACGAGGCGCAGGATCGCCGCGCGCACCACTGCATCCTGCACGGCGGGCACCCGGGCCCCGACCCCGACGACCACAGCCAGCAGGGCTCCAGCTCCGAGCACCCAAAGCATCCCGCGTCGCATCCGATCCTCTCGCCACGTCTCGCGGCGAGCGATATTTTGGCATATCGTATGTCGTAACCACAACAGGAGGCAGGGTGTGACGGCGATCGCAGTCTCTACCCGACTTCTCCCTCCCCCGACACCCGCCGACGCGAGCCACACCCGGCTCCCCGGTCTTGTGCTCGCTGCGCTTGGCGCAGTCGACCTTTTGCGCGGCAGCATCCACCTGTTCGCGCCGGACGGCGGTGCGGGACGGATCGCCGGCATCGACCTTACGCGCGGTGGGGACGTGATCGTTATGCTTTTCGCCGTGATGGGCGCAAGCCAGATGCTGTGGGGCGTGCTGAACCTGCTCGTGGCGCTCCGCTACCGCGCCCTCGTGCCGCTGCTGCTCCTGCTCCAGACCGCGCAGCACGCCCTCGGGGTCTGGATCGTTTGGGTCTACAAGCCCCTCAGCGTGCCCGCGCCTGGAAAATTCGGCGTGCTTGTGACGGCGCCCGTGCTCGCGCTCTCACTCTGGCTCTCGCTGCGCGGCACAGCCGCGAGCGCTGCGCAACGCAGCGCTCGAGAGACTGCCGCCGACTAGGAGGAACACGTGCTCATCGCGCAGTATCCCACCCCCGAGCAGATCCAGGAACTGCTCCGGGGACCGGCGGACGTGCCTGTCGTCATGCTGAACCTGCTTCGGTTCAAGGAGCGCGCAGGCGCTCCCGACGAAGGGGCTTCCGGCGTCGAGGCATACGGCCGCTACGCTGAACCCATGCGCCGCATTGTGGAGGAGCGCGGCGGCCGCTTCCTATGGATGGGTCGCATCGACTCTTTCGTGATCGGCGCGAGCGACACCGTGTTCCACGCCGTGGCGCTCGTCGAGTACCCGTCGCGCCGGGTCTTCGTCGAGATCGTGAACGATCCCCGGGTGCGCGAGATCAGCGCTCACCGGGCGGCGGGCCTCGAAGGGCAATGGCTGATCGCCACCACGGCCGGCGTCGTCTGAACGCCGCGTCGAAGACGATCGAGGCGCCCTAGCCCCTGTGGAACTCGACTCCCTCGCCCTTCACACAGAGGGGTGAAGGCGATGGTCCGCTTCGGGGACGTTCCGTGCTGCTGGCTCCCGGCGGAGGGATACTTCGCAGAGGCAGTGCGCCTCCCAAACCGCTCCTCGGTCGGCTCCCCTCCCCTGGCCTCGATCAGCTGCCTCGTCCCCTTCGGTCGGGCCACGACCCGGACGGCGCCGCACCGTTCGCGCGCGGTCGTCCGGTGCTCTCCTGCTGAAGGCGCATCCCCCTCTCTCCCGCGTTGCCCCGGCAGACGAAGCAGTGAGGGTCCAGCCTTACCCGCTTCGGAACCCAGAAGGCGGGGGTTCTGGTCCCAGCAGGGACATGCGTCCTTCGACTAATATCCAGAGGACGCGCCTCTGCCCGGGGAGAGCGACGTGATGTAGGCGACCACATCTAGCATTGACTGCTCGTCCGCGAGAGTCGTTGCCATGGCTCGCATCGAAGCACCCGCCTGGTCCCCCAGCGTCCCCCCGCGGATTCCAGCTTTGAAGTGCTTGAGTTGTGTCAAGAGGTACCAGTCTGCCTGGTGGTTGATCGCGGGTAGCGCAAGGTTCCGGTTGCCATCCCCATTGAGCCCATGGCATGCGACGCAAGCCACAAACAGGTTCGCCCCGCGTTCAGGATCACCGCCGGTCAGGGTGGGCGGCGGTTTCACAGGCGGCAAGTACGCGATGTAGGCGGCGAGCTCTCGGACGCTGTCCTCGCCGCTAATCGTCTGCGCGATGGCCCGCATCCGCTCCCCGCCCGGGTCGTCGAAGTGCTTGCCGCGCTTGCCGGAGCGGAACTTGTTGAGCTGCCGCTCGATGTACCACTCATCGAGGCCCGCAATCGATGGTGCCTGGATGCCAGGGTTGCCGCTGCCATCCTGGCCATGACATGCGGAGCAGACCACGAAGAGCTGCTTGCCCCGCGCCTCGTCGACAGCGCTGGATGGCAGCGAAAAGCTGAGGCCGACAAGAAGGGCCGCTCCTACTCCTACACCGACACGCATAGCGGATCCTCTATCGCAAAGCCGCGTCTGACAGAATGTCAGCCGGGCGACAATTCGTGGTCGACTCCGCCGTCTTCCCGTCGTGCGCGACCTGCGCCTCCCGTGAAGGGAGCTTCCGGCTCACGATCATCGAAGACCCGAGGGTGCGCAGCCGGAAACGGCGCAGCCGAGGGCGCCGTGTGCTTGGTGCGCAGAGCCGAACGTCGCAGCGGCGGGTGGAGTCGACCGGACGGGGCGGCTCGACTCCTCACGCGGCTGCAGGCCCTGAGAGCCCGCGGGCGCCTCCGGTCCCAAACCACGGCATCCCGATCGCAGAGCCTCAACACGGGGCATGCGCTCCCACCCACGTCCGCGGATCGAGATCAGGCTAGCACGATACGCACGCTCGCGTAGGGCATAGCCAAACTCGGTTGGGCCTCCAGCGAGCCAGATCAAACATCGTTTCGACGCGCGCGAGCGCATCGGTCACCAGCTTACCTCGAAATCCGCATGGACTGGATGATTTTCGTGTCTTCTCTGTCGGCCAGTTGACATTTCATAGACACTTTTCGAGGTACCAAGGCCACTCGTCGGGGCCTCGAGGTGTGCCCTTGCATGCACTTCTTTTGCGATGACAGGGCGGACTCGCCGCGTCTCGACCGCCGAGACCTTTAAGGAGGACACTCGTGCTTACAAGGAGTCGCTTCGCTGCCGGCTTGCTCGCATCGGCCTTGTTGCTGTACGCCGAACCGGGCCGTGCCGTTCCGAGCTTTGCGCGCCAGACGAAGCTCCCTTGCAACGCATGCCATACCCAGTTTCCGGAGCTCAACTCCTTTGGTCGCGAGTTCAAGCTGAATGGTTACGTGCTGCGCAATATCGAAGGCCTCGAGAGCAAGAGCGCAAAGGGGAAATCGAACCTCGATCTACCGCTAATTCCCATGCTCTCGCTTATGTTCGAGGGCTCGCTCACCCAGACCCAAAGGGCGATGAACGCGTGCACGGTTGCGAGCTGCAGCTCGGAGGCAGATCGACTCGGCCGCACCCAAAACGCGACGATCCAGTTTCCCCAGCAGATCAGCCTGTTTTGGGGCGGAGAGCTCACAAACCACATCGGGGCGTTCGGGCAGGTCACCTACAGCCAGAACTCCGGCACCTTCGGAATGGACAATACGGACATCCGATTCGCAGACCACATCGAGATCGATGAGGTACCCGTCGTCTACGGATTGTCTCTCAACAACAATCCCACGGTGCAGGACCTGTGGAACAGCACGCCGGCTTGGAGGTTCCCCTATTTTTCTTCCGCGATCGCGCCCACACCCGCGGCCGCCCCGATCATCTCGGGGAGATTGGCGCAACAGGTCGCCGGCCTCTCCGCCTATGCCCTTTGGAACGATCTCGTCTACGTGGAAGCCGGAGCCTACCGCTCCGCGCCTCAAGGCATCACAGGCCCGCTCGGCGGTCAAAACGCGAGCAGCCTCATCACGAATGTCGCTCCCTACTGGCGGCTTGCGCTGCAGAAGCAGATCGAGAACCAGTACTTCATGCTCGGCACGTTCGGGATCCGGGCGAGCCTCTTGCCTGGCGCGGGGTTTCCCAACAATCCCCCCGCGATGCCCGCAGGTCCGCAATCGATCTCCGGCCCCGCGAACACCTTCACCGACGTAGGGATCGATTTCAACTATCAGCTCACGCTCGACCGGGACAGCATCACTGTCCATGGTGCGTGGATTCACGAATACCAGAACTATAGCAACGCCTTCGTCGCTGCCGGAGGCGCGGAGCACGGATCGGACTCGCTCGACAGCTTCCAGCTCGCGGCCACCTACCACCTGGGCACGCGCTGGGGATTTACCATCGAGCCCTTTGTGACCTTCGGCACGCGGGACAATTGCGTCTACAACGGTGGGACCTGTGTAGCCGGGGTGCCCGTCTTGTCGCCGATCACGGGGAGCCGAAACGGTCTCCCGAACAATGACGGTGTGACGTTCGAGATCGACTTCAATCCCTGGCAGAATACCCGGCTCGCGTTGCAGTACATCTACTACTACGACTTCAACGGAACCCGTTCCAACTACGACGGCTTCGGGAGGAATGCCTCGTACAACAACACGCTCTATCTCTTTGCCTGGTTCGCATACTAGGTCCACCGTTCGTGGCGCTTCGCGTGCGCCCTGTGGGAGCCGGGCCCGTACCGAGCTTGGGAGGCGATTCGTACCGGTTCCCGCAGGCGCTCCAGAACGAACAGGTCGGTTGGCTCTGTGGGTTCCTGGTCCAGCGCCCGGGACGGCTAGGCACCGATGCCGGCCAACTCCACCGCATAGGTCTGTCCGCCCGCTGCCATGAAGGCCGCCATCCGCTCCTGGGCCTCTTGGGTGGCCAAGGTCTGGTTGAAAAAGTGCGCTTCTTCGAGTAGGCCCTCGACCGTCGGGAGTTCCGCCGCATTCACGGAGGCCTTGGCCATGGCGATCGCAGGGGCCGGAAACGAGGCGATGCGATAGGCCAGCCGCTCCACGAAGGGCGTCAGCTCGTGCGCCGGCAGGGCGCGATTGATGTACCCGTAGCGCTCGGCGAGTTCGGCCGAGAAATCCTGACAACCGAGGATGGCTTCGAGGGCGCGCCCCCGGCCGATCAAGCGGGGCAGGCGCTGTGTGCCGCTGCCACCCGGGATGATGCCCACCGCGACTTCCGGCTGGCTCAGGATGGCGCGACCGATCGCGCCGAAGCGCATGTCCAGCGACAGCAAAAGCTCACTGCCGCCGCCGCGGGCGCGCCCTTCGATTTTGCCGATGGTCGCCTTTGGCATGGTGCGAAAGCGGTCGACCATTTGGTGGAACCAGCCGAGGCTCGTCGGTTTGGACGGCACGTTCTTCGGCAGTTGCTGGATCAAGGTCACGTCGGCGTGGGCGATGAAGAAATCCGGGTTGGCGCTCTGGAGGACGACGACGCGCACGGCGTCGTCCGATTCGAGTTCCCGCCCCATGCGATCCATCTCTTGGATCAGCACGAGGTCGAAGAGATTGATCGGTGGGTGATCGATCGTCACCCACGCGACGCCTCGCTCGATCTTGAGCTTCAAAGCGCTGAATCCTTCGTACTTGGATGACATGGTCCTCTCCTTGGGAAACCCATGGCCCGCATGGGGCCGCCATGAGGCGTTGGAGAACGGCCCCTCGAGTCCCCCTCCGGAGGCGGCGGGACGACTTCGGGGGAGAGGCCTCCTCGGCGTCTTCACGCGCGGCACGCCAGTCTTTCCCGTGCTCCTCGCGCGAGTCAATGGCGTCGGGAGCGAGCCTTGACCCCCCGGGTCGCAAACCTCAGGCACTCGCGAAGGCGGCCTGGATCTGCGAGAGGGAAATCACGATGCGCGAGCCGCGTCTATCTTCCTTGGGTCGAAAACCGGCGTCGTCTCACTTTCGTGTCAGTTTGCCAGCTTGCGCGGACCGTCCCCGCGCGGCCAGCGGCGAGCGGCCTTTCCTTCACCCTGCTTCCGCGGCGCTCCGCGCTCCGAATTCGTCGTCGGGGCAGGCATTTTCGAACATGAATTGCGTCTTTGATCCGAGGCGCGCTCGAGCTCGCGACGGGCGGCATTCGCCTCGTCCCTTGCGGGCCCTGGCTGTATCCGATACGGATCAATCACGAGGAGAATCATGAGGAAACTCGCCTACGCGGTC
Organism: Deltaproteobacteria bacterium; assembly: GCA_003520425.1. GTDB lineage: Bacteria > Myxococcota_A > UBA9160 > UBA9160 > UBA9160 > UBA9160. The sequence continues at coordinate 22,022 of DOUU01000149.1, forward strand.
TCGCTGATCGTGCTGCTCACGCTGGGTGCCCCGCCGAGTCAAGCGGCGCATGGCGGCGGCGGTTGGGGTCATGGTGGAGGTTGGCATGGCGGAGGTTGGGGCCATGGCTGGGGCTGGGGCTGGGGTCGCGGCTGGGGCTGGGGTTGGTGGGGCCCGGGTTGGGGCTGGTGGGGCCCGAGCGTCGCATTCGGCTTCGGCTCGCCCTACTACTATGGGTGGGGCCCCTATGCAGGTTACTACCCGGCGTACGGCGCCTACCCGCCGCCCGTCGTGGACCAGCCGTCCGAATATGTGGAGCGCGCCCCTGCCTATGCCGAGCCTGCCCCGCCCGCTCCGCCGGCGCAGGGGTACTGGTATTACTGCCAGAGTCGCCGGGGCTACTATCCGAAAGTTCGGAGCTGCCCGGAGCCGTGGGTGAAGGTCCCTCCGCGATCGGAATAGGACACCGGCGGGCGGAAGCGGCGGCGCGTCCCGGCGCGGCGAAAGATCGGCATCTCGAAGATCGCCGGAGGCGTTCGCCCGTTCGCCGAGCGCTTGGCGTCACGCGGGCACCCGCAGCGTGGCGGAGAGGGAGGGATTCGAACCCCCGAGGCGCTTGCGCGCCTAGCGGTTTTCAAGACCGCCGCCTTCGACCGCTCGGCCACCTCTCCGCGTGCAGCCCGAGGCGGTAAGCCTAGCCGACCGGTCGAGTCGCGTCTGGCCGCGCGCTAGTCGAGGAGTTCCACGGTGTCGCCCACCGCCACCTCCCCAGGCTCCGCGATCCGGGCATAGACACCGAGCTTCTGAGCCGCCTCACGCACCAGGGTGCGCATGATCGAGGCGTCCTGGGGAAGATCATCGAAGCCATGCGTGGTCATGACGCAGCGAGGGCAGGCGATGGTGACCTCGAGCCTCGCCGACCCGATCCGAAGCTTGCGCCCGAGCCACGCCAGCTCGACGAATCCTTCGGTTTGCGGCGGCACCGCGATCAGGAAGTTCGGCCGGAAGCGCCGCACGTCGATCACGGACTTGGGCGCGCGCTCCTGGAGCGCGCGCAGGGAAGCGTCCGTCAAAAGGAGCAGCGGGAACGCGTCGAAGTAGGTTCCCGGAGGCGTTTCGAACTCGAGCACTTCGCGCGGGAAGACCGAGAGGTCGGGGAGCGGCTCGTGGGGAAGAAGACCGAAGATCGACCGCAGCTCCAGAGCAACGTCAGGGTGTGTCGGTGCACCCCTGCGATAGTGCTCCAAACGGTCCGCTGGCTCGAGAGGCCAGAGCGTCACCTCCCGACCCAGGGCCTCCGACAGCCGCCGGGCCGCGCTCGGATCGTGGGTCGTGAGCCGGCTTCCATCGGGCAGCGTGATCTCGGCAAGCCCGCCCCCTTGCGTCGGGGAGAGAGGGTATCGGGCTTTGCAGCGCATGAGGCGCGGGATCTTCTTTGCGCCGCGGATTCGACCCCGCTCCTCGTCGCGCACGGCCCACGCGCGGTCGCCGGGAAGACCGCCTGTGCGGACCTGGACCGCGTCGAGGCGCTCGCCGCCCATCGATTTCACCGGATAGCGCCAGATCTGGGCCACGTGCCCCTCGGACATCGATTGCTCCTTTCCCTCAGTATGCGCGCCAAGGCCAAGCGGGTGTCGTGGAATTCGCGGGTTTCCGGGCGCGCAGAGCGCCTTGGTTGAGCCGGCCCGGCGCGTGTGCTTCCCTTCTTCGTATGCTGGACTCTCGCACCCTCGCGGCCCGTCGCGACGAGATNNAGATCGTCGAAAGCTGCCGACGGCGCGGGGTCACGGTCGACATCGACGCGGCCATCGGACATCAGGAACGGGTGGCCGCGGTGCAGACGGCGCTCAACGACGCCAATCGTCGCCGCAACGAACATCAGAGCGCGGGCAAACGGCCGATGCCGATCGCCGAACGGGAAGCCCACGCCACCGAAGGGCGGCGTCAGAAGGACGAGGTCGGGCGACTCGAGGCTGAGCTCGCGCTCGCGCAGGCCGCGCTCGCCGAGGCCCTGGCGGCGATCCCAAATCTCGTGCATCCCGATGCGCCCGTGGGCGGCGAAGACGATTTCCGCGAACTCCGCCGGTGGGGGACGCCCCGCCCATTCGAGTTCAAGCCGCTCGACCATCTCGCCCTCGGCACCAAGCTCGATCTTTTCGATTTCGACGGTGGTGCGCGGGTTGCAGGCCAGAAGTGGTACTNNTCGCGCTTGAGCGCCTCGCGCTCGAGGCACTGATGGAAGACGGGTTCACGCCTTTCATCACGCCCGACGTCGCGAAGCCAGAGATCCTCGACGGCATCGGCTACAGCCCGCGCGGCCCGGAGACACAGATCTACTCCATCGCAAACCATGACCTCTGTCTGGTCGGAACGGCGGAGATCACGCTCGGGGGCCTCTACGCGAACATGATCGTCGAAGAGGAGCAGCTCCCGCTCAAGCTTGCGGGTCTTTCGCACTGCTTCCGAACCGAGGCCGGTGCACACGGGCGCGAGAGCAAAGGCCTCTACCGGGTCCACCAGTTCTCGAAGGTCGAGATGTTCGCTTTCACGCGGCCGGAAGACTCCGAGGCCATGCACGAGCACCTGGTCGAGCTCGAAGAGAAGATCTACCAGCAGCTCGAGATCCCCTACCGCGTGATCGAGATCGCGACGCGCGACCTCGGTGCTCCGGCCTACCGCAAGTTCGACCTCGAGGCCTGGATGCCGGGACGAGGCGAAGCAGGCGCCTACGGCGAGGTGACGAGCGCGTCGAACTGCACCGACTATCAGGCCCGGCGCCTTGGAATCCGCTTTCGGCGCAAGGGCACGAAGAAAAACGAGCTCGTCCACACCCTGAACGGAACCGCGATCGCGCTCTCCCGCGCCCCGATTGCAATCCTCGAGAACCACCAGCAGGCAGACGGAAGCATCCTTCTTCCGAAGGCCCTTCAGCGCTTCATGGGCCGCGACAAGATTGAGCGTCGATAACGCCACCTCGGCGCCTTCTGCTGCGCACCTCATCGTCGGGACGGCAGGCCACATCGATCACGGAAAGACAGCGCTCGTCCGTGCGCTGACGGGCATCGACTGCGACCGCCTTCCCGAGGAGAAAGAGCGGGGCATCACGATCGCTCTCGGATTCGCACCGCTCGAGCTTGCGGCGGACCTCCACATGTCCGTCGTCGACGTGCCCGGTCATGAGAGCCTCGTGCGCACGATGGTGTCCGGCGCGACCGGGATCGACCTTGTGCTGCTGGTCGTGGCAGCCGATGAGGGCGTGATGCCGCAGACGCGCGAGCACGTCGCGATCTGCGATCTTCTCGGGCTGACCCGTTGCGTCGTCGCGCTGAGCAAGGTCGATACGGTTTCGGGGGAGGTCGCCCGTCTTGCCGAGGAAGAGGTGCTCGAGCTGCTTGCAGACACGGGGTTGCGCGACGCGGCGATCGTCCCCGTCTGCGCCCTCCGGGGCAGCGGGATCACCGAGCTTCGCGCGGCTCTCGCCGAAGTGGCCAAGCGCGCAGACCCGCGCACTCCGCGCCAAGGGCCGAGTCGCCTCGGCGTCGACCGGGCGTTTGCGATGAAGGGCTTCGGCACAGTCGTCACCGGGACCTTGATCGGCGGCGCGTTCAGGCTCGGCGATGCGGTCGAGATCCTGCCGGCGAGAAGGCGGGCGCGCATCCGCGGCCTCCAGAACCATGGCGCTCCGGCGGAGCGGATTGAGCCTGGAAGCCGCTGCGCCGTGAACCTCCAAGGTCTTGAGCTCGAGGACGTGCGACGGGGGGATCTTCTCGCCTGGCCCGACGCAATCGAACCGACGAGGACGCTCGACGCGCAGGTGCGTTGGCTCCCCGGAGCGCCGCCGCTCGCAGACGAGGCTTCGGTCGAATTCCTGTCCGGGACGCTCACGCGCCGCGCGCGGATCTCGCCGCTTGGGCCGGACGCTCTTCCCCCCGGCGCCGTAGGATTTGTCCGGCTGTGGCTCGAGGGCGCGCCGGCGCCGCTCCTGCCTGGCGACCGCTTCGTGCTGCGCGGCTTTGCCCGCCTCGCCCACGGCGGACAGACGCTGGGCGGGGGCGTCGCGCTCGACGTCGCCCCGCCCCGGCGCCGCCGCGCCGACCCCGACCTCCTCGAGGATCTCCTGCAGCTCGCCCGGCGCGACGTGGCTTGTGACCTGCGCGTTCGCATCGCGCGCAGCGGCCTGTCGGGGATCTCGGGCGCCCGCCTGGGGCGCGAAGTGGGGATGACGCCGGAGGCGCTCGACCCCGCACTTGCGCTCCTCGCGAAAAAGAAGGAGGCGGTCGCGACTGAGAGCGGCGTCTGGCTCGCCGCGGAGCGGATGAGCGACCTCAAGACGCGCGTCCTGGCGGCTCTCTCTTCGTGGCATGCGGCCGAACCTCTTCGGCCCGGCGCCTCCCGGGGAGCCCTGCGGGGCCGCCTGCCCGANNGAGGGTGACCTCGTAAGGCTCGCCGACCACCGCCCGATGCTTCGCAGCGCGGACGAGGCGCTCGCGGCGCGAATCGCGGCCGAGGCCGCGGCGGCCGGCCTGGAGCCGCCTTCCCTAAAGGAATGGGCGTCGCGCTCTGGCGTCAGCGTCGAGCGCGCGCGTGAGCTCATGGCGTACCTGGTGCGTCAAGGTCGGATCGTGCGTGCGCCCGGGGATCTCTTCTTCGATCGCGCGGCCATCGACGCCTTGCGCGAACGAGTGGTCGGGTATCTGCAGCAGCACGGCGCCATTGGCACCGCCGCCTACAAGTCGCTGATCGGCACCTCGCGCCGTACCGCGGTCCCGCTGATGGAGCTGTTTGACGAGGAGCGGACAACGCTGCGTAGAGGCGAGCAGCGGGCTTTGCGCCGCGGTGGGTAGAGCGCCAGAGGACGCGCGGGCTCGCGCTCGCGCCCTCCGATCCACCGGGTGTTAGTAGAGCAGCGCGACCGACGTGCGCGCCCAGTCGAAAACCCGAATCGCCGAGAGGAACTCGGGAGAGTTCGGAAAGACGCCGAGGAACACGATGGCGACGGCGCAGGCGGCGAGCACCAGGATCTCTCCCAAGGAGGTATCGAGACGCGGCGCCTCTGTGCCCGCAGGGCGCATGTACATCACCACTGGAAGCCGCAGGTAGTAGTAGATGGAGACGACGCTCGTCCCCACCGCGAGGATGGTGAGCCCCACGTTTCCGGCCTTCACCGCCGCACCGAAGAGCGCAAACTTGGCGTAAAAGCCTCCCGTCGGAGGAATGCCTGCCAAGGCGACCATGAAGAGCGTCATCAGGGCCGCGAGCCCCGGCCGGGAGCTCGCGAGCCCCGCAAACTCCTCGAAGCGGTCGCAGTCTTTTCCGCGATGGGCGAGCGCGACCATGACGCTGAAGGCGCCGAGCGTCATGAAGACATAGACGACGAGGTAGAAGAGCACGGCCGCATACGCCTCGGGCGTCGCTGTGGCGAAGCCGATCAGCACGTAGCCGGCGTGGGAGATGCTCGAATAGGCCAGCATGCGCTTCACGTTGGTCTGGGTGATGGCAGCCAGGTTCCCGATCGTCAACGACGCGAGAGCCACGCCCGCGATCAACATCACCCAATCCACCCGCACCGGCCAGAACACCGTCAGCAACAGGCGCAGCAAAAGGGCGAAGCTGGCCGTTTTCGAAGCCACGCTAATGTAAGCCGTAATCGGCGTAGGGGCGCCTTCGTACACGTCCGGGGCCCATTGGTGGAACGGCACGGCCGCCACCTTGAAAAACAGCCCTGCAGCCACCGTAGCGNNAAGACTCGCCGTCGTCGCGGCGGGCCCCATGGCTTCCACCACGAAGCGCATGAGGGCGAGGAACGCGGTGGTCTTGACCGTGATGGACATGTAGGCGGTCACCACCGTCGGAGCGCCCTCGTAGACGTCTGGCGTCCACTGGTGGAAGGGAACCGACGAGACCTTGAACGCGAAGCCGATCGTCACGAGGCCGAGGCCCACGAGGGCAAGAGGATTCGTGGCGTCGAAGCCCGCGCGAATTCCATCGAAATCGGTCTGGCCGGTCACCCCATAGACGAGCGCCATGCCGTAGAGCAGGATCGCAGTGGCGAACGCGCCGGTGAGGAAGTACTTCATCGCGCCTTCGGACGACTNNTCGTCGCGAACGAGCCGATCAGCAGGTACTTGAGCGCCGACTCGTTGCTGCGCAGATCTCGCCGTTCAAATCCCGCGAGCACATAGATTGGGATGCTCAGGAGCTCGAGCCCGAGGAAGACCGTGATCAGGTCGACCGCGGCGACCATGAGCATCATCCCGCTCGTCGCCAGCAGAATCAGGGCNNTAGTACTCGGCGTGATTGATGTGCAGCTCCATGAGATAGGCGATGGAGAGGAGGCAGGCGAGGATCGAGGCTCCAGCGACGACGCAGATCGCGAAGCTCGAGAACGGGTCGATGCGGATCATCGGGCTTGCAGGATCGAAGACGATCCGAGCGCCGGTCACGAAGTGTTGCGCAGCGACGAGGAAGGAGAGGGCCAGGAAGAAGATGGCGATCGTTGCACTCATGCTCCCGAGGCGAGANNGAGGACCACGAGACTTCCGAGGGCAGGGAGTGCCAGGGGAACAAGCGCCGCGAGGTGGATCTCCGGTCGGGGGATCATCGCGAGGACCCGAGCTCAAGGGCCACGGGCAACGGTCGCTGCCCCCGGACCGCGGTCACCTCCGGGTCCGGCACGTCGCGGGCCGAGGGCGCGGTCGCGCTGGCGCTTGCCGTCCCCACCCTCCTCAGCACCTCGGTCACCGAGGCGTCCA
>DOUU01000310.1 GCA_003520425.1 Deltaproteobacteria bacterium
GAGGCGCGCATGCCCGGGGGCCTCGAGCGCTGCCGCGAGCCGCATCTCGGACTCGCTCACAAGGCTCTTGCGCACACCCTCGCCCATGCGTCCCAAGGCGCCTACGACGCAAACGCGCGTTGCCCTCGGCATCAGAGGAGGCCGAGCTCCTTCAGCACCACCTGCAGCCGGCCGCGGTTGGGCTGGGTGGCAGGAGTCAGCGGGAGCCGGATCTCGTCACGGANNTTCACGGGGATCGGGTTCGTCTCGGCAAAGAGCGCGTCGAAGAGAGGCAAGAGCCGGTAGTGGGCGTCCCTTGCGCGGGCGAGATCCCCCGCGCGGAAGGCGCGCACGAGCTCGACCATCTCCGACGGCGCGACGTTCGAGGTGGTGGAGATCACGCCGCAGCCGCCAATGGCGAGGACCGGAAGGGTGAACGCGTCGTCGCCGGACAGGACGCAGAATCCCTCGCGGCACTCGGCGATCACCTCCGAGATCTGGTGCAGGTCGCCCGAGGCTTCCTTCACACCCACGATCTGCTCGACATCGGCAAGGCGGGCCATGGTCGCGGGGAGAATGTTCGAGGCGGTGCGCCCGGGAATGTTGTAGACGACGAGCGGGAAGGCGGCCTCGCGCGCGATGTGCGCGTAGTGCGCAAAGATCCCCTCCTGGGTCGGCTTGTTGTAGTAGGGGGAGATCAGGATGGCCCCGTCCGCGCCCGCTTCCTTGGCATGGCGGGTGAGCTCAAGGGCTTCGGCCGTGGAGTTCGATCCCGTGCCCGCGAGCACGGGCACGCGCCCGCGGGCGGCCGCCACCACGACCTCGATCACCCGGCGGTGTTCGGCGTGGGAGAGCGTCGCGGCTTCGCCCGTCGAGCCGCACGGCACGAGCCCGTCCACGCCCGCCGCGACCTGCAGCTCGACCAGCTCTTGGAGCGCACGGTCGTCGACGCCACCGTCGCGGAACGGAGTCACCAGTGCTGTCAGGACCCCCTGGAACACGCTTANNTCTCCTTCGAGAAGGAATTGGCCCGTGAAAACCTCCTCCGCCGGACCGGTCATGTAGACGTGCGCCGCGTCGGCGGGCCACTCAAGACGCAGCTCGCCGCCGCGCAGCACCACGGTCTGCGCGCGCTCCGTCACTCCTCGCAGGATGCCCGCCACCGCCACGGCACACGCGCCGCTGCCACACGCCAGGGTCTCACCGGTACCCCGCTCCCAGGTGCGCTGCCGTACCCGGTCGCGCGCCACCACCTCGACGAACTCCACATTCGTGCGATTGGGAAATGCAGGGTGGTGCTCGATCCTCGGTCCGAGTGTCTCCAGCGGAGCCGTATCGACGCTCTCGACGAACACGATGGCGTGGGGATTGCCCATGCCCACGCTCGAGAGGGTGACGCGCTGGCCGTCGATGTCGAGGGAGACGTCGAGCACGGGCCCGTCTCCTTGGCCCAGTGTCGTCGGGATCTTGGCGGGCGCAAGAAAGGGAGGGCCCATATCCACGCGCACGAGGCCGCCCGCGGCAGAGCGGGGTCGCACGATCCCCGCCAGCGTCTCCACCGCGATCTCGTCCTGAGTCGTGTGTCCGCGCGCGTGCAGGTACTTGAAGAAGGCGCGGATCCCATTTGCACACATCTCCGCGCGGGATCCATCGGGGTTGAAGATATCCATTCGAAAGTCGGCGGCATGGGAGGGCCTCGCCACGAGGAGCTGGTCGCAGCCGATGCCGAATCGCCGGTCGCAAAGCCGCCGCGCGATGGGCTCGACCGGCGGAAGGGGACCGGAGAGGGCATCGAGCACGACGAAGTCGTTTCCCGCACCGTGCATTTTGGTGAACGGAAGCAGGCGCCTCATCCCGTGATCTCCCTCGGGATCGTCTCGCCGCGCACGAGATCCTCGAGGCTCTCCCGCTCCCGCACTACGGCGAAGCGGTCTGCGCGCACCAAGACCTCGGCCGCCCGTGGCCGGGCGTTGTAGTTCGAGGACATGGCGAAGCCATAGGCTCCGGCGCCGCGCACCGCGAGAAGATCGCCGCGCTCGACCGGCGGGAAGGGTCGGTCCTTGGCGAGGAAATCCCCCGACTCGCACACAGGTCCCACGACGTCGACCGGCCGGGTTGGACCCCGGGGAGGGCCGACCGGTTCGATCGTCTGGAAGGCCTGGTAGAGCGCGGGCCGGATGAGATCGTTCATGGCGCCGTCGACCACGACGAAGCGCTTGTCGTCGTTGGTCTTCTCGAGGAGGACGCGGGTCAGAAGGACCCCCGCATTCGCGGTGAGCCAGCGGCCCGGCTCGAGCACGATTTCGCAGCCGAGATCGCGGAGCGCCTTGCATACGACCGCCGCGTATTCCCCGGCGTCCGGCGGCCTCTCTTCCGAGTACCGGACGCCGAGCCCTCCGCCCACGTCGACGATCTCGATGGCATGGCCGGCGGCTCGCAGCTCGAAGATGAGGCTCCGCACCCGCGAGAGCGCGTCGGCGAAGGGCTCGAGCCGGGTGAGCTGGGATCCGATGTGGCAATCCACGCCGACGATGCGCACGCCGTCGAGGGCCTTGGCCTCTGCGTAGGCATCCATCGCCTCGGAAATGGGAATTCCGAACTTGCTGGTTCGCAGGCCCGTCGAGACATAGGGGTGGGTCTTCGGATCGACGTCGGGATTCACCCGGAAGGCAATGGGCGCCCGCACGCCGGATTGGCGCGCCCGCAGATCGATCCTTCGCAGCTCGCTCCGAGACTCGACGTTGAAGAGCTTGATCCCCGCGTCGAGGGCACGGTCGATCTCATCGTCCGTCTTGCCCACGCCCGAGTACACGATGCGTCCGGCCGGCGCTCCAGCGCGCAGCGCGCGAAAGAGCTCGCCCCCCGAAGTCACGTCGGCCCCCGCCCCACGGGCCACGAGCGTGCGCACCACGGCGAGATTCATGTTGGCCTTGAGCGCGTAGCAGAGGGTGTGCGGGACACCCCGGAAGGCCGCGTCAAGCGCGTCATAGGCGGCGACCAGGGCGCCTGCGCTGTAGACGAAGCAGGGCGTTCCGACCGCCTCTGCGATCTGCGCAAGGGAAACGTCTTCCGCAAAGAGCACCCCCGCGCGCCGCGGGAAGGCTTCGAGGGCGCGGGGCTCGCCTGCGGCGGCCGGGGACCTCACGGTGTCCACTCGTCGCTGTCGTCATCCATGGGGGTGGGAATCCGGGTCGCCGGGGACACGGCCTTCTGCGGAAGCGAGGGGACCTCAGCCTCCGGTGTCCCGGGCGGGGATCCCGCCGGCGGCGGCTGGGCACGCAGCGGGGGGCCGTAGTGCCCGCATGCCGGAAGCGCGGTGAGGAGCCCGACGGCGAGAGCCGCGCCGAGGCGCCGGCCGTGGTGGACGCGCGTCATTCGCTCCTCTCCTCTGCTTCGAGCGCGCGGAGGCGCCGAGAATCCGCCTCCACCTCACGCTCGGCCTGCTCCAGTGCCGCCAGCACACTCCCTCGCGCCGTGGCGCCGGTCTGGCTCCGCTCTTCAAGCGCTCGCTCGAGCGAGAGCAGCTCCGCAGCCCCGGCAGGGAAGGCGGGATGGAACGCCCTCAAATCCTCGCGCGTGAGCGAGCGCAGGTCCAGATCCTTCTCGAGGCAGTGGGCCACGATCCGGCCCACGGCTTCGTGCGCTTCACGGAAAGGGACCCTGGCGCGCACCAGCGCCTCGGCAAGATCCGTGGCAAGGAGCATGGGATCCCGTGCCGCCTCGCGCATGCGGGTCGGCCGCACGCGCGCCGTGGCCAGCGCGCCTGCCATGACGGAAAGCGCCCCCGAGAGCGTCGCCGCCGTGTCGAAGACGGGCTCCTTGTCCTCCTGCAGGTCTCGGTTGTAGGCGAGGGGAAGACCCTTCATCACCGTGAGCAGCGAGACCAAGTTGCCGATCGCGCGGCCCGTCTTCCCGCGCACGAGCTCCGGGACATCCGGATTCTTCTTCTGCGGCATCAAGCTCGAGCCTGTGGCGTACGCGTCCGCGAGCTCGATGAATCCGAACTCTGCCGTCGACCAGAGCACGAGCTCCTCGGCGAGCCTCGACAAGTGCACCATCGCGATCGCGCCCGCGGCGAGGAACTCGAGCGCGCCATCCCGCGAGGAGACCGCGTCCAGGCTGTTGGCCGCCGGGCGCTCGAAGCCCAAGGCGCGGGCCGTGTCCTCGCGATCGATCGGAAGCGTCGTCCCGGCAAGGGCCCCTGCGCCGAGGGGCGAGCTCGAAAGGCGCGCTCGCAGATCGCCGAAGCGCTTCGTGTCGCGCCCGAGCATCTCCACGAAGGCGAGCCAATGGTGGGCGAGGCGCACGGGCTGGGCTCGCTGCAGGTGGGTGTAGCCGGGAAGGACCGTGTCGAGATGCTCGCGGGAGCGCACGGTCAGGACACGCCGCAGCTCGACGAGACCGTGCTGCGCGGCGAACGAAGCGTCGCGCAGATAGAGGGCAAGGTCCGTGGCCACCTGGTCGTTGCGGCTCCGCCCGGTGTGGAGCTTCGCCCCGACGTCGCCGGCGATCTCGGTGACCCGCCGCNNGGAGCCGCCCCGCCACGGGGCCTACCAGACTGCGGAGACGAGCCTCCACATTCATATGGATATCTTCAAGCGCGGGGTCGAAGGGGAACTCGTCGGCCTCGATCTCCCGCGCAATGCGCACAAGTCCGCCCACGAGGGCTTCGCTGTCCTCGGCGGAGAGGATTCCCACCCGGCCGAGCATCCGGGCGTGGGCGATCGAGCCTCGGATGTCATAGTGTGCGAGGGCCCGGTCGAAATGAATGGAGGCGGTGAAGCGCTCCACCGTGGGATCGGTCGACTGGCGGAAGCGCCCGCCCCACGGCTTGTCTCTTCCCATGGGCCAAATCTCGGAAAGATCGAAGGTTTTCGCAACCGGGCTGCGCTGGCCCCGGGCGCTTTAAGCCGCCAGACTACCCACCCGGGCGCAAGGACGCCCGAGGACAAGGAGAGTTCGCGCCGATGATCATCGTGATGAAGGCAGACACCCGCCCCGACTCGCCCGAGGTGGCGCGTGTCACCGCTCTGGCGCAGAGCTTCCCGGGCGTCACGACCCAGGTCCACCACATCCAGGGAGCGACCCGATCGGTGACCGAGGTCTATCTGCTCGGCCCGACCGGAGTCATCCCGTCCACGCCTTTCGAGGAGTTCGAGTTCGTCGAGAAAGTGGTCCGGGTCACGGAGAAGTTCCGCGCGATCGGTCGCCACGGCGGCCACCTTGAAGCCGTGGGCTTCGAGTACAACGGTGTCCGCATCTCCCAGGATACGCTCCACGTCTTCCCTGGCCTTTGCGCCGTGGACACCCCCGAGAATCTCGACGACACCTTCCGCGCGCTCGCCCGCCATGGCGTCGTGACGGCGCGGGCGGGCGTGTACAAACCCCGCACCAGCCCCTACGACTTCCAGGGTCTCGGAGCCGCCTGCCTTCCCTGGGTGTTCGAGCGCGCAGGCAAGCACGGAATCAAGATCATCGCGATGGAGGTGACGCGCGAGTCCCACCTCGAAGAGATCCAAAACGCGCTCACGGCCTCGGGCTTCCCGACCGGCGTCATGCTGCAGATCGGGACGCGCAACGCCCAGAACTTCGAGCTGCTCAAGGCCGTGGGAGCACAGACCGATCTGCCTGTGCTGTTCAAGCGAGGAATGGGCATCACGCTCGAAGAGTCGCTCAACGCCTGCGAGTACGTGGCGAGCGGAGGAAACCGCCGCATCGTGTTCTGCCTGCGTGGCATGAAGACCAATCTCGGGGATCCGCACCGAAACTTCGTGGACTTTGGTCACGTCCCGGTGGTGAAGCGCCTGACCCGGCTTCCGGTCTGCGTCGATCCCTCCCACTCCGTGGGCCGCCGAACGGCAGGCCCCGATGGGATTCTGGACGTCTTCCATGTGACTGCACAGGGCGTCGTCGCTGGGGCCAATCTTGTGCTGGTGGATGTGCATCCGCGACCCGAGGAGGCGCTCTGCGACGGGCCGCAGGCCCTCTTCTTGCATGAACTCCCGCACTTCCTCGACGACGTGCGGATCGCTCGGCGGGCGTACGAGGAGCGACTCGCCCGAGCCGCCCGGGCATAGCGCGGCGCATCCGGTCTGCGAGACTTCCGTCCGGAGGACGGCTGTGGCCTCTGCCGGCAAAAAAAAGGCAAAAGAGATGGGTGGGGGGAGGTCGCGAAGCCCGCGCCGTGCGGGGAGTTCGCGTCTTGTCCTGGTCGGCCTTCTCGTCCTCGCCCTGGGATCGTTCTTCGCCGGGATCAAGGTCGCCGCAAAGCTCGTGCGCCTTGATCGCATGGTGACCCAGCGCTTCAGTGGACAGCGCTTCCGCGTGGCTTCGCGCGTGCTTTCGGCGCCCACCATCCTCTACCCCGGGCTCAACTGGAAGAACGTCGACCTGCCGGGAATGCTGACGAGGCTCGGCTACCAGGCAGAGACGAGTGCGGGCCCGCTTCTGCCCGGGCGCTACGTGTTCGGCAAGAACAAGCTGCGGGTGCACCTGCGCGCCCTCGAGCACCCGACGCGTCCCGAACCCGATCGCGACGTCGAACTCACCTTCGACGGGGACGAGATTGCCGAGATCCGCGACGTCGCGAGCGGGCGCGAGCTCGGTGCCGTCTTGCTCGAGCCCGAACTCGTGGGCTCCTACTACGGTCCCGATCGGGAGCAGCGCGAGCTCGTGCGGCTCGGCGAGGTCCCGAGGCAGCTCATCGATGCCATCCTTTCCGCCGAGGACCAGCGCTTCGACGAGCACCACGGGATCGATCCCATCCGGATCGTGGGCGCCTTTCTGGCCAATGTGCGCCACGGCGGAGTGACGCAGGGGGGGAGCACGGTCACGGAGCAGCTCGCCAAGAACTTCTTCCTCACGCCCGAGCGCACGATCTCACGCCGCATCCGAACCGCCTTGCTCTCCATGATCATGGAGGCGCGCTACAGCAAGGACGAGATTCTCGAGTGCTATCTCAATGAGATCTATCTCGGCCAGCGCGGCGCGGCCGAGGTGCACGGCGTGGGTGAGGCTTCGCGCCTGTATTTCGGCAAACCCGTGCGCGAGCTCAGCGTGGCCGAGGCAGCCCTGATCGCCGCAGTGATTCCGGGACCGAACGGGATCTCCCCCTACAAGAACCCGGAGCGGGCGCTCGCAAGGCGGAACCTCGTGCTCGACCTGATGCACGAGCAAGATCGCATCGACGAAGCCACCTGGAAGGCCGCGCGGGCCGAGCCCCTCCACCTCTCCGCAGTGACTCCGGAATCGTCAGACGCGCGCTACTTCCTCGATGCACTCCGGCGTCAGCTTCCCGAGGTCTACGACAACGACGGTCTCACCTCCGAAGGCCTCAAGATCTACTCGACGCTCGATCTGCGGCTCCAGCGGATCGCCGCGACGGCGCTGCGCGAGGGTCTCGCAGCGATCGAGAAGCACTATCCAAAGCTCAAAGCTGAAGGCCCGGACAAGCAGATCGAGGGATGCATCATCGCGCTGCGTCCGCAGACCGGGGAGGTGCTCGCCCTCGTCGGAGGGCGCGGCTACACGGTCTCCCAGTTCGATCGTTGCGTCCAGGCCAAGCGTCAGATGGGCAGCACCTTCAAGCCCTTCGTCTACATCGCGGCGCTTGAGCCCCAGGACGGTCGGCCGGTGATCACGCTCGCCAGCACGCTCGAAGACGAGCCGCTCTCGATCCTGACGCCGAGCGGCCCGTGGACTCCTGTGAACTACGATCACCAGTTCCACGGCACGGTGACCGTGCGCGATGCACTCGAACACTCGCGCAACGTCCCGACCGCGCGCCTTGCCCAGGAGGTGGGCATCGAGCGGATCGCGGAGACNNCCGATCGAGGTCGCACGGGCCTACGCCTCCATCGCCAACGGCGGGATCCGGCCGGAGATCCGAACCTTTGAAGATGTGGTGGACCCGCAGGGCCACACCCTTGCCCGACGCGAGATCGAGTTCCAGTCCGTGCTCGATGCGGGGACCGCCTATCTTGCGACCTCGCTCATGGAGGGCGTCGTCGAGCGGGGGACGGCGGCCTCGGTGCGCGCGTCGGGTCTTCTCGGCCCGATCGCCGGCAAGACGGGGACGACCGACAGCGGGCGCGACGCCTGGTTCGTTGGCTTTACCCCAGAGCTCTTGGCCTTGGTGTGGGTGGGCTTCGACGAGCCGCGGAACACACCGCTCACGGGTGCCACGGGCGCTTTGCCGATCTGGATCCACTTCATGAAGGAAGCGACGGGCGGCCAGATCCGAGGCGCCTTCCTGCCTCCACCCGAGGTGATCAGCCTCGACATCGATCCGAGTTCTGGCGCCATCGCCCTGGCCGGTTGCCCCCAGCACAAGACCGAGTTCTTCTTGATCGGCACCCTGCCCGCACGGGAGTGCCCCGAGGGAGGCATCTTCGAGCGAGCCGCCCAGTCCCCCGAGCCCGAACCTTCGCCCCGGGCTCCGTCCCGCAGCGAGCCCAGGGGGCGGAGCCGCGGGTTCTTGGGCTGGCTGCGCGGGGTCTTCTAGAGCGAGATGCCGCACCTAGCCGCTCTTCGCGGTCTTGCGGTGCTCGCTCTTTTGCCGCTGCTTGCCCTCTCCTGCGCGCGGCCCGGGCGGCCTTCCCATCCTGCGACGAGGCCCGGAGCGGCGACGGAGGGGGTGGAGAAGGCGGCGCCTCCCCAGGCCGCTGCGCCGCCCCTCCACCTCTCGGCCCTCGCTCTTGAGGGGGATCCCGCGCGCCGGGCCTCCATGCGCTTTGTGCTTGAAGGCCTCGACGCAGACGCGGCGGGCTCCGAGGGCGAAGCGGCCAGCCTCTACGGGCGCGCCCTCCAGGTCGACCCATCGAACCCCTACGCCTACCTCGCCCTTGCGCGCCAGCGCGCCGAGGGCGAGGAGCCGGCGCGTGCGCTCCCCTACCTCGAGAAGGCCCGCGCTCTTCTCGCGGCCCAGAAAGCGCAGACGCCGTCGGTCGAGGCGCATCTTTGTGGCCTGCGCGCCCTCGCGCTCGATGCCGCCGGGCGCAGCGAGGAGGCGCAGGAGGAGATGGCGCGGGCGAAGGCGCTGGCTCCCGACGCCTGGAGCGATGGGCGGCTCGACGCGGCCGAGCTTCGATAGCCCGTGGGCGGGGTGTATGGTACGGTGCGGCTCCGCATGACGCCGAAGCTTCGGATTCTCCTCGGCGCCCTTCTTGTCGCGATCCCCGCCGACCAAGCCAGCAAGATCTGGATCGAGTCTCATCTCTCCTACGCGGATCGCATCCCGGTCGTCGAGGGTTTCTTCTATCTCACGCACGTGCGCAATCCAGGCGCGGCGTTCAGCCTGTTCACGACGCTCGATCCGAAGCTGCGAATGACATTTTTCGTGTCGGTTTCGCTCGTCGCGATGGGCATCATCGCCTCCTTCTACCGCAAGCTCGCCCCTCGGGATCGGCTCTCGGCGCTCGCCCTCGGGCTCATCCTGGGTGGTGCGGTCGGCAATCTGATCGACCGGCTGTGGCACGGCGAGGTCGTCGACTTTCTGCATTTCCGACTGTGGAGCGGCTATTCGTGGCCGGATTTCAACCTGGCCGACAGCTTCATCGTCGTCGGGGTCGGGCTCCTCGTGCTCGAGCTGCTCGCAAGCGAGGGTGAGAGCCGCGCTGCATCCGCGTCGAATTCGCCTTCGTAGCGAGGCGGATGCATCACATCCGGAATACACTTTCTTGTGGAATCTCTGCTCCTCCGTCGGGAAATTTTGCGTCTTGCTTGACACCCCTTGCGGCGCGCGATAGAACGGGTCCGTCGGATAGGGGGTCATCCGATCATCCTCCAAGTCGATCGTTCCCACCGCCGCCGGAGCGGCCGCGAACATGCATGATGAAAAAGAGATGGGAGCGCGGGATTCCGGTATGGCAGGTGTCGGCCCCGAGGGGTTCTCTCGATGAAGCGGCCGAAGAGCGACTACGCCATCCAGACCGTGTGCAACGCGCTCAGCCTCTTGCAAGCTTTCCACTGCGACGAGGAGCTCGGTGTGACCGAGCTCTCCCGGCGGCTCGGCTTGCACAAGAACAATGTGTTCCGACTGCTCGCTACCCTTGAGCAGGCCGGCTACGTGGAGCAGGCGCCGTCGACCGATCGCTATCGACTCTCCTTCGCCTGCTTCGAACTCGGGCAGGCTTTCGTTCGCGGCCGAAGTCTCCTCGGGGAAGCGCAGCCGTTGCTCGAGGCGTTGTCGAACGAGCTCAAGGAGACGGCCCATCTGGCCGTGCTCAGCGACTACGAGGTCGTGCATCTTGCGGGCTCGGCCCCCGAGGAGCTCTTGAGCGCCGGCTTGCGGATCGGGCATCGCGCGCCGGCCCACTGCACCGCCCTCGGCAAGATCCTGCTCGCGTGCGGCTGCGAAGCCACGCGCGAAACCTATGAGCGCAGGGTCGCGAGCGAGGGCGCCCTCCCGGCCCGCACGCCCGCGACGATCGTCGACGCGCTCAAGCTCCACGAGCAGCTGCGCGAGGTGGCGAGCCAGGGCTTTGCCCTCGATCTCGAGGAATACGGAGCGGGGGTGTGCTGCGCGGCTGCGCCGGTCTATGACGGTGCGGGGCGCCTCGTGGCTGCCCTCTCGGTCTCCGGTCCAGCGGTGCGCCTCGGCCAGGAGGAGCTCCTGCGCCGCGTGATTCCCAAGGTCATGGCCCGCGCAGAGCGCCTTTCCGCACGGCTGGGCGCGGCGGTTGCCTCCAGTCCGCCCATCGCCTAGGTTCGTCCAAGTCCCTGTTTTCCAAACGAATATGACCCCGAGTCACGGGGCGCGCAGGCGCGCTGCGCAAAGCCTCCGCGCCAATCAGGAGCTCCCATGGAGTTCGCACTGACCGACGAGCAGCTCGCGCTGCAGGCCACCGCCCGCCGTTTCGCCGAGAGCGAGATCGCGCCCGCCGCGGCGCACTACGATCAGACCGGGGAGTTCCCCCGGGAGATCATCCGGAAAGCGTGGGAGCTCGGTCTCTCCAGCACCTGCATCCCGAGCGAGTACGGCGGCGTGGGACTGAGCGCCGTCGAGAGCTGCCTCATCACGGAGGAGATCGCCTGGGGCTGCTCCGGGATGGGCACGTCGATCATGTGCAACGACCTCGGGCTCATGCCCATCGTGATTGCCGGCACGAATGAACAGAAAAAAGAGTGGCTCTCGGCCTGCGCGGAGAGCTTCAAGCTCGTCTCCTTCTGCCTCTCGGAGCCGGAGGCCGGATCCGATGTCGCAGGCCTTCAGCTCCAGTGCGAGAAGGACGGCGACGCCTATCTCCTCCAGGGCACGAAGTGCTGGATCACCAACGGCGGAGTTGCGGACCTCTACACCGTGTTCGCCACGCTCGACCGCGCGAGCCGCCATGGCGGCATCTGCGCCTTCATCGTGCCGACCTCCACGCCGGGCATCACCATCGGAAAGAAGGAGGAGAAGATGGGTCAGCGGGCGAGCGACACTCGCGTGATCCATTTCGATGGCGTCCGCGTACCCGCAGCGCAGCGCCTCGGTCAGGAAGGCGAGGGTTTCAAGATCGCGATGCGCACCCTCGATCGCACGCGGCCGCCGATCGGCGCCCTCGCGACCGGCATCGCGCGGCGCGCGCTCGAGGAGTCGCTCAAGTACGCCCGCGAGCGCAAGGCGTTCGGCTTCCCGATTGGCGGGTTCCAGGCCGTGCAGTTCATGCTCGCCGACATGGCGAAGGACATCGAGGCCGCGCGCCTTCTTACGCTGCAAAGCGCGTGGATGGTGGACCGGGGCCTGCGCGCATCCAAGCACTCGTCGATCGCGAAGTGCTTCGCCACGGATGCGGCCATGCGGATTACCACGGATGCGGTCCAGATTTTCGGCGGCAACGGCTACACGAAGGAATACCCCGTCGAGAAGCTCATGCGGGACGCGAAGCTCATGCAGATCTACGAAGGCACAAACCAGATCCAGCGCCTCGTGATTGCCCGCGAGCTCCTGAAGGGCTGATGCGCCCGTGAGGAGCTCCGGGCTCCCCTCGGGAGCGCCCGGGGTCGGAGCGTAGTCAGGCGAGGGAGCGATCTGATAGACTCGCCCGCCTCCCAGGACCGGGAGCCTCCCAGGTCCGAGACGGCGGCGACCCCATACGCAAGAGGATCTTGAAGTGAGTATGATCACGAAGGAACAGGCGCTCGCGTACCACTCGGTGGGGCGCAAGGGCAAGATCAAAGTCGTTCCCACGAAGCCGACTCTCACCCAGACCGACCTTTCCCTTGCCTACACCCCCGGCGTGGCCGAGCCCTGCCGCAAGATCGCGGCCGACGCCGAGGACGCCTTCCAGTACACGGCCAAGGGCAATCTGGTCGCGGTCGTGACCAACGGCACCGCGGTGCTCGGGCTCGGCAACATCGGTCCCCTTGCCGGCAAGCCCGTGATGGAAGGCAAGGCGGTTCTGTTCAAGCGCTTCGCGGACATCGACGTCTTCGACATCGAGCTCGCGACCGAGGACCCGCAGGAGGTGATCCGGACCTGCCAGCTGCTCGAGCCGACCTTCGGCGGGATCAACCTCGAGGACATCCGCGCTCCCGAGTGCTTCGAGATCGAAGAGACCCTGATCGAGACCATGGGGATCCCCGTGTTTCACGATGATCAGCACGGGACCGCGATCATCTCGGGCGCTGCGTTCTTGAACGCGCTCCAGATCACCCGCCGAAAGATCGAGGACGTGAAGGTCGTCTTCTCCGGCGCAGGGGCCGCGGGCATTGCCTGTGCGAAGCTCTACATCGACCTTGGCGTGCGACCCGAGAACATGGTGCTCGTCGACAGCAAGGGCGTGATCTACGAGGGCCGCCGGGAAGGCATGAACAAGTACAAGCAGCAGTTCGCGCGGAAGACCTCGCTCCGAACGCTCACGGAGGCCCTGGACGGTGCGGATGCATTCATCGGCGTGTCGTCGGCGGGGCTCGTGACGCAGGAGATGGTGGTCCGCATGGCGAAGCAGCCGATCATCTTCGCCATGGCGAATCCGGACCCCGAGATCACGCCGAAGGAAGTGGCCGAGGTGCGCAAGGACGCAATCATGGCGACCGGTCGCTCGGACTTCCCGAACCAGGTGAACAACTGCCTTGGCTTCCCCTTCATCTTCCGGGGCGCGCTCGACGTGCGCGCCCGCAAGATCAACGAGCCCATGAAGCAGGCCGCGGTGAAGGCCCTGGCCGAGCTCGCGCGGCGCGGCGCGGACGGCGTTCCGGACGCCGTGGTGCACGCCTATCCGGGGGAGAAGTTCGAGTTCGGCCCGGGCTACATCATTCCCAAGCCCTTCGATCCGCGGGTGCTCCTCCACGTCGCGCCGGCCGTGGCGAAGGCGGCCATGGAGACCGGCGTGGCGCGCGCGCCCGTGGACCTCGTGTCCTATCGGGCCCGCCTCGAGCAGACCGCGCGCGAACTCGCGCAGCTGTGAGCGCGACGAACGCCCCGCATGTCGATTGACGAGAAGATCAAGAGACTGGATGAAATGAACGCCCGCGCCGCCCTCGGAGGCGGCGCGGAGCGCATCGAGCGCCAACACCAGGCCGGGAAGCTGACCGCCCGGGAGCGCGTGGAGCTCTTGCTCGATCCCGGGACCTTCGTCGAGACCGACCGCTTCAAGGTTCACCGCAACACTGATTTCGGAATGGCGGAGCAGAAGTACCTGGGAGACGGCGTCGTCACCGGGCACGGCAAGATCGACGGGCGCCAGGTCTTCTTGTTCGCGCAGGATTTCACCGTGTTCGGAGGCAGCCTCTCCGGCGCGTTCGCGGAGAAGATCTGCAAGATCATGGATCTCGCGCTGAAGACCGGGGCGCCGGTGATCGGCCTCAACGACGGTGCGGGCGCCCGCATCCAGGAGGGGGTCGTCTCCCTCGGCGGCTACGGCGACGTATTCCTTCGCAACGTCCTGTGCTCGGGGGTGATCCCCCAGATCTCCGCCGTTCTCGGACCTTGCGCCGGGGGCGCCGTCTATTCACCTGCGATGACGGATTTCATCGTGATGGTGAAAAGCACGAGCTACATGTTCATCACCGG
>DOUU01000032.1 GCA_003520425.1 Deltaproteobacteria bacterium
TTTTCCACCCGAGCCATGCCGCGTTCCACTGCGTCGATGAGATAAGAACGCAGGTTCGCGGGCGGAAGTATACGGTGAATCGCGCCAACTTCGAGAGCTCGATGCACGCTGTGCACGCGATCGAACTCATCCGCCACTTCGCCGAGCTTCTCCGCGCGAACACTGCGGAAGAGCTCGTGCCAGCGCGCGCGCAGGCGGCCCCGATCCCCCTCGTCCGCCTCGCCAATCTCCTCTTCGAGACGCTGGAGCCGGCGGTCGGCACGGGTGCGCGCATCCACCTCGCCAGCAAAGACCACCGCGGCGGCGGGCGCCCCGCCAATCACCGAGGCGTAAGAGCCCTCCAGCGCCGCCACCTGCAAGTTGTCATGGAGCGTGCGCGAGAACACGACGAAGGCGCCGCCGTGATAGCGTGACACCACGCAGAAGACGATCGGTCCGAGGAAGTTCACGACGGCCCGGCCGATTTCGGCGCCGTACTCGAGCTGGAGCTTCCGCATGGACTCCGGCGACCCGTCGAAACCAGCGAGGCTTGCGAGCACAACGAGCGGTCGGTTGCCGGACGCGGCGTTCACCGCGCGCGCCACCTTC
The DNA here is from genome assembly GCA_003520425.1 of Deltaproteobacteria bacterium. GTDB lineage: Bacteria > Myxococcota_A > UBA9160 > UBA9160 > UBA9160 > UBA9160. Next base: position 589 of record DOUU01000032.1, read on the forward strand.
TTCGAGGCGATTGGGAAGAGGGTGCCCGCGGTCCACTGATCGGGACCATCGGCTGGGACGAACCCGAGGCGAGTCAGCGGCCGCGCCTCGATGCCGAGCAGGCACACCGGCTGGCCGCCGAGATGGGCATCCCAGACGACGGCGATCTCGCCGTGCAGCATCGCCGCCCAGCGCTCGAGGGGGGGGTGATCCTGGTCGATCGCCGCCGCCATGACCGCACGGATCTCGAAGGGCTTCCTGCGCCCGGGATTGCGCTCCTCACTGAAGACGTCCCCGAGGTATTCGAAGCCCCCGTGTTGTGCGGGATCACCAAGCGGGAAGCCGCTCACGTCCCGGTCGAAGGGATCGCTGGTGCTCCGGCGGCGTGGGAAGCGTTCGCCCGGCGACACGTAACAATGGTCGTGGTGGCGGAACAGGACATGTGCGGCGGCCACGAGGTCCGGCGCCCAGTACTGCGCCTGGCCATTCGGCCCCATCACCCGCTCGTATCCGCCGATGCCCTGGTTGTCCTCCGCAGACACGCCGCCCGAATAGTCGAGGGCCTGCTTGCCCGTCAGCACCATGGTGCCCGCAGGGGTCATCACGAGGATGCCGCGCGTGTGCATGAGCATCGTGGCCTCGGCGTTCCAATACGGCTGCGCACCGACGTTGATGCCGTCGACGACCACATTGACCTCGCCGCCGCGCTGGGTGAACTCGATGATCCGGCGCAGCACGCGTGCGATCCAGTCCATATTCTCCGTCCCACTCTCCATCGAGATGCGCGCACCGGAGGAGAGCGCGAACCACTCGATGGGCAGCCTGAGGCGCTCGGCGAGATCAAGCGCGCTGAGGATGCGACGGCACTCGGGCTCCGCGAGCGCGCCCATGCTCCGACTCGGATCGCCTAGCAAGATGACGCGTGCCATGCCCTCGGGGTGGGTCGCAGTGAAGTTGCGGATTACGCCCACCACAAGGTTCGCCGTGTTCTGTCCGGGTGGACGCTCCACGGGGACGAGGCGGCTCTCGGCGTCGAGGTCGTACTCTTCGAACTCGCCCGGCGGGAACTCCGCGTGGTGGTCAGCGCGCGGCGGCGTGAGCAGACGGAGGGTCTCGTACGGATAGGGCAGGCCGCGCCGACGCATCCGGATGACATTCTGTTCATACACCCCAAGAGGCTTGAGGGGGGCCTCGCTCGGAGCGTGCTGGGAGATTGTGAAGCCGGCTCGGCCGGCCGGGGCCGCGTGCAACTCGGTGTCGCGGAGCTCGCCCGTTTCCCGCTCGAGGAGTCGCGCGCGCACAACAACCTTCTCGAGGCCCAAGCCCTCCGTGCCCGCCGCCAGCCGGCGCAGGACATCGTGCACCTCGTCCACACGGAACGTTACGGGCGGCCAGACGTAGAGGAAAATCCGGTTCCACTGTAGGCGCGCTGCTGGCGCGCGCCGCGTCTGCTCCAAGCGGATCGCCGCCAGCGCCTCCGTGAACATGCGCTCGAAGGATGGCAGCGCGACCACGCGACCCCCGGCGTCGCGCACGGTTGTGACGTCGCGCACCTCCGCGAAGGCGAACAGACGCTCGTCCTTTGGGTTCTCCCGCGCGCTGGCTCGCACCACATACACATCCTCGACGGAGGGTAGACGCTCGAGCTCGAAGTTGCTGAGTCGCCAGATCTCGAGGCGCTTCCCCATCATCGGGTGCAGCCCGCGGTAGATCCGGTCCTCCACGTAGCCGTCTGCGCTGGGGCGGAAGGTGAAGTGCTGCAGGCCCGCGATGCCGAGGGGGCGATCCGGTCCAGCCACCACAATGCACAGGCGGCGTAGCGCGCGCGGCCAGCACACCGCGTTCACAGCGGCGCGCATCTCGGCCGCTCCCTCCTCCTGGGCGAGGGGCGGTGCGCGGCGCCAGAGGTAAAAGTCGACCACGACGTCAATATTCGAAGGCACCGCGGAGATCAGTGGCTCGAGCACACCGGCGGCAAGCGGGAAATCCTCTTCGAGAGCCCACGTCGTAAAGAGCTGACAGCGGAGTCCGCCCTGCGTGTAGCTCGTAGCGGTGATGCAGAGGCCCTCGATGTCGATGCCGCGCAGGTCCTCCAGCGGGATGCGATAGTAGCGGCGGGTGATCACCTCAAGCAGCAAGGTGCGAAGCGGGGGCGGCGCTTGTGCGAGCCGCGCCGCGAGCACCGTCACAAGGGGCTGCGGGCACTCGACGAGGCTCGCAATGATCGCGGCGCGGTCCGGCGGATAGCAGTCAGGCTCGAGCCGGTCGAGCGTCCTCGCGACTTCAGAATACTGGTGGCGCCGCGCCTCTTCGAGCAGGGGTTCGTCGAGATAGCGATGCCGCAGCTCCCGGGCGAGATCGCTCACCGCCTGAAGGCCGCCCTGGGACGCCGCGATCAGGCGATCGAGCGGCTCACGCAGGGTCTCGCCGAGACGCGGCGCGAGGCGCTCCGACCCGTCGAGCAGCCGGCCGAGGACGCTCACCACGACCTGGGCGGTGGCCTCTGCGCGCTGGTGCGCCTTGTAGATCCAAAGGAGTGCGTTCTCGAGCGCCTCCGAACGAGAGAGAGTCTCCACACCGTAGTGCCGGAGCGCGCGCATCAGGCGGTCGAGAAACGCCGCCGGCAACGCCCGACCGTCCGAGCCTAGGAACCGGAGGAAGCTCAGGAACTGCTGTTCAGCGCTCAGATATCCGCCCGTTGCCGCTCGCTCGTCTGCGTCACCGCGTCGCCGAAACAGCGCCGCGACGTCCGCGTAGAGACCGAGCAGCTCTAGCTCTTCCGCGATCAGCGTCTCGTCATCGCCCCCGAGCGCGTCCGCCAGATGTCGATACTCGGTGACACGCGCCAGCGTCTCCGCAGGCTCGACGTCGAGACCGAGGAGCAGGCGCCGGAGATCTGCGAGGGCGGCGCGCAGACCCGCCAAGGGGCGCCCGGCGCCGTTTTCAGGCAGCGGGAGCGGGAAAGCGATGCGCTCAGTAGCCGATACTTCCTCTACGGCGTCGTGCGCCGCCTCGAGCACGAGAAGGGGCGTGCCCGTTGCGACCTGAACGTTGCTCGTCACGAGCACCTCGCGCACTCGCCCCGAGAACGGCGCGTCGAGCGGCAGCTCTGTTTTCATCGCCTCGAGCGTCACGAGGCGATCGCCGGCCCGGACGAGGTCACCCTCCCGTACGCTGATTGCGAGGATGACCGCAGGTGCCGGCGCGCGTACAGTGCCGCCGTCGTCCCGCGCGAAGCGGCTCTCGGTGCCGCCGACCTCGACCCGATACTCGACGCCCTGGGCGATGGAGAGCACGCGATGCGAGCGGCCGCGACAGGCAAGCCGTCCCTCGAAAGCGTCGAGGCGCTCAAATTCGGCTTCTAGATGCGCTCCATCGAGCGCCACGGTGTAGCGACGCGCATCGAGGCGCCGGACTCGGACGCGATAGAGCTGGCCGGCATGCCGGAGATCCACGTAGCGACCGACCTCGTCTCTCGAAACCGGTCGACCGCGCGCGGCAGCCGCATAGAACTGCGCCCGCTCCACAGCGAAGTCAGCGTCGTAGCCCTCGATCGCCGCCACGAGGAGCGCCACGTCCGCGTTCGCCTGCGGCACGTCTTCGGGGAGGAGCGACATCCCGTCGAGCCAGCCGACGTCCGCCGTGGCCTGCCGCACCTCGGGCCGGTCGAGAAGCGCGAGCAGGAACGTGCGGTTTGTGGCGCCGTCACGCATCACGACGGCGCTCTGGGCGAGGGCGCGCCGCAGCCTCGCGTGCGCCTCCTCGCGCGTGCGACCATGAGCCACAATCTTGGCGATCATCGAATCGAATTCCGCCGGCACGACATCGCCCTCGGAGACCCCGGTGTCCACGCGGATGCCCGGGCCAGAGGGCGGACGGAAAAGCTCAATCCGGCCGGGCGCGGGAGCGAAGCCGCGCTCGGGGTCCTCGGCGCAGACGCGCGCCTCGATGGCGTGTCCCTCGAGCCGCACCTCGTCCTGCGACAGGGGAAGCGGCTCGCCGCCGGCGATCCGCAGCTGCCACTCGACGAGATCAAGCCCGGTGACGGCCTCGGTGACGGTGTGCTCCACCTGCAGCCGCGT
>DOUU01000009.1 GCA_003520425.1 Deltaproteobacteria bacterium
TGGTGTCGTGATCGATAGTGTCTCCACCACGCAAGGCCTGAAGCTCTCGCTCGATGCGGGGGGCGTGAAGATCAAGGTCAAGAAGTAGCGACGCGAGGCGGTGCCGGGTCGCTCGCGGGCTCCATGAGGGGCTCCGATGCCCGACCCGGGCACCGCGCTCGTGAGGGCAGAAAGAGTTGGAAACCGCGCCGCAAATCAATAGAACTGCGGCATTGTGCGAAGGTCCCCCCAGGGCCAGACGGAAAAATCATGGCTGACAGTCGGTCGCAGGGTTTGGAACGCGGGGCGTAGAATCTCCAAGGGTCAAGTCGATTCTGGGGGCAAGAGTTGATGCCGCGAGCTTGGATTCCAACTCGCGGGGTCCTCATCGGCCCCTCCTTTCCGATCGGGTCCGAGAACGGAGGCAGGCAATCAAGCCCTGCGGGTCCGTCTGCAGGCGTCGCGGACCTCATCTCACTTGAAATCCGCCGGGTTGAATTCGAGCTTGAATCCTCGTACTCGGGGGTCGATCTCGATCTGGCGGCTCCAGGTGACCCTGGGCAGGTCGCCGGACGCCGCGCCAGTCGGGCGCGCCACCAGGCGGTGCTGTCCTGGTTGGAAGGCCAGCCGGATGTCGGCCCCTGGAAAGAGGATCGTGAACGGTGCCGCCCCGGGCACATCCGGGTCCTGGTTCAGATAGATGGCAATCGCCCATGGCGCGCCGTTGATGAGGGTGCCGAGCGCCACGGATTGGCCGGATTCCGGTACCGAAGCCGACACGACTCGCACACCCGCCGGCGCAGGGCAGCCCTGAGCCGCCACCTCGTAGGCCTGGCGTACCTCCTCCCGCTGGATCGTCACTTCCGAGAGCCCAAGGGTGGACACGCCCAGGAAGAAGCGGCCGAGATACTTGCCGTCGCGGTCCGCGACCGTGTCGCATGGGTTCACGGCCAGACTGGCGCAGCCCGCGAGTGTGACGAGCACGGCCAACGAACGACCAGCCGCCCAAAACCAGCGCGTTCCCAATCGCACTTGATCACTCCTTCGAGGGCGAGCCGAAGCGAAGACAGCAAAGGTGGCTTGCTCCGCTTCAGCCCGAGCTGTCGGATGCGTCGCCAAGAATATCCAGTGTATGCCTCCGAAATCGGCCATGCCTCCCGGCTGCCCACGGCCCTGCGATGCGGGAAAGCTTCTGGGACTGGTCACCTGGACCTTGTCGGACCCCGAACACCCGCGGATCCGTGTGATCCATTTGAGTCTGGAGCCGTTCGACCTGATGGGTCGGCGGGGAGGCCAAACATGCGCGCTCGCATTGCACTGTTCCTTGCGCTGTCACTCGCCGCGCGCGCGGTGACACCTGGATCGATGAGCACCAGGTCTACGTGATCCTTGAAGGAGGAACACCCCGCATCGAAACAGCGCGACTGCGCCAGCCATTTCACCGTGACTGCCCACCGTCTCAAGCCTCGTCCGCGAAGCAGGCTTCGTCGAGCTTCGCTGCAAGGAGGTAGGGCTGCGGGACCAAAGTGCGCGGGCTCGACAGCCAGGTTTCCTCGGACCTTATGGGAACACGTGCGTTCAGCGCAGCCACGCCGCGCTGAACGCGACCGCTAGGATGATCGCACCCGCTGCGGGAACGATGATCCGTCTGAGGCCCCGTCCACCCAGGAAGGTCACCATGCCGGCCTTGAAGAGTGTGTTCGATGCAACGGCGATCACGATCGTGAGCGACGCCGAACCGGCGTTAGCCCCTTCGGCACGCGCCAGCTGGGCCATGGACAGAGTGATCGCGTCTACGTCGGTCAGCCCTGCGATGGCTCCCGCAAGGTACAGGCCCGCATCTCCCAGGTAGACCTGCGCAGCCTTGGCCGCGAAGGTGATCGCACCGAAGAGGAGGCCGAACCGGATCGCCTCGCCGAGCTCGAAAGGGTTTTCACCGGCCCTCGTGGCGGCGGTCCCCGTCGAGCGCTGGCGCCGCCAGAGCACCCCGCAGATGAGGAGGCTCGGGACCCCAAAGGCCGCCATTGCGAGCCCGATCCGCGGCGCGAGCTCGGCGTGGACAGCTGCCACAAGCACCACGACACGGACGAACATCACGGTCCACGCCACGAGGATGCCGAGAGCGAGGGCCGAGACTTGATGGGGTTGCTGGCGGCTCCGCTGGGCAAAGCCGAGCGTCACCGCCGTGCTCGATACGAGGCCGCCGAGCAGACCCGTGAGGCCAATCCCGTGCTCGGTGCCGACTCCCTTCACCAGCAGGTAGCTTGCGAAGTTGAGCCCGGAGATCAGCACGACCATCAGCCAAATCTTGTAGGGGTTGATCACGTCAAGCGGCGGTGGCCCAAAGTTCTTGTTCGGGACGAGCGGCAGGATGATCACGCTTACAATCGCGAACTTGAGGGTCGCTTCGATGTCCGCGGTTTCGATGCGCTCTGCCAGGCGGTGAAGCCACTCTTTCAGGGCGAGGACAGCGCCGCTCGCGACCGCGAGCCCGGCTGCGGTCAGCACATAGCCGCCCACACACAGGAAGCCGAGCAGGTAGGCGAGCAGCGCGGAGATCTCGGTCGTCATCCCGATCTCGCCGCGTTGGGCGGTCACGGCGTAGGAGACGATCACGAGGCCGGCGAAGGCAAGGAAGACCGCGAGAGCGATCCATGGCCGGCCGAGAGTGGAGTCTAGAAACGCGGCCACGCCGCCCGCGAGCGCGATCAGTCCGAAGGTGCGGACGCCGGCGAAGCTCGCCTCGGCTTTCGCGCGCTCTCGCTCGAGCCCGAGCAGCACCCCGAGCGCCAGGGCCGCGGCAAAGCGGAGG
>DOUU01000150.1 GCA_003520425.1 Deltaproteobacteria bacterium
GCGCGCGGCGCCGCCTCGCTCCAGGAGGCGTTCATCTCCTATCTCGAGGAGGCGGTCGGCAGGAGCACCGAGGCGCCGGCTCCCGAGGCGAAGCCCGCGGCCCGAGTGCCCACACAGCGCAGGGCGTTCTCGCCGCGGCGCCTCTTCGCCTACGCGCGGCGCGAGAGCCTGGAGCTGCTGCGCGATCCGATTCGCATCAGCTTCGCGGTTGGCGGCGCGCTCCTCCTCATGCTGATCTTCGGCTTCGGCCTGAGTCTCGACGTGGAGAACGTGCGCTTCGCGGTGCTCGATCAGGACGGGACCCCCGAGAGCCGCGACTACGCGCGGGCCTTCGAGGGATCGCATTATTTCAAGGAGCGCCCTTCGATTGCCGACGGCGCCGAGCTGGATCGGCGCATGCGCAGCGACGACATCTCCGTCGCGATCGGGATTCCGCCTGATTTCGGCCGTGACCTGCGCGCAGGCCGCTCCGTGGAAGCGGGCGTGGCGATCGACGGGGCGATGCCATTCCGCGGCGAGACGATCCGCGGCTACGTGCACGGCGTGCACCTGAAATACCTGCAGGATCTCGCACGCCGCGAGGGCATGGCGGTTCACGGGCGGCGAGGTGTCCAGCGGGAGACGCCGGCGGAATTGACCTTCGCCGATCTCGAGCTCCGCTACCGCTACAACCAGGGCTTCGTGAGCATCGTCGCCATGGTGCCGGCGGTGATCCCGCTGCTGCTCGTTATGTTGCCCGCCATGCTGACGGCTCTCGGCGTCGTGCGCGAGAAGGAGCTGGGCTCTATCACGAACCTCTATGTCACGCCGGTGACGCGCTTCGAGTTTCTGCTCGGCAAGCAGCTCCCATACGCGGCCCTCGCCATGGTGAGCTACCTCACGCTGGTTGCGCTCTCCGTCTTCTACTTCGGCGTGCCGGTGAAGGGCAGCTTCCTCGGTCTCACGCTCGGCGCCCTGCTCTACGTGATGGGGACGACGGCACTCGGCCTCGTGTTCTCCAGCTTCACGAGCACCCAGGTCGCCGCGCTCGCCGCTGCGGCCATCCTCACCCTGGTGCCGACGGTCTCGTTCTCCGGCCTCATCCACCCCGTGTCGTCGATCGAGGGACTAGGCACGGTCGTCGGCAGGGTCTTTCCTGCCACCTACTTCATCACGCTGTGCCGGGGAGCCTTCTCCAAGGGGCTCGCTTTCCACGAGCTCGTGCCCGACATGCTCGCGATCGCGGCCTTCACTCCATGCTACGTACTTCTCAGCCTCGCGCTGCTGCGGAAGCAGGGGCGCTAGCCGTGGGCGGCTTCTGGAAGATCTGGCGCCTCGGCGTGAAGGAGCTGCGAAGCCTGTGGCACGATCCGGTGCTGCTCGGCCTCATCGCCGCCTCATTCTCGCTCATGGTCTATACGGCCGCGAAGGCTACCCGCCACGAGCTCCGCAACGCACCCATCGCGGTCGTGGACCACGACCGCTCGCAGCTCTCCGAGCGCATCATCACGGCGTTCTACCCCCCGCGCTTCAAGACGCCGGCCCGAATCGCGGATGCCGAGCTCGACCCCGGCCTGGACGCGGGGCTCTACACCTTCGTGCTCGACATCCCACCCAACTTCCAGCGGGACGTGCTGCAGGGAAGAGAGCCCGAGATCCAAGTGAACATCGACGCCACACGAATGAGCCAGGCTTACATCGGGGCGGGCTACATCCAGAACATCGTGCACGACGAGCTCGACGAGTTCATGCGTGAAAGCGGGAAGGCGGCGAAGCCTCCGATCAGGTTGGTGACGCGCGTCATGTTCAACCCGAATCTCGATGGAGTCTGGTTCGGGGGCGTAATGGAGGTGATCAACCAGGTCACCCTGATCTCGATCATCCTAACCGGAGCAGCCCTGATCCGCGAGCGCGAGCACGGCACGCTCGAGCACCTGATGGTGATGCCGCTCTCGGCCTTTCAGATCATGGCCGCCAAGGTCTGGGCCAACGGCCTCGTCGTACTCGTCACTGCGGCGCTCTCGCTGGCGCTCGTGGTGCAGGGCGCACTCGGCGTTCCGGTTGCGGGATCGATTCCGCTCTTCCTGCTCGGGACGGCGCTCCACCTCTTCTCGACGACGTCGATCGGGATCCTGCTCGCGACGATAGTGCGCAGCATGCCGCAGCTCGGCCTGCTGATCATCCTCGTGGTCCTGCCCTTCAATATTCTTTCGGGGACAGTGACGCCGCGCGAGAGCATGCCCGAGGCCGTGCGGGATTTCATGCTGTTCGCTCCGACGACACACTTCGTGAGCCTGGCGCAGTCAATCCTCTACCGGGGCGCGGGCCTCGACGTGGTCTGGCCGCAGCTCTGCGCGCTGGTCGCGATCGGCACAGTCGCCTTCGTCGGCGCGCTCGCGCGCTTTCGCCGGTCGGTGAGCCTCGCTTGACCTCCGGAATCTCGACAGCCTCTCCGCCTGCTCATCCACGCGCGTCCGAGGGAGGCGAGCCCACGGCGGCCACCGGGACAAAGACGGCCGCCCAGTAACCTCAGGAGTCCTTCCACGACATGGGGATCCTGCACGAAATCTTGATCTGGCAACAGTCGGATTCGGCTTTGAAGCCTCCAGTATCATTCGCGATTGAATGAAGGGGAAGGCCACCGAATCCGGCCGGACCCATATTGAGAACACATAACCGTGATATCGCGCCGGCATCCAGGAGCTCGAGGCCACTTGATGAGGGGCCGGTTTACCCGCAAGGCTGACAAAGCTGCGCACTTCCTGTCGCCTTGCTGCTCTGCCTTTCTTGGAGAAGCTCGGACAACGCGCCACTGCGAGCATTCTTGCGCGGTAGGCCTGATCGACGGCGCGGTCGCGCCGCGCGGCGACTTGACCCTGCTGCGCCTCGAGATTGGGATCGAGCGACTCGCAACGGCCCACCGACATGCCTGGCTGTAGCGAAATTCGAAAAGATCCATGCAAGAGGGGGGGCGGCGGTGCCACGGCCGAGCTCTTGATGACGGGCACCTTCAATTGTCCGTCAGTTGCAATCCAGCCAACAGTCTGCGGGCTACTCTTGGGCCTCCCGGCTACGACGACCATCGACACGACCGTCGCCACGGAGGAGGCCACATCCTTTGACACCTAAGCGCTCGTGGGACAAATCGTGGGCCTAAGGGGCGGCGCCCGACTCTGTATTTGAAACTGAGCCTTGCCAAGAGATTCCCACCTACTCGAGGTAAAGGCGCAGGTTCCCTTCAGTTGTTCCCTCCGAGTTTTGAGGATTCCGGTTCTTCGAGACGAAAACTTTCAGACTTCGAGCGATCGCAGGCCGATCTCGTCCAGGTGGCGCAGCAAGTCGCGCGGATCCTCGTACACTCGATACGCCCCCGAGGTCGTAAGCTCATCCTCCCCATAGCCTCCCGAGAGGAGCCCTACCCCGAGCGCGTGCGCACGGCGGGCCGCGAGCAGGTCCCACACGCTGTCCCCAACGACCACGGCGTCTGCTATGGGGACGCCCAGTCTGCGCGCAGCTTCGATGAAAAGGTCGGGATCGGGCTTCGCGTGTGGTACGAGGTCGCGCGTGACCACCGGAACTCTTTTTTCAACGCCGAGCACAGAGAGTGCGACGGCAGCGGTTTCAAGACGCCCGCTCGTTGCGATTGCCCACGGTACGCCGAGCGTCGTCAAGTGGGCTAGGAGGTCCCGGGCACCCGGAAGGGGCTGGACCCGGTCGTCGAAGCGACGGTAGGCTGCGGCGTGCGTCCGTTGGAGAGAGTCGATCAAATCAGGATCGAGCACGCGCCCGGTTTCGCGTAATAGAGCCTGAGCGAGCAGGCCACCACTCATCCCGACCTTTCGATGGATGCGCCAGACTGCGAGCTCGATACCCGCCTCCTCAAGGGCCTCTCGCCACGCGAGCACGTGATAGTACACGCTGTCGACGAGCGTCCCGTCGAGATCGAAGAGGATCGCGGACGGTTGCATTTTCCCCTCCTCCACAGGTGGCTACCCAGTTTCCCACAGCAGCAGGCCTCTTGCCTCCGGCTTCTCTTCTTACTCGCTGCGTCCCACAGACCGCGCTGGCCTCGATAGACTCTCGATCAGGTGAGCGGCTTTCCGCGTTCGGGCGAGTGAGTGATCGTCGTTGTCATTCAAGCGGAGGGCAGATCTCCGTCAGACCGTCTGACGGGGATCCAGATTCGCGCCGTTTCCGAGGCGCGACTGAGCGCGGCCAGCGAGTCGGAGCGTCGCCGCGACCTCCGAGAGCTGTACCTCCTTGGCACGCGCTAATGGCCGGTGCGTATCCTCAGAGCTCGTTCCGCACTACCCGGTGTTCCGCGGTAGGTGTCGGGTTGTTGCAGCCAGCCGGACCCGCGGCTTCTCCACGATGTNNNGCTGTATCACCTTTCGGGCTTGAGCCTCCGCTGCCCGCACAGCCGGGAAACAATGACTGTTTCTTCCCTTTGGAGCGCTTCGCTTTTGGCGAAACTAGACGAATCACGAGTCCTGAAAAGCAGCGGCGCGCGACCACCTCCCTGGACCGCAGCGTCGCCAGCACTATCTTGAACCAGTGCGAAGCGAGGCTCGCGCTCGCTGTTCTTNNATGTCGCTCTACCGACTGCGCGCGTATCTTGCCTGGGCCGCGGCCGGCGTCTTGACGCTTACGTCCACCCCGATTCTCGCCGCGCAGCAGCCCTGGGACCAGCAGAGGGTCACGCAGATCGCCAGCGAGCTGGCGGAAGCCGTGTCGGGTGTGCGCGACGAGTTCAGAAAGCAACCCCCCACGACCATCGCTTCGATGCAGGAAAATGCGCGCTTCCGCCTAGAGGACGAACTGCGCCTACTCGAGAGCGAGACGCAGGAACTCATGCGTCAGCTCAAATCCGGTGAGGGTCTCGACGCGACGCAGCCGATTTACGACCGCATCGGCTCCTTAGCCCGAGATGCCCGTGAGAACGGACGCAAACAGCTGGTAACGGAGCCCGTACAGAAGCGTATCGATCGCGCCGAGGAGCTGTGGGCTCGGCTCACGCCTTACTACACCAATAAA
>DOUU01000444.1:0-7565 GCA_003520425.1 Deltaproteobacteria bacterium
GCCTCGACCTCCTGCGCTACTGCGCGGAGTAAGCGGCGCACACGAGCGTGAGCAAGCGCTGACATTTCGATGCAGGTCCTCGTCTGCCTGCGCAACCTGTGACGAGGATCACGGCAGCTCCCCTCGATGTCCTGCACTTTGCCGGCAGCTCGGAGGGGGGAATGGAACAGCAGGCACAGGCGCGCGGGGCCCGCGGCGCTCGCCAGCAGCAACTCGTCGCAGAACACCTCCCGCGCGTTCGCGGCATCGTGCAGCGCCTTGGCGCGCGGCTGCCGCCGCACCTCGACCGCGAGGAGCTCGTGCACGGCGGCGTGCTCGGGCTGATCGACGCAGCGCGGCGCTTCGATCCGAAGCTCGGCTGCAGCTTCGCCTCCTACGCGGAGATCCGGATCCGGGGCGCTGTGCTCGACCAGCTGCGCGCGATGGATTGGGTGCCGCGCACGATCCGCGAGCGGCGACGGCACCTGGAAAGCGCAGAGCGCGCCGTCGAAAGACGAGAAGGGCGGCGGGCAGAGCCCGGAGAGGTCGCCGAGGCCCTGGGGCTTGCGCCCGAACGCTTCGAGCGCCTGCGCTGGCTCCTGTTCGAAGCGCCGCTCCACCCTTCCGCCGAACCGTGGGACGAAGCAGCCCACGCCGAGCGTCACGCCCATCAGGCCGACCCGTTTCAGCTCCTCGGGCGCGGGAGGGCGGAGGAGGCCGTGGCCGACGCGCTGGCGCGCCTTCCGTCCCGGGAACGCGCGGTCGTGTCGCTCCTCTACTGGGAGGAACTGAGCCTCGAAGCGGCGGGCAAGACCTTGGGCCTTAGCGAATCGAGGATCCGCGCGCTCCACCTGCGGGCACTCCTGCTCCTGCGGCGCGGGCTGCGCAGGCTGCACGAGTAGCCCGGGCGACAGGCTCCGGGCGGCGCGGTAGCGTGGACCGCAAGCCCGGAGGCAGCCATGGATTTTGCGATCCCCTCGGAGATCCTCGCCACACTCGGTTCGCTCGACGCCTTCATCGAGACGGAGATTCGCCCGCTCGAGAACGCGAACCGCCAGTACTTCGACCACCGACGCGAGAATGCACGAACCAACTGGGACGCGGACGGAACGCCGCGCAAGGAGTGGGAGGAGCTCCTCGCCGAGATGCGCAGGCGCGCCGATCGTGCGGGCTTTCTGCGCTGGTCCCTTCCCAAGGAGCTCGGCGGGAGCGGCGGCGGGAACCTCGGGATGGCCATCATCCGCGAGCACCTCGCCCACAAGGGGCTGGGCCTGCACAACGATCTGCAGAACGAATCGTCCGTGGTGGGGAACTTCCCGATCGTCCAGATGTTCCATGCCTACGCAAAAGGGGAGCAGCGGGCGCTCATCGAACCGATGATCACCGGAGAGGTGCGCGTTGCCTTCGGCCTCACGGAGCCGGATCACGGGAGCGACGCCACCTGGATGGAGACGCAGGCGGTCCGGGCCGGCCAAGAGTGGGTGATCGACGGCGCGAAGCGCTTCAACAGCGGAATGAATCACGCGACCCACGACCTCGTCTTTGCCCGCACCTCGGGCAAGCCCGGGGACGCCAAAGGCATCACGGCCTTCCTCGTGCCGACGGACGCAAAGGGCCTCGAGATCCCCTACTACCACTGGACCTTCAACATGCCCACGGATCATGCCGAGGTGATCCTGCGAGGCGTTCGCGTGCCGCACTCCGCCGTCGTCCACGAGGTGGGCGAGGGCCTGCGGCTCGCGCAGCACTTCGTGCACGAGAACCGCATCCGCCAGGCCGCCTCCGGGGTGGGCGTCGCCCAGTACTGCATCGATGAGAGCGTGAAGTACGCGCGCGAGCGCAAGACCTGGGGGGTTCCCCTCGCGGAGCGCCAGGCCATCCAGTTTCCGCTGGCCGATCTTCACACAGAGGCGGAGCTGGTGCGAAATCTCGTCTACAAGACCGCCTGGCAGCTCGACCGCCAGGACCAGCTCCACGTCTCCGACCGCGTCTCGATGGCGAACTACCGCGCCAATCTCCTGGCCTGCAACGCCGCCGACCGCGCGATGCAGGTCCACGGCGGGATCGGATACACACGCGCGAAGCCCTTCGAGCACATCTACCGCCACCACCGCCGCTACCGCATCACCGAGGGCTCGGAAGAGATCCAGCTGCGGAACGTGGCGGGACACCTGTTCGGGTACATCCGGCGCTAGGGAGAAGGCGGACCCGACCGCCTCCGCCCGTCCGCGCTACGCTCGCTCCGGCGCCCGAGCGGGCGCCCACGGAGCAGGCACCCCCATGGCCAAGTGGCGAAACGTGACGCGCATTCACAGGGCGGTGTATCGCTTGAGCGGCGGCCGGCTGGGCGCCCGGCTGGCAGGCATTCCCATGCTGCTCCTCAGCACCGTGGGCCGCAAAAGCGGCCTGCGCCGCACCGTCCCCCTGGCCTATCTCGCGGACGGCGATGACTTTGTGGTCGTCGCGTCAAACGGGGGGCAAGAGGTGGATCCCGCCTGGTGGCGGAACCTCCAGCAAGACCCGCAGGCGCAGGTGCAGGTGGGAGCGCAGACCCTTCAGGCAAAGGCCCGGCTCGCGAGCCCGGCGGAGCGCGCGCGCCTTTGGCCTCTCCTCACGCAGGCGAACCCGGCGTGGGCGGCGTACGAGAAGAACACGAAGCGCCCGATTCCCGTGGTCGTGCTCGGTCGGACCGCCTAGGGCGCGGGTGCGGGCATGGCTCCCCGCACGAGCTTGCCCGGCAGCGCGCCGGTCGCCCTCCCGTCCTCGAAGGTCAGCTCCCCGTTGCAGACCGTCGCGCGATAGCCGTCCACCTTCTGGATGAGGCGGCGCCCCGCCCCGGGCAGGTCGAACACCATCTGCGGGGGATGAATGCGCAGTCTCTCGAAGTCGATCACGTTGAGATCCGCCTTCATCCCCGGCAAGAGCGCGCCGCGGTCCTGGAAGTCGAAGAGCTGCGCCGTGCGCCGGGTCTGGGCATGGACCACCTGCTCGAGGGGGAGCCTTGCGCCGCGGCGGCGGTCACGCGCCCAGTGGGTGAGGAGGAAGGAGGGCATGCTCGCATCGCAGATGAGTCCGCAGTGGGCGCCGCCGTCGGACAATCCCACGACGGCCGTCGGGTGCGTCAGCATCTCCCGGATCGGCTCGAAGTCCCCGCTCGCGTAGTTGAGCAGGGGAAAGTAGAGAAGCTCGCGTCCCTCCCGCGAGAGCAAGAGGTCCAGAGCCACCTCCTGGGGAAGGCGTCCCTCGCGCTTGGCCATCGCCGCGACACTCTGCTCGGGCGCCGGTTCGTAGTCCGGCGGGTCCCCGAGCGGAAAGAGCCTGTGGAACGCACTGGAAACGAAAGCCGCGAGCGCGTTCGGCTGCGGCGACGGCTCTTCGACCAGGCGGCGCCGGCGCTCGGGCTCCCGAAGCGCGCGGACACGCTCGACCCGCGGCAGGTGCGCGACCTCACGGTAGGCGGGATGCAGGAGGAAGGGGTGCGCGGTGCTCTCGAGACCGAGCAAAAGCCCTGTCGGTCGCGCAGCGACCTGGGGCGTCATCCGCCCGCCCTGCGCTGCGGAGCGGGAGGCTTCTGCCAGAAGGCGCCGCCACTGACCCGGGTCAAAATCGTTCTGCAGACACGCAAAGGTGACGGGGCGGCCGGTCTCCCGGGAGAGGCGGTGCATCCAGGCCAGCTCGCGAGCCTCCGGCGCGAGATCGCTGGCGAGCTCGAAGACGCCCCGGCCGAGCTCTCCGAGCACGCGCCCGATGCCAAGCACCTCCTCGTCGCCGGCAAAGGTGCCCGGGACGGGCTCGCCGTCGACGGCCCGGTGCAGAAGTGTGCGCGAGGTGGAAAAGCCGACGGCGCCTGCGGCGATCGCCTCCCGCACGATCTGCGCCATGGCTGCGACGTCCTCGGGCGTTGCCTTCTCGTTCTTCGCGCCGCGCTCGCCCATCACGTAGGCACGCACGGCGCCGTGGGGAACCTGCGCCGCCACGTCCAAGGCGCGCGGCATGCGCTCGAGCGCAGCCAGGTACTCGGGAAAGCTCTCCCACTCCCAGCGGATGCCCTCTGCCAGCGCCGTCCCCGGAATGTCTTCGACGCCTTCCATGAGACCGATCAGCCACTCGTGGCGCTCGGGCTTGGCCGGTGCGAAGCCGACGCCACAGTTGCCCATCACCACGGTGGTGACGCCGTGCCAACCCGAGGGGGTGAGGTAGGGGTCCCAGGTCACCTGTCCGTCGTAGTGGGTGTGCACGTCGACCCAGCCCGGCGTGACGAGAAAGCCCCGGGCGTCGAGCTCGCGGCGGCCGCGGGCAAGGTTCCTTCCCACCGCAGCGACGCGGCCAGCGTCGATCGCCACGTCGCCTTCGCGCGCAGGGGTTCCGGTGCCGTCGACCACGACACCTCCGCGAATCACAAGCTCATGCATGGGGGAGGGACCTCTTCTTCGCACGGGAGACGGATCAGGGGATACAGCTCGCGACGTAACCTTCGAAGATCCGGTCCAGTGCTTCCATGTCCGCGGAAAGACCCTGGCTGCACGTGCCGTCGAAGTCCTGACGGATGCCGGGCACGGCCTGTTCGAGGCACTGGCGGACCGCAGCGTGGCGCACGCTCGTATACTCTCCGAACTCCCCGCTTGCGAGCTTCGCCTGAATCATGCGGTAAAGCGTCTCGGTCTTTTCGGCATCGCCGAGGCGAGACCACTTCGAGCATTCGATCGCGTTGACCGGCATGGCGCCCAAGACGCCCAGGATCGCCGCCCCGACTGCGCTTCGCAGCATGCCACGCTCCCTCTCGCCTGCGCCGGGATTGTAAACCCGCGGCGGAAGCAGGGGGGAAATCATTGTGAAAAGGTCGCCAGGACCGGCGCGTGGTCGGAAGGCTGCTTGCCCTTTCGCTCGTTTCGGTCGATCTCCGCGCTTTGGCAGCGCGCGGCGAGGGGCTCGGTGGCAAAGATGTGATCGATGCGCAGGCCGTTATTCTTCGGGAATCCGAGCATCCGGTAGTCCCACCAGGAGTAGTGGCCGCCCTCGCTGTGCTGCCTGCGGAAGGTGTCCACGAGGCCAAGGTCCGCGATGCGCGCAAGCGCTGCGCGCGCCTCGGGATGACACAAAACGCTGTCCTTCCACTCCTCGGGCCGTGCGACGTCGCGATCCTCGGGCGCCACGTTGAAGTCGCCGCACAAGACGGCCGACTCGCTCTTTTCGAGCGTGCGTTCGAGGTAGCGGCGCATGCGCTCCATCCAGCGCAGCTTGTACGCGAACTTTTCCGACCCCACTTCGCCGCCGTTCGGGAAATAGGCGCAGAACACGCGAATGCCGGCCACCCGCGCGCGGATCACGCGGGCCTGTGCGTCGTCTTCCCCGTCGCCAAAGCCCCGCTCGATCTCCGTGAGCGGCGCACGAGAGAGAATGGCCACGCCGTTGTAGGTGCGCTGGCCGTGCACGGCCGCCTGGTACCCGAGCGCCTCGACGGCCGCGCTCGGGAAGACGTCGTTTTCCGCCTTGAGCTCTTGAAGGCACACGAGCTCGGGCTGCGTGCGCGCGAGCCACGCCAGGAGCCGCGCCTCGCGGGCCCGCACCGAGTTCACGTTCCAGCTGGCCACCTTCATGGGAGGGATAGCTCTAGCCCGAGCGCTGCCGATTCACCAGGCTCAAGCCGTCTGTGCTACCCGAGAGCCATGGCGCAGAAGGCACTCGACGAGCTGGTCTCGATCCTCGACTTGGAAGAGCTCGAGGTCAACATCTTTCGCGGGCGAAGCCCCCAGGAGGACCGGCAGCGCGTCTTCGGCGGCCAGGTCGCGGGCCAGGCGCTCGTCGCGGCCGGACGCACGGTGGAGCAGGGCGTCGTGCATTCCCTCCACGCCTACTTCCTGCGGCCCGGAGATCCCAAGATCCCGATCCTCTACGAGGTCGACCGCATCCGCGACGGCAAGAGCTTCACCACCCGTCGCGTGGTCGCCATCCAGCACGGCCAGGCCATCTTCCACCTCTCCGCATCGTTCCAGCGCCCCGAGCAGGGCCTCGAGCACCAGATCCCGATGCCGCCGACTCCGGACCCGGACGAGCTGCCTGCGGGCAAGGGTCGCTTTGCGAAGGCGCCTCCGGATCTGCCCGAGGAGATGCGCAAGTGGCTCCAGCGACCGCGGCCGATCGAGATCCGGCCCGTCGAGCCCATCGACTACTTCCATCCCGAGAAGCGGCCCCCTCACCAGCGGGTGTGGATCCGCGCCGACGGGAAACTCCCGGACGACCTCATGCTCCACCAGTGCGTCGTGGCGTACGCCTCGGACATGACGCTTCTCGACACCACCATCCTGCCCCACGCGATCTCGTGGTTCGATCCGCGCTTTCAGATGGCAAGCCTCGACCACGCCATGTGGTTCCACCGGCCCTTCCGTGCAGACGAGTGGCTGCTCTACGCACAGGAGAGTCCCTCGGCCTCGGGGGCGCGGGGCTTCACGCAGGGACGCCTCTTCTCCCGCGACGGCACGCTTGTGGTCTCCGTCGTGCAAGAGGGCCTAGTCCGGATGCGGACTTCGGGGGAAGGCCGGAGCCGCTGATCGCGGCCTCTCGGGTGCCCGCTAGCGCCAGAGCGCTTCGAGCTCGCGGAGCTCGGCGATGGCGTGGTGCACGCGATCGCAGGCCCGTGCCTGCTTCGCCTTCCAGACCGTCCGCATGCCGAGCGCGCTCGCAGGCAGCAGATTGGCGCGCGTGTCGTCGACGAGGCAGCACGCGCTCGCGGGGGCGCCCACCCGCGAGAGCACCTCGCCGTAGGCCTCGGGATGGGGTTTGGGCAGGTAGCCCAGGTCTTCGAGGGCCACGACGTCGTGAAAGGCGTTCTCGACCTCGAGCAGGCGCAGCACCTGCCGCGCATGCGCGCGCGGCGCGTTCGTGAACACCACCTTGCGGGGAGGAAGGCGCTCCAGGAGCTCCCGGAGCTCCGGGTCCGGTCCCAAGAGGTCCGAGAGGTCACAGCCATGCACAAAGCGCAGATAGTCGTCCTGGTCGACGCGGTGTCGCAGCACGAGTCCTCGCAGCGTCGTGCCGTGGGCGTTGCGCAGCGCGCACCGCACGCCGTCCACCTCGTGGCGCGGGATTCCCATGCGCTCGCGCAGATATGCGTTGATGCGCTGATCCACCCGGCGCAGAACGCCGCGCTCCGGCGGGTAGAGGGTCTCGTCGAGGTCGAGGAGCAGGACGTCCACGCTGGCGGAGGCTAGCATCGGGGCTTGGTGGCCGTCTCCGCCGGGCTCACACTGATCGCTGTCGGCCTTCTCCTCGTCGCGGAGCTGCGCGGGGTGCGCGCGGGGGTGTGGGTCGCAAAGCCCGTCGCATCGTCGGGATTCATCGCCGCGAGCCTCGCTTCGGGCGCCCTAAGGTCGGGCTACGGCAGGAGCGTTCTTGTCGCGCTCGCGCTGTGCTGGCTCGGCGACGTGCTCCTGATCCCGAGGCGCAAAAGCGCCTTCTTGGCCGGGCTCGTCTCGTTCGGGCTCGGGCATCTGGCCTTTGCCTTTGCCTTCGCGCAGCGCGGCCCCGCCCTTGGCCTTGCCGCGCTCTCCCTCGCCGGAGCGCTCGCCGCGGGAGCCCTCTTCCTGCGT
>DOUU01000444.1:7605-7819 GCA_003520425.1 Deltaproteobacteria bacterium
TGCTGGGAGCGCTCATGTTCTGGCTTTCCGACCTGGCGGTGGCGCGCGACCGTTTCCTCGCTCCGGGGCCCTGGAACCGCCTCTTCGGGCTCCCGCTCTACTACGGCGCGCAGCTGCTCTTCGCCTCGAGCGTCGCCTTGGCGAACCGCTAGGCGGCGTTTACCCTGCCTCGGCTTGAGCGCGCCAAGGACAGGAGACAAGATGCCGCCCACCC
>DOUU01000079.1 GCA_003520425.1 Deltaproteobacteria bacterium
TTGCACCGTCTCGGGCACACCCCCCACGGCGCTCACGGCGACCGGCTTGCCGAGCGCCATGGATTCGAGAAGGGCGAGGGGGTGGCCCTCGAACCGGGAGGGCAGGGCGACGACGTCGGCACAGCGCATGAGTGCAAACACGTCGCTGCGCCGTCCCAGAAAGTGAATCCGCTCGGCGATGCCAAGCCGGCGCGCCTGCGCCTCGAGCTCGCCTCGCAGGACGCCTTCGCCCGCGAGCCATGCGTGGGCGGCGGGGAGGTGCGAGGAGGGGGTCGGTGGAGCGAGCGCCGCCATGGCCTTGATGAGAATGTCCTGGCCCTTGCGATGCTCGAGGGTTGCGGGGACGAGCACGCGGAAGGCGTCGGGCGAAAGCGCCGGCGGCGCAGGGTCGGGAGCCCGTTCCGCCGCGCGGTCGAGCTGCTCGGGGTCGATCCCGTTCGCGATCACCTGCGAGCGCCGGAGTGCGCGACGCCCGACGTGGCTCACCGCGCTCTCCCGGACCCGCTCGGAAACCGCCACGACGGCGTTCTGCCAGCCGTAGGTCGCGGAGTTGAGCCAGCGCGTCGCAAGGCTGTAAATGTCGAGCGTGTTGTGCTCGGTGTAGACGAGCCGTGTGGCGAGGCCTCGGGTCGCGACCCGAGCGAGCGCGCCGGGAACCGGCAGGTGCGCGTGCACGAGATCGATCCGCTCGCGGAGGAGCGTGCGGCGCAATGCGAGGAGCGTGCGTGGACCGGGCAGCGAGGTGTGGCCCGCTGGCATCCTCTCCACGGGGAGGCCCTGCTCGCGCCAGGCGAGCGCGAGCGGACCCGTATCGTCGAACGCCGCGAGGCGATAGTCGAACCGCTCGCGGTCAAGGTGCGGCAGTGCGTTCATCAGCAGTCGCTCGGCGCCGCCGAGCGCGGTGGTCTTTGTCAGCACGAGGATGCGGGGGCGGCTCATGCCCTCTCCAGGTAGACTCGTGACCGATGAGTGAGAGCCCGGGCGCGTCCTTTCGCGAGTTCGATCTCTTCGTCCCGACGCCCGAGCACGCCCTCCTGGCGCAGACGCTGCATCAGTTCGTGGCCCGTGAGGTCGAGCCGCAGGCCGCGGCGCACGACCGCAGCGAGAGCTTCAACCTCGCCCTCTTCCACCGCGCGGGCGAGCTCGGACTGCTCTCCGTAACGCTGCCCGAGGAATATGGGGGCGCGGGGCTCGATGCGAGCGCCGCGGTGCTGGTGTGCGAGGCGCTCGCGAGCTCCGATCCGGGGTTTGCGCTTGCGGTGCTGGCGCACTCCGTCCTGTTCGCACAGAACCTCGCCGTGAACGGGAATGAACTCCAGAAGAAGCACTTCCTGCCCGACGCCGCGAGCGGCGCCAAGATCGGCGGGCTGTGCATGACCGAGCCTGCGGTCGGGACCGACGTCCTCGCCCTCCGCACCCGGGCCGTTCAATCCGGCGAGGACTACGTCCTCGACGGCGTCAAGACATTCATCACGAATGGGGGAATCGACGAGCACACGCTCGGGGATGTCTTCATCGTCTACGCCACCACGGGGCCGGAGCGGATCAGCTCCTTTCTCGTCGAAAAGGGAATGGCGGGCTTTCGCCTCGGTCAAAAGTGGAAGGACAAGCTCGGCATGCGGGCCTCGTTCACGGCCGAGCTGGTCTTCGAGGGCGTGCGCGTTCCCCTCTCGCACCGGCTCGGCCAAGAAGGGGAGGGAACGCTCCACATGATGCGCAACCTCGAGGTCGAGCGACTCACCCTGGCTGCGATGTCGCTGGGAATCGCGCAGCGTTGCATCGAAGTGATGATCCGCTACGCGAACGAGCGCAAGAGCTTCGGCAAGCCGCTGCGCGAGCACGGCCAGATCCAGCGCTACATCGCCGAGAGCTTTGCGGAATACCGCGCCGCTCGAACCTATGTCTACGACACCGCAAGGCGCATGGACCTGCGCGCGACCGGACAACGCATCGACGCGGACGCGACGAAGCTGTTCGCCTCGCAGGTGGGAAAGCGGGCGGCGGACCATGCGATCCAGGTCCTCGGCGGATACGGCTATATGGGCGAGTACGTGGTCGAGCGGCTCTGGCGCGATGCCAAGCTGCTTGAGATCGGGGGCGGAACGCTCGAGGCCCATCACAAGAACCTTGCCAAGGATCTGGCGCGAGATCCCGCCCGCGTGCGCCGCTAGCTCCGTCTGGTCCGAGGCCGCCGCTCCCATCCCCGCCCCCGTCGTCTCATCGGCCGAAATCTCGCCCGGTTTGACCTCTTCGTTGCGATACCCTGTGTCCCCAGATGGCCACCTCCTCGCCCGAAGGCCAGAACGAAGCTCCCGGCCCCTCCGCGGCGAGCGGCGCCGCGGCCGACGAGCTTGGCCCCCGTCTTTGTGCCCTGATCGCGCGCGAGCGCGGGGAGCCACCGGGAGCGGTGCGCCTGCATGACCTGCGGCGAATGGCGGGCGGCGCCTCGCGCGAGCTGTGGTCGCTCGATGTGGAGATCGGAGGCGAGCGGCGTGCCCTCGTGCTAAGGCGCGATCCCCCCGGCCGCGTGGGGGAATCCGACCGCGGGCTCGAGTTTCGGTTGCTGCGTGCTGCCGCCGGGGCGGGGGTGCCCGTTCCGCGGGTCCTCTTCTGTGATCCCTCTGGGAAGGTCACGGGCTCGCCGTGCTTCCTGATGGAGCATGTTCCCGGAGAGACGCTTCCTCGCCGCCTTCTCCGCGACCCGCAGTTCGCGACCGCAAGACGCGTCATGGCCGCGCAGCTTGGCGCCACGCTCGCCCGCATCCACTCCCTTGACCCTGCCGAGCCCGCGCTGGCGGGTCTCCCGGCGACACCGCCGAATGTCTCGCCGGGGCGAGCGGATGTCGTCGCCACGGCCGAGCGTGCCCGCACGCTGGCGCTCGAGCCCCACCCCGTCCTCGAGCTCGCGGAGCGCTGGCTCCTCTCCCGCGTTCCCGACCGCAACCGGCGCACCCTGGTTCACGGGGATTTTCGCATCGGAAACGTGATCTTCGGCGGCGAGGGTCTGCGCTCCGTCCTCGATTGGGAGCTTGCGCACGTGGGAGATCCGCTCGAAGACCTGGCCTGGANNGAGATCCGCTCGAGGACCTGGCTTGGCTGTGCGCTCGCACCTGGCGCTTCGGGAGCGACGCCCTGCCGGCGGGGGGCATCGGCACGCGCGAAGAGCTCGTCGGCGCCTACGAAGCCGCCGGCGGAGAGAGGGTCGATTGCTCGGCGCTGCGCTTTTGGGAGGTGGCTGCGAACTTCCGCATCGCGGTCGTGTGGCTTAACCAGTCCCGGGCCTTCCTCGATGGGAAGGTGCAGAGCGTCGAGCTTGCGTCCCTTGGCCGGCGCACCGCCGAGTCGGAAGACGAGCTTTTGCGCCTGATGCGGGAGAACGCATGAACGACCGACCCGACGCCGGGGAGCTCTTGCGAGCGGTCGAGCGCTTCCTCGAAGCCGACGTCGTGCCCGCCCTCGACGGCGTCCGCCGCTTCCATGCCCGCGTCGCCGCGAACGTGGTCGCCATCGTGGCCCGCGAACTCGAGACGCAAGAAGCGCACCTGCGGAGCGAGTGGGAGGGGCTGACGCGTCTGCTCGGAGATGCGCCGGCGCTCCCCGAGACGCTCTCGGACCAGCGGGCGGGTCTCGTGCAGCGCAACGAAGAGCTCGTGCGCCGCATCCGGGCCGGCGAGGCCGACCAAGGACCGTGGCGCGAGGCCGTCCTCTCCCACCTCGAGCGCGTGGTGGCCCAGAAGCTCGAGGTTTCCCATCCGCCCCGGCAACGCTGAGGTTCCATGGAGACGCTGCGCGAGGAGACAGCCAACGGTGTGCGGCATCTCGTGCTCTGCCGCGCTCGCGAGTACAACACGATCACGCCCACGCTGCGCGACGAGCTCGCGGCCGCCATCGCCGCCGCCGAGTCCGATCATGAGGTAAGGGTGATCCTGCTGCGGGCCGAGGGTCCAGCCTTCTGCGCCGGCTACGGGCTCGACTGGTCGACCGCCGCCCAGGCTCAGGAGATCCTCGAGCCGGAAGAGCCTGCGCAGGGAACGCGCCATGGCCGCCGCGTATGGGATTCCGTCGCGGATTTGCAGATGATGTCGAGCTTCGTCGACGTGTACATGAAGCTCTGGTACGCGCGCAAACCGACGGTGGCCGCTGTGCAGGGCTGGTGCATCGGCGGCGGGACGGATCTCGTCCTATGCGCCGATCTCATCGTTGCGGGGGAGGGCGCAAGCTTTGGCTACCCGCCCTCGCGGGTGTGGGGCACGCCGACGACGGCGATGTGGGTGTATCGGCTCGGCCTCGAGCGGGCGAAGCGGTACCTGCTCACCGGCGACGAGATCCGTGCTCCCGAGGCGGCGCGCATGGGGATGATCCTCGAGGCAGTCGCAGACGCCGAGCTCCTCGCCCGGGCCACCGCCCTTGGCGAACGGATCGCCCGTTTGCCGCTCAACCAGCTCGTGATGCTGAAGCTGCTCTGCAACCAGACTGCGGAACATATGGGCCTTGCCCAGACCCGGCTTCTCGGCACCCTGTTTGATGGCATCGCGCGGCACACCGAAGAGGGGCTCCGCTTTGTGCGCCGGGCGCAGGAAGTCGGGTTCCGCGAGGCCGTGCGAGAGCGTGACGATCCGTTCGGCGACTACGGAAGCCGGCGCAAATAGGCCCCGTCGAAGCCCGCCGCTAGGCGAAGCGCTTCAGCTCCCGCCGCGCAATCACCATCTTGTGCACCTCGTCGGGGCCGTCGGCGATGCGCATGGCTCGTCCCTGGCGCCACATGGCCGCGACCGGCGTGTCGTCGGACATGCCGAGCGATCCCAAACACTGAATCGCGCGGTCAAGCACGTTCATCATCATGTTCGGGGCGACCACTTTGATCATCGAGATCTCCTGGCGCGCCTTCTCCTTGCCGTAGGTGTCCATCTTCCACGCCGCGTACAGCGTCAGCAGCCGCGCTTGGTCGATCTCCATGCGCGAGAGCGCGACCCAATCCTGCACGAATTGCTTTTCGGACAGCGGTCCGCCGAAGGCTTTCCGGTGGACGGCGTGCTTGCACATGATCTCAAACGCGCGCTCGGCCGCACCGATACAGCGCATGCAGTGATGAATCCGTCCCGGGCCGAGGCGCGCCTGGGCGATCATGAAGCCGCCGCCCACGGGTCCCAGGGTGTTGGACACAGGCACGCGACAGTTCTCGTAGCGGATCTCGCAATGTCCGCCTCCGCCGGCGTGGCCCATCACCGAGACGGCGCGGATCAGGTTGAAGCCCTTGTTGTCCGTCGGGACGATGATCTGGCTCTGGCGCTGGTGCGGAGGCGCTTTCGGATCCGTCACGCACATCACGATCGCGAACTTGGCCCCGATCGCGCCCGAGGTGTACCACTTGTGGCCGTCGATCACCCACTCCTCGCCGTCGCGCACCGCACGGGTCTGCAAACCCGTCGGATCCGCTCCCGACACTTCCGGCTCCGTCATCGAGAAGCACGAGCGGATCTCTCCCTCGAGGAGCGGCTCAAGCCACCGCTTCTTCTGCTCCGGGGTCCCGAACTCCGCGAGGATTTCCATGTTCCCCGTGTCCGGAGCCGCGCAGTTGAACACACGCGGCGCGATCGCGCTTCGGCCCATGATCTCCGCAAGCGGCGCATACTCGAGGTTCGTGAGCCCCGCACCGTACTCGGGGATGGGCAGGAAGAGATTCCACAGCCCAAGGGCCTTCGCCTTGCCCTGGAGCTCGCGGACGACCTCGGGAAAGTGGTGGGGATTGCCCGACTTCTCGACCTGCTCCTCCGCAACGCGCTCTGCGGGGTAGACGTACTCGTCCATGAAGCGGAGCAGCTGGGCCTGGATCTGCTTGACCTTCTCGCTGGGCTCGAACTCCATCGTATCTCCTGGGGCTGGTTTTTAGGGGAGGGCTAGGACGCTCACCTTCACGGCGCCGGCCTTCTTGTCAGAGGCGATCTCGAATCCTCGTTCCACTTCGCCGAGCGGAACGGAATGCGTCACAAGCCGCGCAAGGAGGTCGCGCTTTCCGTCCACCAGGGCGACCGCGTCCTCGAAGTCTGCCCGCTGGCTCCCCTGCCAGGAGCGGGCATAGCAGTTGGACCACGCGAGGGTGGCTTCCTTGACGAGCAGCGGATAGGGGTCGAGCTCGACCGGGCCGAGAAAGACGCCGAGGACGCTCACCGCGCCCCCGGGTGCAAGGGCCGCGCCCGCGGCCCGCAGCGTGTCGGCCTTGCCGCCCACGGTCTCGACGACAAGGTCGAAGGGCGCTGCCTTCGCGAGCGAGGCGAGGGCCGCCGGCGTGGCCTCGGCTTCGCCGAGCACCCTCGTCGCGCCAAACGCCCGTCCGAGTTCTGCCTGGTGGGCGTGCCGCGCGGTGAGCCACACCTCGCGGGCGCCAAGGGCGCGCGCGGCCAGCACCCCGAGGAGGCCCACGGTGCCGGCGCCGAGCACGAGGACGCGCTGGTCGGCGGTGAAGGCCGCGCGCCGCAGGCCATGCAGCACGACCGCGACCGGCTCGGCGAGCGCGGCGATCCGCGGATCGAGCCCGGCGGGCACGCGGAAAAGGCGATGAGCGGGAACGACCACGTACTCTGCCATCCCACCGCTTACGTGAAGGCCGAGCAGGCGGAGCTCCGGGCAGATGGAGTCGCGGCCGGCGCGGCATGCCCGGCACTCGCCGCAGCTGCGAAGCGGCTCGATCACCACGGGCTCGCCGCGAGCGAAGCCCGAGACGCCGAGGCCCCCCCGATCCACGATCCCCGCGATCTCATGGCCCGGAGTGAGCCCGATGGGGAGGAGACCGGCGTGGAAGAGCTGAAGGTCCGTGCCACAAACGCCGCAGGCCGACACCCGCACGCGCACCTCGCCGGGGCCGGGCTCGGGGAGCGAGACCTCTTCGACGCGCAGCGCCCGACGTCCACGGGAAATCGCAGCCCGCATCCTTTGCGGCATCGGACGCGAGGCGGCGGACGCGGACGGCGGCGGGGTGGGAGGCATGGCGTGGGAGGCTAGCAGCGCGGCCCCGGAGCGCCGCGGCGGGCCCGCCTCTACGGGCGCACGCAGGTTCGGCCGAAAAGCCGCGTGTGATTGTCGAGGCCGGTCTTATCGGGGCGCTTGTCGTCGCGCTGTGGATCGCGATCGATGCTGCGCGCTCCCCTTCCCCGCTCGCGAGGCGGCTGCCCGTGATCCTTCTCGGCGTGGTCACGGGCCTGTGGTCCCTGGGCGAGCTCCTCGCCCAGCGCGCAGCCACCCCCGAGGCGCTCTTGCAAGCCCGGCGCATCCTCTTCGCCGGCGTGACCTTCCTTCCCGTGGTCTGGGTCTGGCTTGCCCTGGACGTCTCGCGCAGGGGAGAGCTTGCGAGGCTGCGCGGCTACCTCGTCTGGCTCGCCGTGCCGGGGATCTTCGCGTACTCCTGTCTCTACTGGGACCATGAGGTGCGTTTCATCGCCTGGACGGCTCGCCCCCCGCAACACGGACCGGTGTTCTGGGCCACTGCCGCCTACGGCTGGACGCTCGTTGCCGCGGGAACCGTTCTCTTTCTCCTCTCGGCCAGAAACCGGGCTCACGTCTCGTCCTTGCGCCTGGGCCTCGTGGCCGCCAGTATCAGTCTCCCTCTCATGGGCAATGTCGCCTTCCACGCGATGGGCGGCGGCTCCGTCGATCTGACCCCCATTCTTGTCGGCCTCGGCAGCCTCTTCCTTCGCCTCCTCGCCTTCGACTCCGGCCTCGCTTCGTTCCTGCCGGTGGCGCGGCGGGACGTGATCGAGCAGCTCGAGATCGGCGTGCTCGTGGCGGACATCGACGGCCGCGTGGTGGATGCGAATCCGGCAGCGCTGCAGCTCGTATCCCCTTCGCCAGTCCTCGGACAGCCGCTTTCGGAGCTCCTCGCCGCNNGGCTCGGCGAGGTCGGCCGATTCGCCGTGCTGACCGATCGCACGGCATCGCACCGAAGCGACCGCCAGGTGCTGCAGGCACACAAGCTCGAGGCCCTCGGCATTCTGACGGCGGGGATCGCCCACGAAGTGAACAATCCTCTGGCCTTCGTCCGCGCGAACCTCTCGGGCCTCGAAGAGCTCGCCCAGGGCCTTCGCGATCCCACGATCC
This sequence comes from Deltaproteobacteria bacterium, assembly GCA_003520425.1. Lineage (GTDB taxonomy): Bacteria > Myxococcota_A > UBA9160 > UBA9160 > UBA9160 > UBA9160. The sequence goes on from DOUU01000079.1 coordinate 8,092, forward strand.
GCGCGGCGCTTCCTCCCAAGCTGGGGGAGCTCGCATCGGACGCCCCGGACCTCGTGGCCGAGGCCATCGAGGGCGTGGAGCGCATTGGCCGTCTCGTGCGGCGGCTTCGGCGCTTCGCGCGCGGGGAAGGCGCCGCGACGCCCTACGAGCCCGTGGACCTGCGCGAGGTCGCAGAGAAGGCATGCACACTCTCCAGTGTGGGACTTGCCGCGGGCGCGATCCGCCGCGTGCTCCATCCCGTTCCCCTCGTTGCGGGCAACGAGGACGAGCTCGTGCAGATCGCCGTGAATCTGCTGGTGAATGCGATTCAGGCGAGTGGCGGGCGGCCCGAGATCGAAGTCGAGGTGCGCTCGGCGCGGGGCGGGGTCACCCTCGCGGTGCGGGATCGTGGCGAGGGGATCCCGGCCGCGGCGCTGCCACGGGTTTTCGACCCCTTCTTCACCACGAAGCCACCCGGCCAGGGCACGGGTCTTGGTCTCTCGCTTTCCTTCGACCTTGCGCGCCAGCACGGCGGAACTCTCGAAGGCGCCAACCGGCCGGGCGGCGGGGCCGAGTTCGAGCTGTGGATCCCAGCGCTAAGCTAGGGCGCCAGCATGGCGCGGCTCATCCTCATTCGGCACGGCGAAAGCGTCGCGAACGCGCAGCGCCGCTTCACCTACGGCCCCTTCGAGCCGCTGACTTCGCGCGGCCGTGCGGAAGCGCTCGCCATTGCGAGGCTGATGCGCGCCCGCTTCGACCCCGTCGCGCTCTACGCGAGTCCCTTCGTCCGCGCCCTTGAGACCGCACAGCAGCTCGGTCGCGTGCTCGGTCTCCTGCCGAAGGTGGTGGAGGAGTTGCAGGAGCAGGACTTCGGGTCGCTGCGCGGGCGCCCGTATGCCGACTATGGCAGGGAGCCCGGCGCCCAAGGCGTCGGGCGTTGGTCGCACCGACCTCCGGGCGGCGGGGAAACGCTCGAGGAGGTCGCCCGCCGAGCGGGCGCCGCGCTTCACTCCCTCGCCCGCCAGCACCTCGGCGAGGACGTCGTGATCGTAAGTCACGGGGGAGTCATGGCGGCGCTGCGCGGCTACGTGGCCGGGGGTTTTCACGACGCGCCCGTGCCCACCGGGAACGCCGCGGGCTACGTGCTCCACTACCGCGAGGGCCGCTGGATTCTTTCCGAGCCTTTTGAGCCCTCCACCGGGGTCTAGCCTGCGGGCGGCTTCGCCCCGTGAGAAGCGGGCTGCGGCCGGCGCCTCTCGCTCCAGCCTTGAAGGACGACGTAGAAGACGGGCACGAAGAGCACCGCCAGGAAGGTCGAGGTGATCATGCCGCCGAAGACCGCCGTCCCAAGCGCGCGGCGGCTCGCCGCGCCGGCGCCCGACGCGATCACCAGCGGATAGACCCCGAGGATGAAGGCGAACGAGGTCATGAGGATCGGCCGAAAGCGCAGCCGCGCGGCTTCGGTCGCCGCCGTCGCAAGCTCGACCCCCCGCCGTCGCTGCTCTCGCGCGAACTCGACGATCAGGATCGCGTTCTTGCTGGCGAGCGCGATCAGCAGAACCACACCAATCTGCGTGTATACGTTGTTGTCCATGCCGCGCCACGCAACCGCGACGACCGTCCCGAGCAGAGCGAGCGGAACCGCGAGAACGACCGCGGCGGGGCTCGTCCAACTCTCGTACTGGGCGGCCAGCACGAGGTACACCAGCAGCACGGCCAAGAAGAAGATGAGGAGCGACTCCCGGCCGACCTTCTTCTCCTGGTAGGAGACCCCGGTCCACTCGTATCCCATGGACGTCGGGAGCTTCGCGTCCGCCATCTGCTCCATGATCTGGAGCGCTTGTCCCGAGCTGCGGCCGGGAGCGGCCTCACCCGAGATCGCGGCTGCGGGATACAGGTTGTAGCGGCTGATGATCTGAGGTCCGAGGATCTCCTTGACGTCCGCGAGTGTCGCCAGGGGAACCATGCCGCCGGCGGGATTTCTCACCTCGAGCTGCTTGATGTCCTCCGCGCTCACGCGGTAGGCGGGCTCCGCCTGGGCGCGCACCTGGTAGGTGCGTCCGAAGCGGTTGAAGTCGTTCACATAGGTGGACCCGAGGTAGCTTTGCAGCGCGTTGAAGACGCTGCCGAGGGGGATGCCGATGGTCTTCACCTTGGTGCGGTCGATGTTGGCGTAGAGCTGCGGGACGCCCGCACGAAATGTCGTGTTGAGCGCGGTGAGCGCGCTCTGCGAGCTCCCGTCGCGCATCATTTCCTGGACCACCTGCTGGAGCGCGGGGAGCCCGGCCGCGCCGCGGTCTTCGATCTCCATCTGGAAGCCGCCCGTGACTCCGAGTCCCCGGATCGCGGGAGGGGGAAACACAAAGGCCATCCCTTCCTGGATCTTGGCGAACTCGGAGCGCAGCCGACCCAGGATCCCGTTCTGCTGCAGCTCCGGGGTCTTTCGCTGGTCCCAGGGCGCGAGGGTGGTGAAGAACGTCGCAGAGTTGGAAGAAGAGGTTCCGTCGAGGATGGAGAAGCCGCCGATGGTATTCACGTTCGCCACCCCCGGAGTCTCCCGCAGGATGCGGTTCATCGTGTCGACCACGAGCTCGGTCCGGGGCAGCGAGGCCGCATCCGGCAGCTGGATGCCCGCAATCACATAGCCCTGGTCCTCGGTCGGGAGAAAGCCTCTTGGCAGAGAGAAGAACCACCACAAGGTTCCGGCGATGAGTGCGGCGAAGAGCATCAGCATCGCGCGCGGACGGCGGACCATCCGGGCGACAACGCCCACATAGGCGCGCTCCGTCCATGCGTAGAGCGCGTTGAAGCCGCGGAAGAAGGCGTTGTGATAGCCACCGGTCGGGCGCAGCCAGACCGCACACTGCGCGGGCTTTAGCGTGAGCGCATTGACGGCGCTGATGGCCGCAGTGACGGCGATCGTGAGCGCGAACTGACGGTAGAGCTGGCCCGTGATGCCGCCCAGGAACACGGCGGGCAGGAAGACCGACATCAAGACCGCCGTGATCGCCATGACGGGGCCGGTCACCTGGTTCATGGCCCGGATCGTGGCCTCCCGAGCGGGAAGGCGCTCGGTCTCGATGTGACGGGAAGCGTTCTCCACGATCACGATGGCGTCGTCGACGACGATCCCGATTGCGAGGACGAGACCGAAGAGGGTGAGGAGATTCACCGTGAATCCGAAGATCGCCATGCCCGCGAACGCGCCGATGATGGTCACCGGCACGGTCGTCGCGGGCACGAGCACGGCGCGCCAGTCCTGGAGAAAGACCATGATCACGACCAAGACGAGGGCGCTTGCCTCAAAAAGCGTCCAGTAGACCTCGCGGATCGCCTGGCGCACGAAGAGCGTGGTGTCGAGCGGCACCGCGTACTCCATGCCTTCCGGAAAGGACTTCTGCATGCCGTTCATCGCTTCTCGCACGCGATCTGCCACCTCGAGGGCGTTTGCCCCGGGAAGCTGGTAGATGGCGATGCCCGCGGCGGGCTTTTGGTCCTTGAGGAAATACTGGTCGTAGGTCTGGCTGCCGAGCTCCACCCGCGCCACGTCCCGTAGCCGGGTGATGCGGCCCCTTTCGCTCTTGACGACGATGTCTTCGAACTGCTCGACGTCGCTCAGGCGCCCGAGCGTAGTCACCGTGTACTGGAACTGCTGACCCGGCGGAACCGGGGGCTGACCGATCTGGCCAGCCGCGACCTGTACGTTCTGCTCCTGGATGGCGGCGACCACATCCTCGGTGGTGAGGCCGCGGGCCTTGAGCCGCGGGGGATCCATCCAGATCCGCATGCTGTAGGCGGCCGCGCCGAAGACGTTGACGTCGCCCACTCCGTAGATCCGGGAGAGCTCGTCGCGGATGTGGAGCGTCGCGTAGTTGGCAAGGTAGAGGCTGTCGTAGCGACCGTCGGGCGAGCTCAGGGCGACGAACATGATGATGTTGGTCGACTGCTTCTTGGTCGTGATGCCCTGGCGCTTGACCTCGTCGGGCAGGAGCGGCTGCGCGATCGCCACGCGGTTTTGCACCAGCACCTGCGCGACATCCAGGTTGGTCCCGACATCGAAGGTGACGGTGAGGCGGTAGGAACCGTCGCTCGCGCTGGTGGAAGACATGTAGAGCATGTTCTCGACGCCGTTGACCTGGACCTCGATGGGTGTCGCGACGGTCTCCGCGACGACCGACGCATTCGCCCCGGGGTAGGTGGTGAAAACCGTCACGGTCGGCGGTGTGATGACGGGATACTGTTCCACCGGCAGCTTGCGCAGCGTCACCAGTCCGAACACGATGGTCACGATCGCGATGACGTTCGCGAAGACCGGCCGGTCGATGAAAAAGCGCGAGATCACCCGGGGTGTCTCATCCGCCGGCCTTGGCATCGACCGGCGCCGCGGGCGCCTCGGCGCGTGTTGGCTTGACCTCGCGTCCGGGCCGCGCCCGCTGCAGTCCATTCACGACCACCCAGTCGTTCGGGCCCACTCCCTCGCGCACCACGCGCATCGCGCCGTCCACGACAGGCCCCACGCTGACGCGCCGGTAGTCGACGATGTTCTTGTCGTCCACGACGAGCACGTACTCGCCGGCTTGGTCGGCCGACACGGCGGCCTCGGGAATGAGCACCGCCGGGCCCCGGCTCATCGGGAGGCGCACGCGCACGAAGAGGCCGGGAAGGATTTGGTGCTCGGGATTCGAGAAGACGGCGCGGAGCTCGATGGTTCCCGTGTCGGGATCGATGCGGTTGCTGATGTAGTCGACGCGGCCGACGTGAGCGAATCCCTTTTCGCCTGCGAGGGAGACGTATCCGACGTCCGCCGAGTCCCCCCCGTCGTGCGGCCGCTGTCGATAGTCAAGGAGCTCGCGCTCGCTCATGGTGAAGTAGGCGTAGATCGGGTCGTAGCGCACGATGGTGGCGAGGAGCGTCGGGGTGCCCGAGCCCACGAGGTTGCCGATGTCCACGAGGTTGCGGTCGATGAGGCCGTCGAAGGGTGCATAGATGTGCGTGTAGGAGAGATTCAGCTCGGCCGCTTCCACGAGCGCCCGGGCGTTGTCGACTTCGGCTTTGGCGAGATCGCGTGCTTGCGTCTTGTTCACGAGGTCGGAGCGGCTGCCCGCGGACCTCTGGTAGATCGCCTGCGTGATTTCGAGCTGCTGCTGGGCCGCCCGGTATTGTGCCTCCTTGCCGGCGAGATCGGCCTTCGCCTGGTCGAGCTGGGCTTGATAGAGCGTCGGCTCGATCACGAAGAGAAGGTCGCCCTTCTTCACGTCGGAGCCGGGCGTGAAGTTGTAGCTCTCGAGGTAGCCCTGGACCCGCGCGCGGATGTCCGCGCTCGCGTAGGCGACGGTATGGCCTGAGAATTCCGAGTAGATCGTGACCACTCGCTCGGCGGGCCGCTCGACCGTGACGTCGGGCNNGGGCGTAACGATTGCCGCTCCCGCACGCGAGGGCCGCCGCCATGCCCAGGGCGAGCGGGGAAACGGCGAGAGGAGCAAAGGGCGATCGCCTCCCCCGCGTCACCATTTGGGCCACCACCACCTCCACTGCCACCACGCCCGCTTTTGCGTATCGGACTGCGCCTTCTCGATGTCCTGGGCCTGCGCCTTCGAAGAGAGCAGCCCGCCCCAGCGCGTTCGCGCCTCCATCTCCTCACGTGTCTTGGCCGGCACAAAGTCCTGGCCCTCGCGCAGCTCCCAGCCACCGCCGAGGGCCTTGTAGAGAGCGACGACGCTGAGCGCCACGACGCCGCGGGTATTCACGAGCTCATCGTCCTCCCGCAGCTTTGCCTGCTGGCTATTCAGCACGGCGGTGTAGTCGGTTGCACCCCCGCGGTACTGGATGATCGAGAGATCCACGGCGCGGTTCGCCGCCTCGACCGCCTCGGCGAGTCGCTGGACACGCTCTGTGCCCCGCAAGTAGCCGACGAGCGCATCTTCGACTTCCTGCTGGGCGACGAGCACAACATTGGAGTACGCCGTGGCGAGCTCCTGGAAGGTCGCGTCCTGCAGCCGGACATCGTTGATCAAGCGGCCATAGTTGAGCACGGGCCAGTTGAAGGAGGGGCCGGCCACCGCCTCGAGCGCGTTGCCCTCGAACCACAGCGCGGCCTTCTCGGCCGTGAGCCCCACCGTCCCGCTGAGCTGGAATGCGGGCAGAAGCTCCGCCACAGACACGCCGATCCGCGCGCTCTGTGCCGCCGCTGCGAACTCGGCGCTGCGCACGTCGGGGCGCCGGCGCAGGAGATCCGCGGGAATCCCCACGGCGACGCTCACGGGCACCTCGGGCAAGGTCCCCGGACCTCCCAGGAGCTCTGCGAGTTCCTGCGGCGGCATTCCGAGGAGCACGCACAGGGAATCGATGGCCTGCCGACGCAGGGCTTCGAGCTCGGGAATGGTGGCCTCGGTGTCGTGAAGGAGCGTTGCCGCCTGCTGGACATCGAGCTCGGAGGTGCCGCCCGCTTCGTAGCGCACCCGCGCGATGCCGAGGCTGTCCTCTTGCACTCGCACGTTGCCCCGTGCCACCGCGAGCCGTTCATCCAGCGTCCGGATCGTGAGATAGGTCGCGGCGACCTCGGAGACGAGGCTCACGAGGACATCGTCATAGCTCGCGACGGCGGCCAGGAGGTCGGAGTCCGCCGCCTCCACGGCCCGGCGGAATTTCCCCCAAAGGTCGAGCTCCCAGGCGGCGTCGAAGCCCGCCAGAAAGGTGCTAAATCCCCGGGGTCCGCCGAAGGTGCCGAAGGCCGTGTTTTCGCTCTGCAGCGTGTACGTATAGGAGCCGACAAGGGCCTGCTGCTGCGGGAAGAGGGTTCCGATGGCGATGCCGCGGCGCGCCTGGGCTTCGACGACACGAAGCCCCGCGGAGCGGAGCGTGAGATTCTCGGCGTAGGCCGTGTTGACCAAGCGGACGAGCGTCGGATCGGCGAAGACCTCCCACCAGCGCGCGGTCTCCACCGGCTCCGTCCGGATGGCCGGGTCGCCGGACTCGAGCCAAGCGGCTTCGGTTGCGACCGGGGGCTGGACATAGCCAGGCCCGACCAGGCATCCCGAGAGGAGGAGCCCCGCCAGGGCGGGGAGCGCCGCGAGGAGCGCGCGTGTGCGCGCCTGCGGCGGTCTGCCTCTCGCGCTGACGACGCCCTCCGCCACTTCACTCACCCCGTCCCGCCCGCCGCGCCGACGCGAAGGGGCGCGGCCTCTAACGGCGCCCCGTGCGCTCGATCACCGCACGCAC
>DOUU01000290.1 GCA_003520425.1 Deltaproteobacteria bacterium
ATGGAGGCCGGCACGCTGGTGGAATGGCTGGTCAAGCCTGGCGATTGGGTCAAGCGGGGCGACATCGTCGCGGTGGTCGAGACGCAGAAGGGCGCAATCGAGATCGAGGTATTCGAAACGGGCACGCTCGAGACTCTGCTGGCGCAGCCGGGGCAAAAGATGCCGGTGGGCACTCCCATGGCCTTCATCCGGGTCGACGGTGGAGCAGTCGCAGGACCGGCCGCTCCTCGCGCGCTCCCATCGACTGCGGCCGCACCGGCGGAGCTGCCGGTCGCAGCTTGCATGCCGCAGATGGCGGCGCCTTCGGCGCGCACCGGACCTCGCATCTCGCCGGTGGCGCGCCGGCGAGCGGCCGAGCTGGGCATCGCGATCGGGAAACTGTCGGGGAGTGGCCCCGGCGGGGCGGTGACGCTTGCCGATGTGGAGCGCGCCGCGCGAGCTGGCGTTCCGGCCCCCGCCCAGGCGATGCGCAATGCCATCGCGGCGGCGATGACGCGCTCGAAGCGCGAGATTCCCCACTACTACCTGGCGACCCGAATCGACATGGGCCGGGCTGTGCGCTGGCTCGACGCTGAAAACCTGCGCCGCTCGGTCACGGAGCGGCTGCTCCCTTCCGTCCTGATCCTCAAGGCCACGGCGCTTGCGCTGCGGAAGGTGCCCGAACTCAATGGCTTCTTTCGCGATTCGGGTTTCAACCCAAGCGATGCCGTCCACCTCGGCGTCGCAATCTCTTTGCGCAGTGGCGGCCTGGTCGCTCCGGCACTCCACGACGCGGATCGCCGCTCGCTCGATGACCTCATGGCCACTCTACGCGACCTGGTACAGCGTGCCCGCGCCGGCGTTCTGCGCAGCTCGGAGCTCTCGGATGCGACCGTCACGGTTACGAATCTTGGAGATCAAGGGGTGGAGACTGTGTTCGGCGTGATCTCTCCGCCGCAGGTTGCCCTTGTCGGCTTTGGTCGGCTGCGGGAAGAGCCCTGGGCAGAGAACGGAATGCTCGGCGTGAGGCCTGCGGTAACGGCGACCCTCGCGGCGGACCACCGGGCAAGCGATGGACACCGCGGTGGTGTTTTCTTGAGCGCGCTGGATCGACTCATGCAGTCCCCGGAGAAGCTGTGACGGCCGACGACATCCGACAGGTCGTGCTGCGAATCCTCGGCGCCATCGCGCCAGAAGCCGACCTTGCTGGCTTGGATCCGCAGGCGAACTTGCGCGAGACCCTCGATCTCGATTCGATGGATTTCCTAAACTTCGTCATCGGTTTGCACCGCGAAACCGGCGTCGACGTACCTGAGGCAGACTACGCAAAGCTGTCGACGCTCGCGGGCACTATCGATTATCTCGCGGGACGCGGCTCTGCCGCAAAGGGAGGCGCTCGATGACGGTCGCTGCGCGACTTAAGGCTACGCTCGACGCGCGCGGAATCCCCTATGAGGTCATTCCCCACGTCATTGACGGCAGCGCCCCGGAAACCGCAGCCCACACGCACACCCCGGGCCGCCAGTTCGCAAAGGCAGTCGTCGTTCGCGGCGGAAAGGGATACGCGATGGTCGTCGTCCCGGCTCACCATCGCGTGGACTTGCAGCGAGTGGGAGAGGCAATCGGCCACGCCGGAGACGCGGCGCTTGCCGCTGAGGAGGAGATCGCGCGACTCTGTCCGGATTGCGAGCGCGGCGCTGTGCCCCCCTTCGGAGAGCTCTATGGGCTTGCGGTCGTGGTCAGCGAGGAACTCTCCCGCGAGCCGCGCATCACGTTCAATGCAGGTTCGCACGAAGAGGCGATCCGCATGTCCTACCGCGACTGGGCCGCCCTCGTGAAACCTCGCGTGGCTCACATCTCCTCCATCCCTCGCGGTGGCGAGTCGTCATCGCCCTCCCCGCAGTCCGCTGAACCGAGATGAGGAGAACGTGTGCCCAGCCTTTTCACCCTTGCATTCAAGCTCCTCGTCAACGACCGAGCCAAGTTCGCGGCTCTGATCGTCGGCCTTACCTTCTCCGTGTTCCTTATGGTCCAGATGCTCTCCATGTTCTCGGGGATCTTGCTCCGCGCCTCCTCCACCGTCCTCAACACCGGCGCATCCATCTGGGTGATGGACCCCGCCGTCACCACGGTCGCGAACAGCATTCCGATGCCAGACTACGTGCTTGACGCCGTTCGGAGCATCAACGGTGTCAAGTTCGCCGTGCCCTTCTACTCCGGCGGCGCGCTGGTAAAGCTCGCAGACGGCACCTACCAGTCCGTAAACGTGATCGGCCTGGACGACGCAAGTCTCTTCGGCCGCCTGCCGCTCGTGGCAGGACACATCGAGGACATTTACTCGGACAACGCATTCATCGTTGTCCGTGACGCCGAGTACAATAAACTCGAGCGGCCCACTGTAGGCACGGTTTTCGAGATCAATGACCATCGGAGTGTAGTCGTCGGCCTTGCCAAAGCGCCGATCAGCGGTCTCTTCGGGATTCCCACCCTCTACACGATCTTTACGCGGGCCATCGTGTACATTCCGAATCCTCGCTTCACCCTCTCCTATGTCCTGGTCGAGCCAAAGAGCGTCGATCGGATCCCGCAAATCCAAGCGGAGGTAGCGCACCTTGGATATCGCGCGCTCACTGCCAAGCAGTTCGTGCGGCATATCACGCACTTCTACGTATATCAGACCGGTTTGGGAACCAATATCCTGATTATGACCGCGATTAGCTTCCTGGTCGGGCTCTCGATTTCCGGCCAGACCTTCTACACCTTCATTTTGGAGAATCTCGAGCGCTTCGGCGCCCTCAAGGCGATCGGCGCGAAGGCCCGGGATCTCGTCCACGTGATCCTGTTCCAGGCGTTTCTCACCAGTCTCACCGGCTATGGCCTCGGCGTCGGTCTGTGCGCCCTTTTGATCGCCCTCGCCAAGGTTCGTCTGCCCGACTACTCTTCGATTATCACGTACACCAACTTGATATTCGCCTTCGTCATGGTCCTCATCATCGCGGGGATCTCCAGCTATGTGGGAATCCGCAAGGTGATTCAACTCGAACCCTTCGACATCTTCCGGGGATGACTTGCCGAAAGCCGCAGTTCAGGCCCGGGACCTCGTGAAATGGTTCGGGGAGGGTCCGACAAGGACGGATGCCATCCGGGGCGTCAGTCTCGACGCTTACTTTGGTGAGATGCTCTACATCATCGGACCCTCTGGGAGCGGAAAGACGACGCTCCTTAGTATTCTCTCCGGCATCCTGCGACCGAGCGGTGGCACAGTCATCGTGCAGGACCGAGAAATCTGGCGTCTCGATGACGATCAGCTTGCCGAGTTCCGCCTTCACACGCTCGGCTTCGTATTCCAGGACTACCATCTCTTTCCAAGGCTTACGACCGTGGAGAACGTCGCCATTCCCTTGATTTTGAGGCGCCGCCCTTGGGCGCAAGCCATGGAGACCGCGTTCCAATTCCTGAAGATCGTCGGGCTCGAGAGCCGCGCGGACCTTCCCCCGGTCAAGCTGAGCGGAGGGGAGCAGCAGCGCGTCGCCATTGCGCGCGCGATCGTCGCGGAGCCAGACATCCTGATCTTTGACGAGCCCACCGCGTCGCTGGATGGAGAGACCGGGAGGCGGATCGTCGAGTTCATCCGCACAAAGATCCTTTCGCCGGCACGCTGCATTGTCATCGTCACCCACGATCCTCGGATCGCGGAGTTCGCAGACAGGACGATTGCAATGGAAGACGGGCGAATCACCGGAATTGTCGAAAGGGCAGCCCGTGCGGAATAGGATCCTCTTCGCCCTCGCAGCGATCGGCGTTCTGGCCGGACTCATAAGCGCACTGGTGTTCGCTGTCCGTTCGAGACCGCTGTCGCCAGTATTCGCACCCGCTGCAAACCCATATGAGCATGGAGTCTACGCGAACGGGATCATCGAGAGCCTTCAAGAGAGCGGAGAGAATATCAACGTGTACCCAGAAGTAGGGGGGACTGTGATCGAGATCGTCGTGCACGAAGGCAGCCGGGTCACCCGCGGTGCGACCCTCGTCCGTCTCGACGACTCTATCCAGCGCGCCACGGCCGAGCAGCTGCAGGCCCAGGCAGACGCTGCCTTCGCCATGCTTGAGGAGCTTCGCGCGCAGCCGCGGCCAGAGAACCTCGAGATCGCTCGCGCCCAGGTCAGAGCGGCTGAGCGGAGTCTGAAGAGCGCAGACGATGATCGGGCAAAGCAGCAGCAGGCATACGACACCATGCCCGACTCCGTGAGTAAGATGGTCTTGGACCAAGCCATCAACGCCACCGAGCTGGCTCGAGCAAATCTCGCCGTCGCGCAGCGAAACTACGAGCTTGTGAAGGCGGGCGCGTGGAGCTACGACATTCGCAATCAAGAGGCGCAGTACAATGCATTGACGAAGGGCGCAGCCGCGGCGCGCGCTCTTCTTGCCAAGTATACGGTCACCGCGCCGGTCGACGGCGTCGTCCTCTCGATCACCGCCACCGTCGGGAGCTACGCGTCGCCGCAAGGAACGCTTGAGTCCTACAGCGCCGGGACAGCCCCCCTGCTCGTCATGGGAACTGGAGATGACTACGTAGCAGTCCGCTGTTATGTCGATGAGATCTTGATCGCCAAGCTGCACGATCTTGAGAACCTTGAAGCGACCATGTTTATACGCGGCACGGACGTGAAGATTCCCCTGGAGTTCGTCCGGGTGCAGCCGCTCGTGTCCCCGAAGATCGAGCTCTCCAACCAGCGTACGGAACGAGTTGATGTACGGGTTCTTCCGATCATCTTCCGCTTCAAGAAGCCAGAGAACGTTCTCATCTACCCGGGACAGCTTGTGGATGTCTACATGAGGTCTCCGTAAAGGTCGCGGGCGGGAGTCCAAGCAGGAACATTCATGTTCGAAATGATTCGTTTTGCCAATTCAGACTTGCCAGCCGCCGCCAGTCGACGCTGCCCCAACCTATGAGCCGTCCGCAGGTCTCGAAGCGCAGCGGCGATCGCGTCAGCGGGCTCGCCAGCCCGAGCAGAGAAACGGAGCTCGCACGCAGTCTGCTCTACTCCGAGGAGCTCGGCGTGGACCTTGCGAAGGGTAGTGACCGCGAGTTCTTCAAGTGGTTTTTGGCGAGTCTCCTGTTCGGCGGGCGGATCTCAGAAACGATCGCGAAGAACACCTACCGCGCGTTCGCGCGACACCGGCTTCTTGACGCGCGAGCGATCCTTCGAGTGGGTCGGAGCTACCTTGTCGAGCCCATCATGCGAGAAGGCGGCTACGTTCGGTACGACGAAAGCAAATCGACCCAAATCGTGCGGGATTGCACAAGCCTCCTCGCAGACTATGGAGGTCGCCTTTCGCGCCTTCACGAGGCGGCAGCAGACGCCGGGGACCTGGAGCGGCGCTTGCTCCAGTTTTACGGCGTGGGGCCGATCACCACGAACATCTTCCTGCGCGAACTGCGGCCCTATTGGAGCAAAGCCGACCCTGCGCCCCTTCCGATCGTGAGGGAGTTGGCGCACGCGTGGAGGATGAACCTCGATGCGTATGATCGGAAAAGCGTGATCTTCTGCCGGATTGAGGCTGGGCTCATCCGGGCGCGGCGACAAGGATTGCTCCGAGAGCGGGCCACGGCTCGGCCTCCCGCGAGAAGAGGAGTGATCTAGAGCCCCTCGAGCCTCGAGCCATGGTGAGGGCGCCTTCCCGGAAAGGGGTCCCTGGAGCGCCACCCAAGCCTTGTTCCAAAAGGGGCGGCGCTCTTGGAAGGGCCCTTCTTCCCTTCGTTCTTCCCGCCAATCGCGATCACAGCAGTCCGGTCCCCGCCCGCAACCCCTCCCGTCTGCGTCCGTCTCGAGCGGACGAGCACGCCATCCGGATTGAGAACCTGACGGGCAGGGCAAAGAGGAGGGAAGAGGTGAGTTCCGCCCGTCAGAGACCCTGCCCTGCTACTTCGGCTTTCGGTCCCTCTTGGCCTCTAAGTAGTCGCGCAACGCGACTGCAGCGTTGTGTTCCGCGTCATGTGAGCTGTAGATCAGTGTCACCACACCACGGCGTGCCGCCTTTAGGATCGGAGCCCAGGCTGACGCGTTGAGATCAAGCTCTGCAGAATAGCGTTTCCGGAACACCTTCCACTTTGCAGGATCATGCGAGAACCAACGACGGAGTTCTGCGCTCGGAGCGACGTCTCTTAGCCATCCATGTATCTCAAGATCCGCCTTCTTTAGCCCGCGCGGCCACAAACGCTCGACCAAGTACCGCACTCCGTCCTCAGTGCTGGCCGGTTCATAGGCTCGTTTCAGCCTGATCACTGCTCCCTCCATGAATCCGCGGCGGAGGTTCGTCTGATTGGCCACTATCCCCTCGTCCTCTTGGATCGGATAGGGCAGGTTGCAGACCAAGAAGTGCGAGCCAGATGCAAAGTCCGGCGCAGCAAGGTCCGCCAATCGGATGACCAGGCGCCGGGCCGGCCGACAACTGGAGCATGACCCAAGACTCGCTATGCGACCCTCAGGCTGGGAAGCTGGGCGTTGGCTTTCGGAAGGTTCCTGGCGGTTCCAAGCTCCTCCTACCGGGGTGTGGCAGAACGCCGATCTGCCAAGACCCCAAACTGGCGACAGAATCCAGAAATCGGGCTGCGATCATGGCGCCGGGGGTGGGGCGCTGCGCATCCTGTTCCAGCCCCTTCTGCTCTCAGTGCCCCGGGTTCGCTCTTACGAGGCTCGACCGGGCCTGTCGTGGAGCGCCTGATCTGCCCGACCTACGGTACGCGCACAAAATCGGCTGCCGTGGGAACGACCCGAATGTGTCCGAAGCCGCCAAGCGCCTGACCGTAGTAGAGCTGTCGCAAGTGCCACCTCCCAGCGTTCCGGAGCTCCACCCGCAACGCCCCGGGCGAAGCGTAGTACTTCGCTGCGATCCGCAAGAGCACGCGCCAGCCCGGGAGCCCGCGGTGACAGGTGGCCGTTCCCCGCAGGCGCAGCACCTGATCAGACTTTCTTCCCCGCTCACCGCTGAGAAGCATCACCACTTCGGGGTGCCGTATGATGTTCTTGCCGGTCCGGGTTTCAGGACCTGTCGTGATGTAGAGGACGCCGCCGTCCACCACGAACCAGAGTGGTGTCATGAACGGGCGCCCCTTCGCTGACCGCGTAGCGACCTGGGCGACCATCGAGCGCTGGAGGAACGCAACGACCATCGGATCGATGGGCGACGGCATCACGTCACTCTTCCCGAATGGCGCCGTAATCCCAGGCGAGAATGCGCCGCGGCTCAATCGTGTACCAGGCGAGCAGGTCCTTGTCTCTCTCCTCCGGCGGATCGATGCGCGTGGCCACTCCGCGCACGGAGATGCCGCGCAGCTCAAACCAATACGGTCCATCGTCGATCACAAGCACGATTTCGTGATTCTCGAGGTTCGGGGCCACGTTCACCAAAACGCCGAACCGATACGTGCCGTTGCTAAAGCCAGTCCGTGCGGGCAAGAGGTCGACCGCATCGTGATCAACGAAGGCAACCGTCGCCCGCGGCGGCTGCGCAAGCAGGTCCTGGAGCGCCGACGGTTCGACATCGCGGGTGACTCGCTTGCGCACCGAACCTCCGGGTCAGCTGCGACCGCCCGTGTACCCGTGAGTGTCAACCGGCGGGCGCCACCGCGTCAACAGGCGGAGGGTGTGCGGAGTCCTCCCGCAGGGGAGCCGGTGGGCGCTGGCGGCTAGGCGTGCCCTGCGGATCGCATGGGCGCTGCACGGCGCGTTGGCCGTCGGGTCACCGTGCGAACCTGAGGCGCCCCGCGAGACTTTTTCTCTTCTGGCTGTCCACCGCGCATGGGGGTGCGCCTCGCGGCTCATCTCGTGCCGGCCGCCAAGCGCTTCCATCGGCTCGCCCAGAGATGCCGACCCTCCCGACGAGGACAAGCAACTCAGCCACGGCGCGCTGGTCGCTAGGGAGTGCTATCAACAAAGACCATCGTAGGTGCGAGCCTGAGATCCCATTTGGAGAACCGACGTCCACCATGATGAGTGTCGTCCGACCGCCGGGTGACGAGAGCACAGTGCGCCAGGCAGCGGACACCCCGGGCTGTGCCTCGCACGCGAAGCGATGGGTTCTCATCGCGACGGTCCTGGGCTCGGGCACTGCGTTCCTAGAAGCGTCGGTGATCAATGTCGCGTTGCCTTCGATCCAGGACTCGTTTTCCCCGTCCGTGCCGCAGCTTCAGGCCATCGGTACTGCTTACACCGTGTCTTTGGCGGCGTTGGGCCTCGCCGCCGGAGGCGCAGGAGACCGATTCGGAAAGCTACGACTCTTCCTGTGGGGCGCTGCGGGCCTTGCCCTTACCTCCCTCGCGTGTGGGCTCGCGGCGAATGTCTTCCAGCTGATCGCCGGCCGGGCGCTGCAAGGACTCGCCGCCGCCCTCCTAGTGCCGAACAGCCTGGCCCTGCTGAGTGCATCGTTTCCCAAGGCTGAACGCGGGCGAGCGATCGGGATCTGGTCCGGCGCGACGGCCGTCTTCGGCGCTGGCGGCCCTGTGGTAGGAGGCTGGCTGGTGGACATTGCGTCGTGGCGCGGCGCATTCCTTTTGGTCGTTCCACCGGCCCTCCTCACTCTGCTCGTCGCAAGGTGGCGTGTTCCAGTTCCGCCAACCCTCCGTCGCGCTCCCCCCGTGGACTGGATCGGTGCGGCCCTCTCCACCTGCGGGATCGCGGGGTTCGTCGCCGCCATCATCCTCTCGCCCGGCAATGGCCTCATGGCGTCACTCCTGCTCATCTTCGGAACCCTCGCGGTTGCGAGCTTCGATCGGTTCGAGCTAAGGAATCCGGCTCCCATGGTGCCACCTCGACTCCTTCGATCTCGCTCGTTCTTTGGTGTGAACACCCTCACCCTTCTCCTGTACTTCGCCGTGACCTCGGCCTTTTTTCTCCTTCCGTTTGACTTGATCCAGGTGCAGCACTATTCCGCGATGGCCGCAGGCGCTGCGTTCCTCCCGTTTGCGATTATCGTGGGAGTCCTTTCTCGGTTTGCGGGGGGCATCACCGACCGTTGGGGGGCTCGCAGGGTACTCGTCCTGGGTTCCCTCACCACAGCGCTCGGGCTGGCCTTGTTCGCAATCCCCGGGATTGGAGGCTCGTACTGGTCGACGTTCTTTCCACCGATGGCCACGGTGGGATTGGGAATGGCGATAAGCGTCACGCCCCTGACGACCGTGGTCTTGGACGCCGTTGAGCCCGCCGAGGCCGGTATCGCCTCGGGGATGAACGGCACATTCGCACGGGTTGCGTCGTTGCTCGCGGTTTCCATCGTCGGCGTGGCGGCGTTCGGCCTCTTTACGCGCGAGATCGATCGGCGCGTGGCGCTCGCCTCTTTGCCCCCCTCGCTTCGGCAGGAACTCGCTAGAAGCCGCCAGAGCTTTGCTGAGACGAACCTTCCCGACTCGGTGCCAGCACGCGATCGGATGCTTCTTGAAAGGATCCTCGCGGAGGCGTTCGTCACGAGCTTCCGCTCCATCGCGGGCCTCAGCGCGGGCGTCGCACTCGCAGCCGCTCTGGCAACCGCACGAACGGTTCGCAGGTGTGCCCCAGCGCAGGATCAGGACCTTGCGACAATGGCCGTGTGTACGCACCTAGATCAGGTCATTGATGTCAAGCCCTCCTCGCCGGGCTGCGAGGAATGCCTCCGCACTGGAGATCGTTGGGTCCATCTCCGTCTCTGTCTATCCTGCGGACACGTCGGCTGCTGCGATTCCTCCAAGAACCGCCATGCGACGACGCACTTCTGGGCGACGAATCACCCGATCGTGCGCTCCCTTCAACCCGGGGAGGACTGGCGATGGTGCTACATCGATGAAATCGTGACGTAAGCCGGATCGATGACGGCCCAGGATACCGTCGAATGATGGTGGAATGCCTACGATTTCCCGCTACGGCAGGTTCGGCTGTGGGCCCCGGGCCTGCTGGACCGCACCAAGCACCTCCTGCACCGCAGGTCGCCGCCGGTAGTCGGGTTCGACGTGGGCGAAGCGAATGCTCCTGTCTTTTGCCACCACGAACGTCGCGGGTACGGGCAACTCGTAGCGATCTGATTGGTTGAGCTTGAGCAGGTCAATACCAAGTTCGCGGTATGCCCAGCACAGGTCTCCCGGCAGTTCGAATGCCACGCCGACCTTCCGAGCCAAGAGGTTGTCGTCGTCCCGGAGCCAGGGGAACGGGAGCGCCATTGATCCCTCGATCCCCTCGCGTTGCGGCGAGATCGCCAGGACCTCCGCGCCCGCTGCGCGGATCTCATCGTACGCCTCGGCCAGGGCACGGATGAACGCCTGGCAATACTCGCACCATGTGCCGCGGAAGAAGCTGACGACGGCCGGACCGGCCTGGAGAACGTCGCTCAAGCGGACGATCTCGCCGCTCGCGGCGGGCAGGGCGAAGGCGGGCATCGTTTCGCCGACTTGGAGCGCGCGCATCGCGATGTTCGACTCGAGGAGGTCCTGGGCTGCTCGAACGATGGCGGCGCGCCGGTCCTGGCCAAGCACTGCTCCTCTCTTCTCGAGGCTTTCGACCAGCGCTGTCCCAAGTGCTTTCATGGTTCCCCCTTCTTGCGGAAGCCCCCGCGTTGAGCAAGCACGGCCTCCGCGAATCGCTCCATTCCCTTCCATCCTACACGTTCACCAAGCAGTACCTCGCGGTCCGCGGCCTTCAGACTAGCACGGCCGACCGCTCCTAGAGGAGAACGAAAGGTGAGCACCGCTCCCAGACGCAGGATTTGCAAGGCGGTGCACAAACTGCTTGGTCGGGATCAGCTCCCGACACCGCCTTGTTCGGCCGCTTGTGCCATCGTGTGCCGGTGGTCTTCTTCACAATCCGGGCCCACCCATTCGGGGAGAGGCATCAGCGTGCGGCTCGACAACGCTTGGAGATCGGGATCATAAATGCGCGAACTCGGCACTGGAACTCATCCGAACCCGGTCCGGGACGCACGCGGGTGCGGGCCGCGGAAGGGACATGCGAGGCCCGGGAGAAGTGACCTCGCGACTCCCGTTGATCGTAAGTCAAGCCCTTCCTTCGCCGCCAAGGAGGCGAATGCGCGCGCACGTGGCATGCCGAATTGCCACCTCTACCTCGCCCATCAGCTCATAGAGATTGAAGAGATCCGGTCGGTCCACGAGCACTTGCCGGAGCCGCCCCAGCGCA
>DOUU01000511.1 GCA_003520425.1 Deltaproteobacteria bacterium
GATTCCCAGCAGCTCAGCGCTGAGCGCAAGGTGCGCACCTTTTTTGGCATCCATTGGACTTCATCTCGCAGGCGTCCAGGGCCCCACCCTCGAGATTGCGTACGCCGTCCATCGCAAGTCTTCCGCGAGTGTTCTCCCACACGGGCGATCGTCGGGGCGCGCTGCGGCTCGNNGCAAGCGGCGTTGTAAAGGACAAGGCGCTCGCGCGAGATTTTGCGGCCCACGGCTGCCTCATAGACGGACAGGGTGGCCTCTAACAGATCGAAGCGGTCTTCGTCGAACATGAGGTACCGAAAGTCGTGATGGCGATCTGCCCAGGCAGCGCCGTCATAGTCAAAAATCCCACGCACGGTATGCGAACTTGGATCAACTACGAGATTGTGAAATCCCACGTCTGCGTGCAACAGCACCCGATCCGATTCGGAGATCAGCTGGGCACCGTAGTTCGCGATGACCGCCTCGGCATCATCGATGAGCTTCGAGTCGTCGACCACGCGCACGAGCCGCTCTCGAATCGGTGGGTGCAGCTCGGGCCAACTCGGTCGGTGCGGCAGCCAGCCCGAGACGTCCTGTGCGCGGATGCGCGTCTCGACGCGTCCCGGCGTCGGCGGATCTAGCTGACTGGCTCTCCAAGTATTGGGGGCCGCGCGAGCGACTCGCAAACGGTCCCCTTTTCACGAACGGCCGCGGCCGATTCAGCCACTGGGCTCTTCAATCGCGTTGGGGGACCGCCTGCAAAGTCGTCGGTGTAAAGATCGGCCTCTATGAGGGCACCAAACACAGTTTCGCTACGGCCGTCACTGCCCTCGGTGCACCTGAAAGAGCCTTGCCGGAAATGCAAGGACATGCCGACGTACGCAGCACACGACTCTACGCGCAGCTTGGCAGCGATGCGCTCGTGCGCGTCGTGGACCTATTCAAAAAGCGGTGACCGTAGGGACAAGTCTTGTGCGGCTGTTGTGCGTGGGCCGACAATCCATCCGAAGCACCTCGGCAAGAAGCACAGAAAGCCTAGGAAACCAAAACAGAATCGGGCCGAGCGCAATGTGTAGGTGGTGGGCCCTCCAGGATTCGAACCCGACGGGGCGGGAAGAAACTCGAGTGATTCCAGAGGGTTTCAGAACGGCGGGTATTGCTGCCGACAAGCTGGCGACAAAGCGCCACCGTCTCTCGAGGCCTCCGCCCACTCTGGCCTCCCGCGACCCGTCGCTTAGAAGGGGAAGAGGAACCCGAGGAATAACGCGAACTTGCACGCCAGCGAGTTTCACCGTGCGCATACAGGCTCACACGGTTTTTCGGAGACGGCCCCTCACGTTCACTGGCAAGTGGCCATTCGGGTGGGCTGACCTCTTCGATCTTCTCCGAATTCGAGACCTCGACCTTCAGGGCCGCAAGCTGGTAAAAAGCCTAAGAAAGACGCCAACTTGCACCAGAAACGCGGAAAAGGGGCGCGGTCAAAGCATTTATACTACTAATTCGTCCTATATTAGTAGTAGCTTGCTATTTGTGCACTAATTCATGTTGATTTAGTAGATCCGCTAGCTACTATTCCATAAGAGATTAGTACTGGATTAGCATACCCGAAGTCGAGATGAAGATACCCCTCCGCCCGCCGCCCATTGGTGGGCTTCTGAATCGCCTCACCGAACCGGCCAATGCCCATCGCCTCGTGAGTCTGATCGCGAAAGGGATCGGTCCCGCTCCCAGTGGGAAATACAGGCACTGGGACACGCTGCGGCATCTGACTCCGCCCGACGGGATCACCCCCGAGGAATGGTGGATTGCAATCAAGCTTGCGCGTAACCAAATGCTCAAGCCGCTCCCGCTAAAGAGCGTGAATGGGCTCCCATTCCAATACGCCATGCCGGATCCTGTGCTTCGCATGATGCACGAAACCGACCGAGATGCGAGTGGACACATCGAGATTAGCGAGCAGGTCACAAATCCGAGTACGCGAGACCGCTACATCATCGACTCCTTGATGGAAGAGGCGATCACTTCAAGTCAGCTAGAGGGTGCTTCCACAACCAAAGAACGCGCGAAGGAGATGATCCGCTCTGGTAGACGCCCCGTTGACCGAAGTGAACGAATGATCCTGAACAACTACCGGGCGATGAGATATGTCAGTCGCTTCACGAAGGAACCGCTGACGCCAGAGAGGATCTTTGAATTACACAAGCTTGTCACACACGATACTCTAGATGACCCTTCCTCGACGGGTAGATTCCGCACGCCGGACGAAGACATCCGAGTCGTCGACGAACGAGGAACCGCCCTGCACATCCCGCCTCCTGCATCGGAACTTTCGGCACGGATGGCCGCAATGTGCGAATTCGCGAACGGCACCCAATTGGAACAGTTTATCCATCCCGTGATTCGCTCGATTATCCTACACTTTTGGTTTGCGTACGATCATCCGTTTGTCGATGGCAACGGTCGAACCGCTCGAGCTCTGTTCTACTGGTCGATGCTCTCGCGCGGCTACTGGCTATGCGAGTACCTCTCGATATCGACGATTCTACGTGCCGCGCCCGCAAAGTACAGCCGATCTTTCCTCTACTGCGAAACGGACGATAATGACCTCACGTATTTTATCTTGTACCAGCTAGCTGTACTTCGGCGCGCGATTGAGCAGTTGCACGCCTATATTGAACGCAAGATCGATGAGGTTCGACAGGTCGATCGGCTGCTTCGGCGGTCTGGTGAGCTTAACCATCGGCAGCTCGCGCTCTTGAGCCATGCACTCAAACACCCCGATTTCGCCTACTCCATCGCATCACATCGCTCAAGTCACAATGTTGTGTACCAGACCGCAAGAACCGATCTACTTGGACTCGCACGAAAGCGATTGCTTTTGCAACGAAAGCTGGGAAAGACGTTGTATTTCTACCCGGCGCCAGACCTTGTAGATGGTCTGCGGGGCCATCGCGGCCCGGTATCGCGGTCAACAAGGAGCGGTGGATAATCCTGCATGTGCCGCTCTACGAGGGATACGCGGAATGGATGCTCTCCCGCTGCGGCGAAAGGCACCACAGCAGGTGTGTCTCAGAGTCGGCCATTCCCCGCTCGGGGGGGAGGCTCGAGGTGGTGATTTTAAACCGACGTGGCTCTCGCTCCCTGCGAGAAGGAGCTCGAGGCCCAGTGCTCGCGCGGCGACACGGTACGTTCTTGCTCGGGGGCTACCGCCTGCCGCGGGGGTGAGCCGCTCCGCCCACCGGCCCCCGTCCTCGCCTTCGGAGCTCGGCGGCCGCCGATGGCCCGCCGCACGGAAGCGCAGAGCACGACACAGAACGAGCAAACGGACCGAGTTGCGGCGTGCCTCCGCACAAGGCAGCGCGCCAGCTCGCGAAAGAAGCCGCCGAGCGGGTGTGGCGCCTGTTCCTCACTGCCAAGTTCGACCGCACCTGGAACGCCCTGACGCGATTTCGCGCAAAGGTGGGCGCCGCGCTTTCGCGAGCTGATGGCAGCTGCTCTCTACGGTCGAGAATATCGGCAGCAGCGATCAGCGTCGCTCGAGCTGTTGCCGCAACTCGTCCGCTCGGCGCAACCACCCTGGCATGCCGATTGACTCGAAGGGTCCGCGCGCAGCGTCAAGCAGCGCGAGTGCACGCGTGCGGTCTCCATCCCGGCCCCGCCGCAGCTCCATCCACGCTTCGTCGAAGTCGGTGATCGCGCGCAGCGGGCGCGCACCCTGCTCGTCGAGGACACGGCGCGCCTTGTCGAACCACTCCCGCGCCTCTTCGACCCGGCCGGTGAGTGCACACAGTCGCGCCAACGCAAGGCGCGCGTCGGTGTGAGGGTGACGGAAATCGGGCGCGAGCGTCTTCTCGCGAAGGTTGCGCTCGAGCAGGTTGGCGTGATCGCTGCGCCCGAGGAACCAGAGCGCCTCAATCACCCAGAAGAGGAGCGCGGGGTAGTTGGGGCTCCAGCCCGTCGGGCGCTTAATGGTGGGGAGCACGCGGTCGATCATCCGGAGCGCGTCTTCGACACGCCGCTCGTGGGCGTAGGCGGCCGCGGCAGACGCCCAACGTGAGCGAAACCAACGAGCATCCGCTACGAGGAGTCGGTCGATCACGGGAAGGAAGAGCCTGTAGCCCTCGCCTTGAATTCCCATGTGCTCGAACTGCGCGGCCTGGAGGCCGGCCGCGAGAAGGAGTGGGGTCCCGATGCGCTCCGCGAGCTCGGTGGCCCTGGCGAGGGCCTCGCGCGAGGCGGCGAGGTTCCCCAGCGCCGATTGACAGCGAGCCTCCACTACAAGGAGTGTCACTGCCGCCCCCAGCCGGCCGCGCTTGACATAATCGGCCGCGCGCTCGTTCGCCAGTACCGACGATCTTACGTATTCGCCGGCCCAATACGCCATCACCATGGCAACCGAACCGGCGCGCTCGATTGCATCCGCTCGCGATTCGAAGGTCGTTGCAGGGAGCGGGACCCACAAGCCGCGCTCGATCAGCGAAGGCAGGTTCGCGAGGAGGATCCGCGAAGCCTCGAAACGCTCGGGAACATCGAGGTGGATGTCAGGCGAGTCGGAATCGCTCGCAAGGTGCCGATCGACATAGTAAGCCGCAAGGCGCGCCCACGTGAGGTCGCGCCGGCCTCCTGCGTGTCGCAATCCTTGCTCGGCGAGCGCCGAGGCTCGCCGGTCGTAGCTCGAGCCGTACACCTCTGTGGCCGCGTCCGCGAGGTAGTCGGCGGCCGCATCGCTGCCCTCGCTCGCAGCGAGGAGCTCTCCGGCCTCGCTCGCCACCCGGACCGCCTCCTCGGGCACGAGGCTCCGCGCGAGGGCGAGCCCACGCCGCGCAAGGAGGCGCGCCCGGCGCGCGTCGGCTTTGGGCAGGAGATCGAGGGCCATTCCCAAGAAGCTCGCCGCAGCTTCGTGTGCCGCTGCCTTCTCGGCGGCATCTGCGGCCGCAACACAATGGGGCACACCACGCTCTGCCCCCGGGATCGCTGAGCTGCGGTGCCACTGCGTCGCGATCTCGCCGACATACTCGCCGCGGTCGTAATCGACGCGCTCCATCTCTTCTGCGAGACGGCGGTGGAGTCGCACCTGGCGCGCGGGAGAGAGCTCGCCGTAGAGCGTGTGGCGGATCAGAGCGTGGGTGAAATCGTAGATCTCGGGATCGCTTGTGGCCCGCAGTAGCTGCGCCTCGAGCGCCTCATCGAGAGCATCGAGGGCCGCGTTCTCCTCGAGCCCCGCCGCCCCCGACGCCACATCCAGGTGGAACTCTCCCGCACAGCCCGAGGCCGCAGAGAGGAGGCGATTGGCCTCTTCGGAAAGGCGCGAGAGCCGGCGCCCGATCACTTCGCGCACGCCCTCGGGAATGCCGAGCTCATCGACCGAGTAATCGCTCGTCCAGCGACCTTCCGCCCGGTAGAGCTTGTGATCCTCCACGAGATGGAGGAGCACCTCCCGCAGAAAGAACGGGTTCCCGTCGGTCTCCGCGTAGAGCGCGTGCACCAGCGCTTCGGGCACCTCATGGGCGGCGATCGCCTGGAGGAGTTCGCTCACCTCGCTCTCGGCGAGGCCATGGAGCGCGATCCGCTCGTACTCCGTCTCGCGGTGCAGGGCCCCCAGCGCCTCGGCGAGGGGGTGCTGGCGATCGAGCTCCACGTCGCGGTAGGCGCCCACGAGGAGGAGGCGCCCGCGCGAGGCAAAGCGCGC
>DOUU01000395.1 GCA_003520425.1 Deltaproteobacteria bacterium
CTAGTTGCCTACAATCTCTCTCGTGTGGTGATTGCTCTTGCCAAAGGCAAGGGTCTTTGAGCCCCTTCCCCTCGGCGCGGAACCCCATCTGCCGATGGCATACGGTGTGCAGACATCCCCCAGCATGGCCTCCTCATCGACGCGTGACGCCGCATTCAAACGCGAGATCTGGATCCCCCCGATTGGGCTCGGAGGATCGCTCGTGTTGCCGCAAGGGGCGCAGGCGATCGTGGCATTTGCCCACGGCAGCGGAAGCAGTCGGCTAAGTCCGAGGAACAACCAAGTGGCCTCTGCGCTCCACGAGCATGGTCTCGGGACTCTGCTCTTCGATCTGCTCACGGAGCAGGAGGGCCTCGACCGCAGAAAGGTGTTCGACATTCCGCTCTTGGCCGACCGCCTGCTCCTTGCCACGGAGTGGCTCGCGCAGATACCGCAGACGCGGGCACTCCGTGTCGGTTACTTCGGCGCAAGCACAGGGGCGGCCGCCGCGCTCGTAGCCGCTGCCGAGGGTGTTCGGGAGGTCTGCGCGATCGTTTCACGCGGAGGACGACCGGATCTCGCAGGCCCTGCCCTTCAACGGGTCCGGGCGCCTACCCTTCTCATTGTGGGAAGCCTAGATTCCGTGGTCTTGGACCTAAACCGAGCTGCGCTTGCTGGGCTGCGTTGCAAGAAGGAGCTTGCCATCGTGGCTGGCGCTACGCACCTGTTCGAGGAACCAGGGACTCTCGACGAGGTCACGGCACTCGCCGGCCGCTGGTTTGCAAGGCATCTCATCGCCGAGGAGCAAGCTGATGTTTGACGATCGTCGGGACGCCGGGAGACAGCTTGCCTCGGACCTCCTCCGCTTCAAGGGGCAGGATCCCGTTGTGCTCGCGCTCCCGCGCGGCGGCGTGCCGGTCGGCTTCGAGATCGCGCAGGCACTCGGTGCACCGCTCGATCTCATCCTCGTCCGCAAGATCGGCGCTCCCTTTCAGCCTGAGCTCGCGATAGCCGCCGTCGTGGATGGGGAGAAGATGGAGCTTGTGCTGAACGAGGATCTGCTGAGAGCACTCTCCCTCTCGGAAGACTACGTGCGGGAACAGTCGGTTCGACAGCTCGAGGAGATCGAACGTCGCCGGCGCCTCTACCTTGAAGGGCGCGAGCGGGTCGCGATCGAGGGCAAGACAGCGTTGGTGGTCGACGATGGAATCGCTACAGGCGCCACGATGCGCGCGGCACTCCGGGCTGTGCGACGCCGGAAGCCTCGCCGGCTGGTCCTCGCCGTTCCTGTCGCACCGCCTGAAGCCGTTGGGTTGTTGCAGGCCGAGGTGGATGAAGTGGTCTGCCTCGCCACGCCCGATGATCTGGGAGCCATTGGGTCTTTCTATTTCGACTTCCACCAAGTCGGCGACGAGGAGGTTCGCGAGCTGCTGGAGCGAGCGGCGCCGGTGCAGAAGCACCCGAATGCCCCCGACGCAGCGTGAGCGGACCTGGGATCGAAGCCACCGTCGCATTTCTGCGGAGGCGTGAGGCCTACCCAGAAAAGCCATACAGGGTCGAGGTCGTCGAGACCCATATGTCGTGGGTCTTCCTGACGGAGCAATTCGTCTACAAGCTGAAAAAGCCCGTGCGCTGGGACAGCCTCAATTTCAGCACTCCAGAGCTCAGGCGGCGAAACTGCGAAGAGGAGGTGCGGCTAAACCGCCGGCTCACGAACGATGTGTATCTCGGCGTGATCGCGCTCACGCTTGGCTCTGGCGGAGCACTAAGGCTGGGTGGTGGCGGCGAGCCAGTCGATTGGCTCGTGCACATGAGACGGCTGCCCGCTGACCGCATGTTGGACGAACTCATCTGCCACGGGAAAATTGATCGCGAGGATGTGCGACCGGCTGCGCTGCGACTTGCTCGATTCTACGCAGACGCTCCCCCTGTCGAAATCACTGCCGCGGAGTACCGAGAGCACCTCGAGGCGGGCGTACGAGGTGATCTGCAGGAGCTCTGCCGGCCGGAGTTCGGGCTCGATGACGGTCGGGTGAGGGCGGTCGCTCGGATGCAGTTCGAATTTCTCGCGCGGGACAGTGCGCTGTTGGACGCGAGGGTGCACGAGGGCAGGATCGTGGAGGGGCACGGTGACCTACGGCCCGAACACATCTGCCTCGTCCCTGAGCCTGCCATCATCGATTGCCTGGAGTTCTCCCGAGATTTGCGCCTGCTCGATCCGGCCGATGAGCTCGCCTACCTCGGGCTTGAGTGCGAGCGTCTCGGCAAAGCCCGGGTGGGCCAGTGGTTTCTGGGGGCGTACAGCGAAACGACGGGCGACGAGCCTCCAATCGCGCTCATGGAGTTCTACCGGAACTACCGGGCGCTGCGACGGGCCAAGATCGCAATCTGGCACTTGAAGGATCCAAGCATACGCGACTTTGCGAAGTGGTCCGAACGTGCTCGACGCTATCTTGAGCTCTCCACACCCGTGGCGGGATGGAAGGCGCTTCACGTTTCGAGCAACTGAACAAGCGAACCCCCGTCATGCATCCTGCGAATCGCCTCCGCGACCAGGCCCGAGGCGTCGAGCACGTTGAGCTTCGAGTCGAGGAGGCTGCGCTCGAGAGCGAAGGGGGGGATGTGATCGAGGACGGCGATCTGATCGATCGGCGCCTCTGCGAGCACGCGCGACGCCTCCGGCACGAAGGCGCCGTGAGCCGCCGCGGCAAGGATCTCGCGCGCACCTGCCTTGCGGCAAGCGTCGGCGGCTCGTGCGAGCGTCGTGCCTCCGCTGATCATGTCGTCGATCAACAGGACCGTGCGGTTCGCGACGTCGCCGACCAACGCCTCTCCGCTCACCACGCCGGAGCTTCGGCGCTTCTCCACGAAGGCGCTCGGCAAATCTCGGCCAACGTGCCGGGCCAGAGCCTCCCGGTAGCGATCCGCTCGTTTGAGTCCGCCGAGATCCGGCGAGACGACCACGAGCTCGCGTTGCCCAAGACGTTTCGCAAAGAATTCCGCGAAAAGGCCATGCGTTTCCAGGTGTTCGGTCTGGCACCGAAAGGCGTTCTGGAAGGCCGCTTCGTTGTGCACCTCGAGCGTCACGAAGCGGTCGACCCCGACCGACTCGAACAGACCTGCCACGTACCGGGTGGTGACCGGGTCCCGGGGCTTGGTCTTGCGATCCTTCCGCGAGTAGCAGAGAAACGGGACCACAGCGGTCAGCGAGGCAGCGGAGGCGTCGCGGAGGGAGCCAAGGAAGAAAAGGAGACGGCAGAGCTTGTCGTTTACCGTCTGCTCGAAGTCGCCGTGAAGGGACTGGACGACATAGACATCCTTCCCCCGAACGCTCTCCAGGGGTCGCGCTTTGTGCTGGCCCCACTCGAACTCCCGTTCCTCGTGAGCGGCGAGGGGAAAGCCGAGCCTTTGCGCGACCCGCTCCCCGAACGAGCGGCCCGATTGGAGCGTGAACAATGCGATCTCCCCACCCGTCATGGGACCACTCCAAGCCCGGCGGCAAGGCCGTCTCTCCAAAGGGTATCAAGAATCTCACCGCGCATGGGCTTGCGGGGAAAGCTTCGAAAGCAGGGAGGCCGAGCCTGGGCACCGTCGCGGTGTGAGCCAGGCAGTCTTGAGGGCGGCGGGGAGCTTCTCCGGAAGGGCGGCCGATTGGCACCTCCCTTCCGAGCGCTGCTTCTCTGGAGCGTACACGTTGCAAGCGGCAATGGACCGTCTCGGAGACTCAGGTCCGCATTCTCCAGCGGCCACCGCGATGGACGAGCCCGACGAGACAGCCGTAGCCCACATCGATCGCATCTTTCGGAGCGATCTCCAGCAGGGCGGTCATGGCTCCCAGTACCGAGGCCCCATGGCCCACCATTGCGAGGTTGCCGTCGAACTCGGCTGCGAGCGTGCGGGCCGTATCGCCAGACCGCTGCAGCGCGGCGTCCCCGCTCTCGCCGTACCGTGCGGTTCCGCGTGATCGATACGCGGCGTCGACCTGCGGGTATCTCCTGACCAAGTCGTCAACGGGCAGGAGTTCCGGAGGCCTGGAGAACCAATCCGCATTCAGCCATTCGGATAGGCCGACTTCAAGCTTGATGGCGAGGTTCGCCTGCGTCGCGATCGTGGCTGCCGTCTCCACGCAGCGAAGGAAGGGAGACGAGAATAGGTGAGCGATCGATTCGAGGGCCAAGCGATCCGCCATCGTCCGGGCCTGCTGTCTGCCGTCTGCGGAGAGAGGCGGGTCGTACGGCCGAGGAGAGCTCGCGGACCACTGCGGATCATCGAAATCCTGGCGCCTGGCGTGCCTCGCCAGCCAGATCATCCGGTCCATCGTGCTTGTGCTCTCTGGTCACGGTCTTGCCTGCGAATTCCCAAAGAAAGGGATGAACGCGCTGTCGCGGCGCAAAGATAAGCGCCCGGCTGAATACCATGCAGTAAAAGCACGTCTTTGGTTCGCCTCGGGCGGCTCGCTACTCAAGGGCAGGTGGAGTCGGAGCCTCCTTCTCCTCGATCTCCGTAAGTGTGGCTTCCGCCAGGAGCAGCGTCCCGGCCACCGAGACGGCATTTTCGAGTGCTGTGCGCACGACCTTCGTAGGGTCAATGATCCCAGCCTCGACAAGGTCCACGTACTCCAGCCTCGCTGCGTCGAATCCGAGGTTGCCNNCCCCCGTCGACCCCGGAGTTCGCCGCGATCTGCCGCGCGGGAGTCTCGAGCGCCCGCTTGAGAATCCGCAGACCGGTCTGCTCATCTCCCTCGCACTTGCCTTCCTCGTTCGCTACTGCGTCGATGCTCCGAAGAAGCGCGAGTCCACCACCGGGTACGATTCCTTCCGCCACTGCCGCCTTGGTAGCGCTGACCGCATCCTCGAACGCTTCCTTGCGATTCTTCATCTCCGCTTCGGACGGAGC
>DOUU01000042.1 GCA_003520425.1 Deltaproteobacteria bacterium
CGGGACCCTCTGCTTAAAAGGCAGGTGCTCTGACCAGCTGAGCTAGGGGCCCCGGGAGGTGGGTACCACCAAGCACTCCAGGTGTCGAGGCATCCCTCGTGCCTGCCGCGCTAGGCGCGGAAGGGGTCACTGCGTACGATCGTTTCGTCACGCCCTGGGCCTACAGAAAGGAGCTCGACAGGAACGCCGACCATTGCTTCGACTCGTTCGACGTAGCGCCGCGCAGGATCGGGCAGGTCTTCGAAGCGGCGCACGCCCGAGAGGTTTCCACTCCATCCAGGTTGGAGCTCGTAGACGGGCTCAGCTCGGGAGAGCTCACCGAGGGTCATCGGAAACTCTCGAGTGAGCTTGCCATCGATGCGGTAGGCCGTGGCAATCGGCACCTCTGCAACCCCTGCAAGGATGTCGATCTTATTCATCGCAAGGCCGGTGAGTCCGTTCACTGTGACGGCCTCGCGCAGCATCACCGCGTCGAGCCAACCGCAGCGGCGCGGTCGCCCTGTCGTGGCACCGAACTCCTCTCCTGCCGCACGCAGGCGCTCGCCAATGGCTCCCGTCTCCTCGGTGGGAAAGGGTCCGCCACCCACACGGGTCGTATAGGCCTTCGTGATGCCTAGTACACGGTCGATCTGCGTGGGTCCGACTCCGGCACCGGTACATGCCGCACCGGCGACACAGTTTGAGGACGTAACGAAAGGATAGGTCCCGTGGTCGATGTCAAGGAAGGTACCTTGTGCGCCTTCGAAGAGTACACTTTTGCCCTCGCGCAGCGCCCTCTCCAGAAGCCGTTCGGTGTGATCGACATAGGGCTCGAGCTGCCGCCCCCACTCGACCGCCGACGCAAAGAGTGCGTCGACGTCTACGGGCTTCCACTTGTAGTACTCGCTGAGCTCAAAGTTCTTCGCTTTCGCCAATCGGCCGAGCGCCTCATGCAGGCTTGGCGGGTCGAGCAGATCCGCCACGCGGATCCCACGCCGCGCGATCTTGTCTTCATAAGTGGGCCCAATGCCCCGGCCCGTGGTCCCGATGGCGCCACCCTTTGCGGCTTCCTCGCGCGCTTTGTCCAATGCCTTGTGCCATTCGAGGATGACGTGCGCGCGGCCCGACACGCGCACGCGCTGCGGATCACGCAGCACGCCGCGCGCCTGGAGAGCGTTCAGCTCGGAGATCAAGACCTCAGGATCGACCACGACGCCGGGACCGATCAGGTTCACCGTGCCCGGGTTCAATACACCCGCCGGCACGACATGCAGCACCGTCTTCTGCCCGTCGACCACAAGCGTGTGCCCGGCGTTGTTGCCACCGTGGAAGCGCACCACAAGGTCGGCCCGCGGGGCGAGCCAATCGACGATCTTGCCCTTGCCCTCGTCGCCCCACTGGGCGCCCACGGCAACTACCGTGGTCATGGTCAGAGCTCGACGAGCTGCGCGGCGATCATGTTCGGGAGGTTCCGCAGTCTTTCCATTACGCGTTCGTCCGGACGCTGGTCCACGTTGACAAGCATCGCGGCCTCGCCGCGCTCCCGGACAAGGGCGAGCTGCATGCGGGCAATGTTGATCCCCTCCTCCCCGAGGATCGTGCCCACCGTCCCGACCACACCCGGGCGATCGTGATTGTGGAGCAGGAGGGTCGGCCCTTCGGGAATCACTTCGAGCATGAAGTCGTCGATGCGCACAATGCGGGGCTGGCCGCCATGAAAGATTGCTCCCGCGATCAGCCGGTCGACGCTGCTGCGCACCCGGGTGGTAATCGTGCTTGCGAAGTCCCGCGGACGGCTTGCTTTGGATTCTACCACCTTGATGCCACGCTCCTGCGCGACCACCGGGGCATTCACCATGTTCACCCGGTCGGAGACTGACTCGAGCAGGCCTTTGAGCACGGCGATGGTAATTGCCGCGACCCGCAGCTCTGCCACCTCGCCAGCGTACTCGATCTCGATCTCGTCGATCGCGCCTGGACACAGTTGGCCCTGAAATCGCCCGAGCTTTTCGCCGAGCAGCACGTAGGGTCGGATCTGATCCAGCACCTCCGCCGAGACGGAAGGCACGTTCACGGCGTTGCGCACGAGACCCTGGAGCAGGTAGTCCCTTACCTGCTCTGCGATCGCGACCGAGACGTTGAGCTGGGCCTGCTCCGTCGATGCACCAAGGTGCGGCGTGCAGATGACCCGGGGATGCATGACAAGGGCGTAGTTGCTCGGCGGGGGTTCCTTCTCGAAGACGTCGAGTGCGGCCCCGCCGACACGGCCCGCGTTCAGGGCGTCGAGGAGTGCGGCCTCGTCCACGATCCCGCCGCGCGCCGCATTGATGATCAAAACGCCCTCCCTTGTCTTGGAGAAGGCGTCGCGGCCGAGCATCCCGGTCGTGTCCTTTGTCTTGGGTACGTGCACGGTGATTGCGTCGGCCCGTGCCAGGAGGTCGTCAAAGCTGACGAGCTCCACATCGAGCTTCGCAGCGACCTCGGGAGCGATGTGAGGATCGTAGGCGATCACGCGCATTCCAAGTCCCTGAGCCCGCTGTGCCACGATCCGACCGATGTTGCCGATCCCAATCACCCCGAGCGTCCGGTTGTAGAGCTCCGTGCCCGTGAATCTCGTCTTCTCCCAGGCCCCCCCTTTCATGGATGCGGTTGCCTGCGGGATGTGGCGGGCGAGGGACACGAGCAGGGCGATCGCGTGCTCCGCAGTGGTGATGTTGTTGCCTTCGGGCGTGTTGAGAACGGCGATGCC
>DOUU01000459.1 GCA_003520425.1 Deltaproteobacteria bacterium
ACAGCCGAGCAGTGCGCGCAGCTGTCGCCGGGCGATCTCGGGCGAGGGATGACCCGGGAAGCAGCCCGCCATGAAGAACGGCTCTCGGACCCAGTAGGCCAGGGGAAAAGGCGGGCGCCCCACGCCACGATGGTAGACTCGCCTCTTCTTCCGCACGAGAGGAGCGGGCCCTGACGCGCGTTTTCGTGACCGGCGGATCGGGCTTCGTGGGGCGAGCGCTCCTCGGGGTGCTTCGTGCGCGGGGTGACACCGCCGTCGCGCTCGCGCGCTCGGACGCTGCGGAGCGGGTGGCGAAAGCTCTCGGGGCCGAGGTGGCGCGGGGCGACCTCGACGATGAGGAAGCCCTGCGCGCGGGTCTTGCCGGCTGCAGCGTGGTCTACCACTGCGCGGCCAAGGTGGACGACTTCGGGTCGCCTTCCGAGTTCGAGCGGGTGAACGTCGTGGGCACCGAGAACGTGCTGCGGGCGGCGCGCGCCGCGGGCGCGCGACGCTTCGTGCATGTGAGCACGGAAGCGGTGCTCGTCGGAGGGCCCCCCATCGTCCGGGCGGATGAGAGCTGGCCGCGTCCCGTGCACCCCATCGGCGAATACGCCCGCACCAAGGGTCTTGCGGAAGAGCGTGTGATCCAGGCCAATGCGCCGCCGGCCTTTGCGACGGTCATCGTGCGGCCCCGCTTTGTCTGGGGCCGCGGCGACACCACGCTGCTTGCACGCCTCGTGAAGGCGGTGCGGGCCGGGCAGTTCGCGTGGTTCGAGGGCGGCCACTACCTGACGTCGACCTGCCATGTGCGCAACCTGTGTGAGGGCATGCTCCTTGCCGCGGAGAAGGGGAGCCCGGGAGCCATCTACTTTCTCACCGACGGCCCGCCCGTTGAGTTCCGCAGCTTCGTGACGCAAATGCTCGCGACGCAGCAGGTCGTGCCCGGCAGCCGCAGCCTCCCGCGCTGGCTCGCGCTCGCCCTCGGCGGCGCGGCCGAGGGTCTTTGGCGCTGGCTTCCATTGCCGGGATCGCCGCCCTTGACCCGTGCCGCCGTGCGACTCATCGGCGAAGAGGTGACGGTGGATGACACCCGCGCGCGACGGGAGCTCGGCTACAAGGGTCTCGTGTCGCGGGAAGAGGGGCTCCGCGAGCTCATTGCGCCCTAAGGGGCCGCGCCTTTCGCGGCCTGCAAGGGCTTCTCAGCAGGCCCGGAGCTTCTCGAGCCCGAAGCTCTCGGCGAAGTCGACGATTTCGTCGGCGAGGTTGCAGCCCTTGAAGAGCGCGGGATCCGGGCCAAAGCCTGCCCCGTCGTCGCGCATCGAGACGAGCTGCGGATAGAGAACGCGGCGCGGACCGTAGCTCGAGGCAGCGGGCGCCGAGGCGGTGCGAACGCGGCCCTCGAAGCCGAAGAGCGAGAGCACCTTCGCGAGGCGTGGCCCCTCCCGCAGGAGCCCCTCGAGAAAGTCCAGCGCCGCGAGCATGCGTCTTGTCTCGAGGTGATGGGACGCGATCCAGGGCTCGATCTCGCTCGCGAGCTTTCGGTCGAGAAGTCCCGCGCGCAGCGCGTCGGCGACGCCGAGGCGGCGCTCCAAGAGCTCCCGCAGCGCCTGCAGCGTTGGGCTCGGGTCGCCCTCGGTGAGGACGTTTCGACGCAGCTCGCAAAAGCGCTCTTCGAGCGCAGGGTCTCGGTCGAGGGGATGGAGCGGCGAGAAGCGGTGCGCCGCCGCGAAATCCGCGAACGCGGCCTCGGCCCCGGCGCCGAGCTCGCGGAGCGCATCCCGCCAGGCTCGCTCGGGCTCATAGTCCTGCGGGCTGCGCAGGTACTCCGCCGCCGTACGCACGGTGACCGCGGAGGCGTGGGCGTGCTGCATTACGTTCAGCAAGAATCCGCAGACGTGCTCGGGCAGCGCGGCGTCGCGCCGCGCGAAGGGACCGAGATGCAGCATCGGCCGCATCGGACCGTCCGCGACCGGCACGTTGTCCCAGACGAGGAGGCGGCGGCGCAGTGTCGCGGAGCGCTGCGCCGCTTCCCCGGTGCGGATCTCCGGGCTCACCACGGTGCGACCGGTCCACGCCACCTCGACCGTGCGGTGCAGGGCCTCGCCCAAGATCTCGAGATACTCGGTGGGCGCGACTCCCAGGTAGTCCGTCGGGACGAGGAGCAAGCGACAGCTCGGGCCGAGGGTCTCTTGGAGGCCATGCGCCACCGCCACGTGGGCGTGCGCCAGGGACGCAAAGGCGCGGCGATCCGCCTCCTGTGCGAGATGCGTGGGAACGTCGTCGAGGCAGAGCGCAAAAAACCGTGCGCCGAGCTCACGGAATCGCAGGAACTTGGTCTCGAGGGTGTGCCGGTCGGAGCCGGAGGAGTAAGCGATGGAAAGGCCCGGCGAGATGGCAAATCCGACGTCCACCCCCTGGGCGGCGCCCCGCTCGATGAGTTCGGAGAACTCGCGCATCTGCTCCGCGGGGTAGGGCGTTCGCCACTCCTGTCGGTGGAACGAGTCGTTCTTCGGCGCATGGACGTAGAGGTTCATGCCCCACCCTGCGAGCTTGCCGATCCACCAGACGCGATCCGGGTGGGTGTAGGGCGGGCCGTAGTAGCCCTCGATAACGCCGCGATAGACGAAGGCGGTCACGAAGCGCTCGTCACGGCAAAGTGAAGTCCGGACGGGTGCACGCGGCGAAGACGGATCGCTTGCCGCGCGCAAGGCTCGAGGAAGGGGAGTTCGGGTGCCCGCGGCGTTTTCATCTCTCGCAACGACCTCCCGGGCGGCGGCTCAAGCGCGAACGCGGCAGCAAGGACCCAGCGACTATCGCACCCCGCCCGTTGGCTGAGAAGNNCGGGCTCGGCCGCAAGACCACGTGGGGCGCAGGCGTCGAGGCCTTCCCCGATCCCGGCGGCAAAGATCGCGGCCGGCTTGATCGCGCGTACTTCGCGGGGTGTCGAGCCCGATCGGGCGGGACCGGCGCCTCGCCGCGGCTTAAGAGAGCTCGCGGCGTGGCCGAAACCGCAGGGGGCGGGTGCGGGAAGGCCCCTTCGCCGCCACACGTCACTCGACGCAAGCCAAACGGGGTCAGTCGCCATGCTCGAGTTCGCAGACCTTGCCCTTCGCACGCTAGGCCCCTTCTGGCTCACCGTGGCCGCAATCGCAACGATCCTCTTTCTCGGCTGGCTCACCGGGGGAATCCGCTACATCCCGAACCGGCGCGTGGGTGTGGCGGAGAAACTTTGGAGCGGGAGCGGGTCGATTGCCGCAGGCCTGATCGCGCGCGGAGGGGAGGCGGGCTATCAGCCCGGTGTGCTGCGCGGTGGCGTGCACTTCATGATGCCGCTGCAATACCGCGTGCACTCGGTTGCGCTGGTCACCATTCCCCAGGGCCAGATCGGTTACGTCTTCGCGCGGGACGGAGTGCCCTTGCCGCCGACCCAAACCCTGGGGAGCGCCGCGACTCCGATCGATTTCGGTGACGCGGCTGCCTTCCTTCGCGCGGGCGGCCAGCGCGGACCTCAGCGCCAGATCCTTCGCGAAGGCACCTACGCCGTGAATCTCGCGCAG
The DNA here is from genome assembly GCA_003520425.1 of Deltaproteobacteria bacterium. Lineage (GTDB taxonomy): Bacteria > Myxococcota_A > UBA9160 > UBA9160 > UBA9160 > UBA9160. Next base: position 3,537 of record DOUU01000459.1, read on the forward strand.
TTCGTGGTGCTCACCGCCTCCCGAGTCTACTCCCTGCCCCTCGAGCGATCGGAGGTGCAGATCCTCGCCAACATGGCGGAGTTGATCGGAGAGCGCGGCGGCTTCGAGCCGGTCGTGATCCAGGGCAAGGACGATCAAATCGGCGTGGTGACCGTGCACGACGGCCCCTCGCTTCGACCGGGGGAGATCATCGCGCCCACCGTGGGCGACGATCCGTCACGGCCCGAGAGCTACCACAACACCTTCCAAGACCCCGAAAAATTCCTGCGCGCGGGCGGCATGCGCGGGCGCCAGCTCCAGGTCCTGGTGGAAGGGACCTACTACATCAATCGGCTGTTCGCGACGGTGGAGCTGATCCCGAAGACCGTCGTCGAGGTCGGCAATGTCGGCGTCGTCGTCTCCTATACCGGGGAGACGGGAAAGGACCTTTCTGGGGAGGACTACCGCCACGGAGAGCTTGTGGGGGTTGCGCAGCGCGGTGTATGGAGCATGCCGCTCTTGCCCGGTAAGTATCCGTTCAATACCTACGCGGGCAAGGTGATCCTGGTCCCGACCACCAACTTCATCCTCAAGTGGAACAAGGCAGAAACCGGCGCGCACAAATACGATGAGAACCTCGCCGAGGTCGACCTCATCACGCGGGATGCCTTTGAGCCCTCCCTGCCGCTCTCGGTCGTCGTCCACATCGACTACCGCAAGGCCCCCCTCGTGATCCAGCGCTTCGGGGACATCAAGAAGCTCGTCGAGCAGACGCTCGATCCCATGGTCTCCGCCTACTTCAAGAATGTCGCCCAGACGCGGACGCTGATTCAGTTGCTGCAGGACCGAAGTGCGATCCAGCAGCAGTCGGGCCTCGAGATGAAGGAGAAGTTCGACCGCTACAACCTCGAGCTTCAAGAGGTGCTGATCGGAACGCCCACCGCGGGCAAGGGCGGCCAGATCGAGCAGATCCTCGTCCAGCTTCGCTCGCGCCAGGTCGCCCAAGAGCAGATCGAGACCTACAGCCGTCAGGAAAGCGCGGCGGTGAAGGAGCGCGCACTGCGCGAAGCGGAGGCGCGCGCCAAGCAGCAGACCAGCATCACGGAATCGGAGCTCTCCATCACCGTTCAGGCGAACGCCGGGAAAGCCGACCTGGCCCGCGCCCAGCAGCAGGCCGCGCAGATCCAAGCCCTCGCACAAGCCGAGTCGGAGAAAATCCGCGTGCTCGGCGAGGGCGAGGCAAAGAAGATCCAAGCCCTCGCGGGAGCGGAGGCCGAGCGCGCTGCCCGGGTGGGCGTCGCCCAAGCCCTCGCCATCGAGGAGCAGGTACGCGCCTACGGGGGCCCGCGTTTCCAGTTGACGCAGCAGGTGATGGCGCGCTTCGCCGAGGCGATCGAGCGCGCGCGGGTGGACGTGGTGCCGAAGATCCTGATCGGGGGCGGCCCGGGCGCTCCAGAGCCTTCCGGCGGAGGGTTCGGAAGCGGGAGCGTGGTTGAGGCGCTGCTCTCCATGCTGCTCTCCGAGCGGATGGAGGCGAATCGGGAGGTGGGGACGCCACCCCCTTCCAGGCCGCAGGCCGAGGCCCTGCGCAAGGAGCTCGAAGGCCGGATCTCGGGTGCTTCCCCCGCAGCCGGCTAGGGCGACGCCCCTTGGCCCGCGTGGGCCTTCTCCTGCAGAAACTGCAGGAGCAGCTGCACGAGCTCGGTGGGAGGCGTGACCTGCGGTTCCTCCACCGAATCCTTCAGGCTCTCGAAGCGCAGGAGGCCCCAGGCGAGGCTTCGGGCAAGGCCTTTTGTGAGAGCGGCAAACCCTCCGGGACACCGTAGAATGCGCAGATGGGTCGCCTTCTCCTCTTTTTCCTTTTGCTTTTGCTGGCCGTCGTCTTCCTGCCGCAGCTGCTCACGCCCCTGCTCGGACTCGGCCCGGATCCCTCCCTTCTTCCTGCCCCGGGTAGCGCCGTTCCGGTGGGTGACGGGGCGGTGCTGAGCGTGACCGAGGCCGGGAGGGGGGAGCCGGTCGTCTTTGTCCACGGAGATCCGGGGAGTGCCTCGGACTGGGGCGCAGTTCCCGCGCAGCTCGCGGCGCTTGGATACCGCACGATCGTCTACGATCGGGCGGGTTACGGCTCTTCGAGCCGTCCTCCCGAGACTGCGGGCAATTACACCCTCGCGAGCAATGCACACGACCTCGCAGGGCTGCTCGCCGCCCTCGGCATCGAGCGGGCGACCTTGGTCGGCTGGTCCTACGGCGGAGGGATCGTACAGACCCTCGCGGTCGAATCGCCGCAGCTCCTCTCGCACCTCGTGCTGATCGGCTCCGTGGGCCCTCTCGAGATCCCCGATCCTGAAGGTGAACCCCTGGCCTCGCGCCTTGTGCGCTTGCCAGTTGCGCTGCCGCTCTTCGACTGGATGCGGAACGTCCCGCCGCTCGCCCGTGCGGTGACCCACGACGCACTGGTCAAGGCGTTTACCGACGGCGCCACAATCCCGCGAGGTTATGAGGAGCGAACCCTGGCGCTACTCGCTCTTCCCGGGGCCGTGCGTTCGTATGTGCTTGAGGAGCAGCGCTTTGATCGCAAGACGCTCCGGCCCGAGGCGATTCAAGCGCCCACCCTCGTCTTGCAGGGAAGCGACGACCTGATGGTCAAGCCCCCCGTGGCCGAGGATCTCGCAAAGCGCCTGCCCGACGCGCGCCTTGTGGTGGTACCGATCGGAAGCCATATGCTGCCGCTCACCGACCCGGACCAGGTCGTGCGCCGGATCCATGAGTTCCTGAGCGCG
>DOUU01000096.1 GCA_003520425.1 Deltaproteobacteria bacterium
CGATGCTGCGGCCGCCTACCGTGAGGCGGCCCAGTGCGATCCGGCGGACCTCGCAGACGCCCTCGCGGCGGCAAGGCTGCTGCGCGCGCTTGGCGAGTGGCGCCAAGCCGCCGATACGCTCGCGAGCTTCGCGGCCCACTATGCAGCGGCGGACCGCTCCGGGCTCGGCGAAGTCCTTCTGCAACTCGGTCGACTGCGCGCGGGGCCCCTCGAGGACGTGGACGGCGCGATCGAGGCCTATGAGCAGGCCCTCGCGGTACAGCCGCAGCTGCGCGAGGCCCGGGAGGCCCTGGCCGAGCTCCTGACCTTCCGTCCCGGACGCTGGGAGGAGGCGCGCGCGCGCCATCGCGAGCTCCTCGACGCCCAACCTACGCGGGTGGCATCGCTGCGTGGACTCCTGCGGATCGCCGAAGCGGGCGTGGCCCGCGCCCGGGCGCCCCTTGAGAACGGCCTCGCCATCCTGCGTGCCCTCGGCGCGGCGTCGCCGACGGAAAGGGAGGCGGCCCCTGCAGCGCTCACCCTTACGCTCGGCCGAGACGGGTCCCTTGGCAATGTGGTTTGGGAACGCGCGCGCCATCTCGTGCGGGAAGCCGCACAGGAGATCGGGCAAGCCCTGGGCTCGCCCGCAGCGGCTTTGGCCGCAGTCCCCGCGGCAGGGGACCCCGCCGCGTCGTTCCGACAGGCGGCCCTCGAAGCGGAAGGCGCGCTCACCGCGCCCGCGCTCGTGGCACTTCCTGCCGAGGAGGCGGGAGCAGTGATTGCCCTGGTCGCACGGCTTGCGCACGAGCGCGAGCAGCTCTCCGGCGACGGCCGACTCGTCAATGCCATCAGCGATGCCCTCGGGCGCTGGGCGCGACGGCGGGTGCGCAAGGCCATGGGCAGCTCATCGCCCGAGGAGATTGCGGAGATCGATTTCGTGGCCTGGCGCAGCGAGCTGCGTGCCCTCGCCCATGCGGCGGCGCTGGACACATGNNCTGCGTGCCCTCGCGCATGCGGCAGCGCTCGACAGCTGCGGCGGGAACCTGCGGGCCGCCCTCTGCGCTCTCTTGCAGGACGCGGGTCAACTCGCCTCGCTACCCGGCGAAGAGGTCGACTTGACCTCCCTCGTCGAGGGCACGCCCGATGCCCGCGAGCTCCTGCGGCGCGTGGTGGTGGCCTGGGCAGAAACGGTCTAGGGGCGAAAGCGCGGAGAGAAACGACATGAGCGACAGAGACGAGAACATCCAGGAACGCAAGCACCGGCGGCGGACGGTGCGCATCCTTGTCGACTACTCGTCCCCGGCAGGCGTGCAGTGCGAGTACGCGACGACACTCGGTGCAGGAGGGCTCTTCATTGAGAGCGAGGACCCCCTGCCTCGCGGCACGCCGCTCAAGGTCCGCTTCCGCCTCCCGGGGGGCGAGGGCGTCCATGAGATCGAGGGCCGCGTGGCCTGGACCCACGTGCCGCGTGAGGACGAGGGAAGAGGCCGCTCCCCCGGCATGGGGATCGAGTTCACGGACGCAGTGGCTTCAGCACGCCTCGCGCGTCAGCTGGAGGACATGGGCGACCGCTAGCGCTAGCCAAGCGAGACGCCCGCTGCGCGCTCCGGCGTGCTCGCCGCGCGCGCCCTTCCCACGGCGTCCCTTCGCCTTTTCGCATCCCAAAATAACCGGGTGCCTCTCGGCGGCACCGGCCGGATGCGGGGGTTCAGGCGTTGGAGACAAGGCGCGCGGGAGCCTCGGCGTAGAACGCCGGGCGACGCGGCCCCGTCACGATCTCGTAGCAGGTGGGATCGCTCAGCAGCTCCGAAATGAGCTGCTGGTGCAAGGCATGGCCTCCGCGCTCCGCCTTCACGTGGCCCTGGATCGGCATTCCCAGCAGCGCAAGGTCGCCGAGGAGATCCAGGACCTTGTGGCGCACGAACTCATCCGGCATGCGGAGGCCTTCGGGATTGAGCACGCGCCGTTCATCTAAGACGATGGTGTTGTCGAGAGATCCGCCGCGGGCCAGACCGGCGCGCCAGAGGGCGTGCACTTCGTGCAGGAAACCGAAGGTGCGGGCGCGGCACAGCTTGCGTTCGAACACACCCTCGCCGAGCTCCAGATTCTCGATGGCTTGGCGACCGATCGCCGGGTGGGAGAAGTCGATGGCATAGGAGACGCGGAACGAGCGCGCCGGCTCGACTCGGATGCGCCGCGCGCCATCCGTCACCTCAATCGGCCGGCGGACCTTTAGGCACCGGCGCGGCGCAGGCTGTTCATAGATGCCCGCGGCACGGATCAGAAATACGAAAGAAGCAGCGCTCCCGTCCATGATCGGGATCTCGCTCCCTCCGAGCTCGATCCGGACGTTGTCGATGCCGATCCCATAGAGGGCGGCAAGCAGGTGTTCGACCGTACCCACCGTGAGGCCCAGGCCGCCCAGACTCGTCGCATGGCGGGTGGCCACGACGGACTCCGGCCTCGCCGCCACCTCGACCCGCTGACCCGCGCGCTCTGCTGAGAAAACGATCCCGCTATCGATCCGCCCGGGATGGAGCGTGAACTCCACAGGGGCCCCGCTATGGAGCCCGATGCCCGTGCACGAGATCTTCTCTGCTATTGTTCGCTGTCGCACCGCCCCTCCCCCCCGAGAGCGTCGGAACGAGGAATCCCTCCGACGGCGGGGGTTATAGCAAGCGGCATGCCGAAATGAGCCATTCATGAACCGGTCACGCCGCAGGCCGGATTTCCCAAGCGTTCCGGACCGTTGCGGTGATGATCGTCACACAATCGCCCGGCTCCTGAACCGCTAGCCCCGATTTTGGGGCGATTCCAGTGACATTCTCGTTACGCTCGTGACAAGACGATCACGCTCCCTCGCCGCTGGGAGCTGACTTTTGGCCAAGGCCGCCCTGGCTCACAGCGGCCCGAAGCTCGGCCAGGATCTCCCGGGTCGACTGGTAGCGGTCGTCGGGCGACTTCTGGAGGCAGCGGCTGATGATGCGGGCCAGGGGAACGGGCAGGTTCGGGTTGACGGAACGGGGGTCAGGCGCGGGGGTATGGACGTGGTGGTAGGGCACGTTCCCTTCCCGGAACGGGAGCGTCCCCGTCCCGAGCTCGTAGATCGTCACCCCGAGGGAGTAGATATCCGTCCGGTGGTCGACGTTGCGGCCGAGGGTCTGCTCCGGGCTCATGTAGTAGGGGGTGCCTGAGACGAGCGTGGTGTGGTTGCGAACCTCCTCGACCACCTTGGCGAGGCCGAAGTCCATGATCTTCGCCTTCTTGTCCCGGGTCCACATCGTGTTCGCGGTCTTGATGTCCCGGTGGACGATCTTCTTCTCGTGGGCGTAGGCGAGCGCCTCGCACATTTGCACGAGCACGTGCAGCACGCCGCTCGCCGCGATCACGCTGCGTCGGCGCAGAATCTCCTTGAGAGTGGTTCCGTCGACGTACTCCATCGCAATGTAGTAGCGGCCGTCCTGTTCGCCGGCATCGTAGACGGTCACGATGTTGGGATGGTTCAGCTGGGCCGCGCTCTTGGCCTCACGCAGGAAGTTCTTGAGCGCTTGGGGATTCTCCTTGAGCGCATCGGGAAGGACCTTAAAGGCCACGACCCGGTCGAGCACCGTATCGTTGGCCTTGTAGACGATGCCCATGCCGCCGCGCCCGAGCTCCCCGACGATCTGATAGCGGGCGGGCTGGCTCGAAGGCGTGAGCGCGCGCTCGCCGGTTCCCTGGCTGGCGTGAGTCTCTTGAGGCGGCAGCAAGGCCGCCTTGGCACGGGCAGTCGCGAGCCGCTTCTCAACGTCCGCGAAGTGGTAGTCGAAGGCCAGAATCTTCTCGTAGATATCGACGGCCTCGCGCACTTCGCCGCTCAGCTCCTCGACCTCGGCCAGGGCGTAGTAGGCCTGGACCGTCTCGCGCGAGAGCTCCGCAGAACCAATCGCTTGCCGTAGCTTCTTCACCGCGAGCGAGTGCATGCCCTTCGCGCGGAAGATCCGGCCGAGGAGCGCCGAGGCAGGTCCGAACTCTGCGGTGCCTGCCTCGACCTTCTGGAGCAGTTTGATCGCGTCGTCGTCGCGGCGAAGCTCGTGGTAGAGCTCGCCCGCCTTGAGGAGCTGGCCTGCCCGCTCGAGAAGCTCTGCCTGCTTCGCGCGGTCCCCGACGGAAGCAAAGCACTCCGCCGCCTCGGCGTAGCGGCCCGCCCGCTCGTACATCGAGGCGGCACGCGGCGTGTCGCCGGCCAGGCGAAACATCTCGGCCGCGAGGTTCGAGTCGCCCTGGCGTTCATACGCGGCGCCGGCCTGCGCGTAGTGCTCGAGCTTTCGATAGAGGTCGCCTGCAGCAAGCCACTCGCCCGCGCGCTCGAACGCGGCTGCGGCTTCGTCGTCTTCGCCCCGGTCGCGGTGGTACTCGCCGAGGATGCGTGCGGCCTCCCCGTCCTCCCCGAGCCGCTTGAGCGCCTCGGCCGCACGCAGAGGTTCGTGCGCGCGCTGAAAGAGCTCGGCGGCGGCGGCAAAACGCTCGAGCCTCAGCGCGATCTCTCCCGCGGCGCTGTAGCAGTTTCCGCGCTCGAGGACGGCCATGGCCTTGTCGAGGTTGCCGGCTTGTTCGTACAGACGGCCGGCCTGCAGCACGAGCGTCCGCAGCTCCTTCTGCTTCTTCGGGTCCTGGCCCGTCGTGGTGCGCGCGAACTCCTCGGTAATCACTTCTTCGAGCGCCGCCGCTGCCTTCGCCCAGGCCTGGGCCTTCACGAACGACTGTGCCGCGTGCCGGGTGAAGCCCACCTGCAGATAGCACTCGCCCGCACGCAGGTGATTTTCGGCCTTTTCGAACATCTCGGCGGCGACCGACATCCGGTTGGCCTTGGCGAAGCACTCGGCCGCGCCCGCAAAGTCGCCCTGCGTGGAGAGAATGGTGCCGGCCGTGTCGAAGCGGCCCGCCTTTTGGTAGAGCTCCGCGGACTCGCTGAAGCGGTTCTGGTCGTGTCGGATCTCGGCAGCGCGCGCGAAGAGCTCGGCCTTGATGAAAAGCTCCGCGGCGCGGTCGAGGCAACCGACCTCGACCAGGAGGGTGCCTGCGTCCGCGAGACTGCCCTTCTTGGCAAGCGCCTCGGCCTCTTTTTCCGCCCGGCGTCGGGTCTTCTTGTCGACCACCGGAGCCCCGGGTCGCACGTCCGCTTCCGGTTCGTCCGCGCCCTTCCCACGGCCGCCAAGAAGCACGACCACGACCAAGACGAGGCCGACGAGGAGGGGGGCGTAGGCGAGAGGTCCGGTGGCGATCCGCTCGAGGGCCGTGCCGAGGCCGGTGAGGCGGCCAAGACCCAGGATCCAGCCGACAAGGAGGTCGTGGACGGGACCCGTCCACGGAGCGGAAGGCGCATGGAACTGCGCAACTCCCACCGCCCCCACAACGATGAGGGGTACCGCCAGAACGAGCGGAAGCTTCTGCAAGATGGCGCGGATGGAGGCCACGGCGCTCCCTTGTCCAGCGATCCGGTTCCCCGTCCTATCGGTCGGCTCACCCACGGGTTTGAGCTTCCGAGCCCTCGGGGGGCGGTTGGCCCAGCGCCTTCGGGCCGCAAGAGAAACGGAGGGGGCCGCCCTTCCCTACATTGCGCTCGTGTCGATGTCCCCCCTCGCTCTTTGGCTCCCTCCCCTCCTCCTGCTTGCACTGGC
>DOUU01000407.1 GCA_003520425.1 Deltaproteobacteria bacterium
GCGTTGAATCTCCGCACCTGGACCCGAATCGCCGAGGGCGTGGCCGAGCTGGAGAGCGACGCGGACGTGCGCGTGATAGTCATGCGCGGCGCTACGCCCGAAGCATTCATCTCCGGCGCCGACATCTCGNNGCCTTCGTCTCCGGCGCCGACATCTCGGAGTTTCCAAGCCTGAGGGCGGACGCGGCGCAGGCCCGCAATTACCACGAAGCTCCCGGCCGCGCGCTCGGCGCGATGGTCAATTGCGCCAAGCCGATTGTCGCCATGATTTCGGGGGTCTGCGTCGGCGGCGGGGTGCAGGTCGCCTTGGCGTGCGATATCCGGTTGGCCGCGCGCGGTACGCGGCTCGGCGTTCCCGCAGCGCGATTGGGCCTCGCCTATCCGCTCGACGGCGTCCTGGCGCTGATCGCGGTCGTCGGTCCGGCCAACGCCCGGGATATCCTGCTGTCGGCGCGCCTGTTCGATGCCGACGAGGCGGCTTCGATGGGCTTGGTAAACCGCGTGGTCGAGCCGGCCGAACTGGAGGCTTTTACCAGGTCCTACGCCCTTAAAATGGCAAGCAACGCTCCCCTCACGGTCGCGGCGGCCAAGGCGGCCATACGCGAGGCTCTGAAGGACCCCGGCCAGCGAAATTTGAAGCTCGTGTCCGAACTGGTGGCGCAGTGCTTCAATAGCGATGACTATCGCGAGGGCGTCAAAGCCTTTCTGGAAAAGCGCCAGCCGAAGTTCACGGGCCGTTAAATGATGCGTCCTTTTGCTTTTGCCGCCCAATAGGACTAGGGACATCAGGTAGGGCGCAAATGAAGCTCCGCGTACTTGGCGCTTATGGATCCGAAGGGGTTTCGCAGCGTCCCTCGTCCTTCCTAATCAACGGCAAGACCCTGATCGACGCGGGTTGTACCAGCAGCGCGCTGACCGTTTCCGAGCAACTGCATATCGAACATGCGCTGATCTCCCACACCCATCTCGACCATGTCGCCGGCCTGGCTTTCCTTACAGAGACGATGGCGCTGTCGGGGCACGCCCCGAGTTTTTTGACCATCAGCAGCATCGACTCGGTAGTCAAGGGATTGCGCAGCTGCTTTTTCAGCGGCGTGGTATGGCCGGACTTCACCAAGATACCCACGGCCAAGCAGCCGGTGGTGAAGTTCCGGGACCTCGAAGAAAACGCCGAGCAACAGGTGGGCGATCTGATGGTCAGGCCGGTGAGCGTCAGTCATACCGTGCCGGCGGCCGGCTTCATCGTGCATGACGGCAGCAACGGCCTGGTCTACTCGGGAGATACCGGGCCGACGCACGCATTGTGGAAGGCCGCGCGTAACGTGGGGCAAATCGACGCGGTGATCCTGGAGTGTTCGTATCCGAACCGATTCGGATGGGTTGCCAAGACCAGCAAACACATGACGCCCGAATTGGTCGAGCGCGAATTGGACAAGCTGCCCTCCGACGTCACGGTCTTCATCTTCCATATCAAGCCGCAGTTCTACGAAGAGACCGCCGACGAATTGAATCGGATCAACTCGCGCCAGGTTGTGATCGTCGAACAAGACAAGACCTACGATCTGGACTAGAGTTTGCGCTCTCGCGATTCCTGAAGTTCATCCCGTTCATCCCCTCTCCCTGAGATGCTATTGTTGCATCTCGCGATCTCGATTGGCTCTTAATTGTCCGGAGTTACCGATGGAAGCCGTAGCGGCAGGCGCAAGCGAAAAAGTCTACTTCAACCCGTTTGACGCGGCATTCCGCGCCAATCCTTATCCCAGCTATGCAGCCCTGCGCTCCAAGCCTCCACGCACCTTGAAACTCTTCATGCCTATCGTGATGGTGTCGCGATACGCGGACGTCGTCGCGGTGCTGCAGGACCAGCGCTTCTCCGCCGATCCCAAGGCGCTGCTCGTCAATGAGGGCTACGAGCACGTGCACGGGATGCTGACGGCCCTGCTGGTCGATCCGCCGATTCACACCCGCATCCGCCGCGCCGTATCGCGCGATTTCACCCCCAAGCGCATCCAGGAACTGGAACCCCGCATCCGCGAGATCACCCGCCGCCTCCTCGACCGTATCGAGCGTCAGGGCACTTTCGACGTGATCGCCGATCTCGCCGATCCCCTGCCCACCATCGTCCTTTCGGAGCTGTTCGGCGTGCCGGGGGACGACTATCCGCGCTTCAAAGCCTGGTCCGATCTGATCACCGCTTCGGTGCACATCATGCCCGGCTTGCCGCTCCCCGAGCCCATCAGCGTCGCCTTCACCGAGCTGCGCGCCTATTTTTCCGAGCTCGCCGAGCGCAAACGGCGCAAGCCGCAGGGCGACCTCCTGTCCGCGCTGGTGATGCAGGAAGATGCGGAGCGGCTGACGAGCGAAGAGCTGCTCGATTTCGTGATCATGCAACTGCTCGCCGGTACCGACACCACGACCAACACGATGGGCAACGGCTTTCTGGCCCTGATGCGCCATCGCGACCAGCTCGAGCTCTTGCGCCGCGAGCCGGCACTGGTGACCAAGGCGGTCGAGGAAATGCTGCGTTACGACGGCCCGATTCAGGCCAACGCCCGCTTTGCCAAGGAAGACGTCGAAGTCGGCGGCACCCTGATACGCAAGGGGAGCATCGCGTTCGTGATTTTCGCCTCGGCCAATCGCGACCCGGCGCAGTTTCCCGATCCCGAAAAGTTCGATATCACCCGCTGGCCCAATCCGCACATGGGCTTCGGCGCGGGAATCCATGTCTGCCTCGGCGCGGCGCTGGCGCGGCTCGAAAACGCGGTCGTGTTCGACGAAACGCTCAAGCGCTTCCCGCGGCTACGGCTCCCCGAGCCCGAGCCGAAGCTCGAATACGGCGAGTTCTACTTCCTGCGCGGACTGACCAGCCTGCCGCTCGAATTCTGACAATTCGACGCGGCGTTCGCCTACGCTGCCTGCATCGTTGGAAGCTGCACCACGAAAGTGCTGCCGCGGTGGGCGTGGCTTTCCACGAAGATGCGACCGCCGTGAGCTTCGACGATGTCTTTGGCTATCGCTAGGCCCAGGTCAGCCGAGCCGGGCACATGGCCTTCGGTCTCGTACTGGGTGTAGCGGTCGAAGATCCGGTCGCGGATCTCGGGCGCGATGCCCGGGCCCGAGTCGCTGACTTCCAGTTGCGCCATAGCGGGGCCCGCCGATCGGGCCGTAACCTCGATTGATTTGCCCTCCGGCGTGTAGCGCAGGGCGTTGCCGATCAGGTTCGAGATCACCCAAGAAAGCTTCACCGGATCCCCGGGAATCTCGGAGGCCTGCTCGATGCGGGTCTCCAGGCAAACGCGTTTCTCTTGGGCTTGAAGCATGAACCGCTCGGTCACGTCTTCCACGATCTTCCCCAGGTTGAGCCTCATCCGCTGCATCGCGATCGCGGGCATCTGTCCGCGCGCCAGGTTGAGCAGATTGTCCGAGAGCAGGGCTATTCGTTTGGACTCTTCGAAGATAGCCTCGGCCAGTTCGCGCTGCTCGGGCGGGAGCGAGGCTTCCTCGCGGCCCAGCAACTGGGCACAAAGGGTCAGCGAGGTCACCGGCGTGCGGATCTCGTGCGAGAGCGTCGCCAAAAGGTTGGTCCGGGCGCGGTCCTGGTCGCGCAGATAGGTCACGTCCTGAAGCACCAGCAGCGTGCCCAGCGCGCGGTCCT
>DOUU01000147.1:0-1668 GCA_003520425.1 Deltaproteobacteria bacterium
TCGCGCGAGAACAGTCTGCCCGCGCCAACGGGAAGCGCTTTCCCGCTGACGCCGATGAGCGCTGTCGGCTTGAACTCCTCGATCGCGGCGACGATCTGCGGGCACTCACTTGCAGCGTCGAGATGATTGAACGGCTTGCTGGGCGCAAGTTTGTGCGCGTACGGCAACTTATGCGCTGCAAGGCCTGGACGCCCAGCAACCACGAGACCCTGAGTGTCGAACATCCGAACCTTTTGCCGAGCCGAGTCCGGCGCCACGCCTTGTTGGCCGAGCGCGGACACATACAGGTCGGCGAGGCCGATTGCGGCAGAACCGGCGCCGAGGAAGAGAATGCGCTGCTCCTTGAGCTGGCCCCCATTGATCTTGAGTGCGTTGATCAGACCCGCAAGGACGACGCCGGCCGTGCCTTGGATGTCATCGTTGTAGCAGCATACTTTGTTTCGGTAGCGCGCAAGCAGGGCGATGGCATCGACTCCAGTCCAGTCCTCGAAGTGGAGGCAACAGTTGGGGAAGACCTCTTGCACTGCTTCCACGAACTCATCCACGAAGGCATATAGTTCTTCAGTCGCACGGCGCGACTGGCGCAGCCCGAGATAGAGCGGGTCGTTGAGGCAGCTCTGGTTGTTGGTCCCGGCATCAAGATACATCGGCAACAAGACTTGCGGCGGAACGCCTGCAGCCGCGGTGTACAACTGAAGCTTGCCGATGGGGATGCCCATGCCGTTCGCACCCAGGTCTCCCAGGCCAAGGATGCGGCCGCCGTTGGTCACGCAGATGAAGCGAACGTCTTTGACTGGCCAGTTCCTCAGAATCTCCTTCACGTGCCCCTTGCGCGTAATCGACAAGTACATGCCCCGCGTCCGGCGGTAAATGTGGCTGAATTTCAGACAAGCCTCCGCGATGACCGGGTCGTAGACGATCGGCAAAAAACGCGCCGGGTCCGACATCACCGTGCGGTAGAAGAGGGTCTCGTCGTTGTCCAGCAGGCTGATCAAATAGATGTAGCGGTCCAGGTCGGTGGCCTTATCTGCGAACTGCTGCATGACCCGTCGCAGCTCCAAATCCTCCGACTCGGTCACGTCCGGAACCAGCCCCACGAGGCCGAGTGCTTGGCGCTCGGGCTCGGTGTAGGCGGTGGCCTTGTTGATCACAGGATCATGCAGGATGTCGATGCCCCGCTTCCTGCCAACGGAAGGGACGGAAGACTTGGGCTTTTGCGTCGGGTGGGGGGCGGTTTGTCTGCCGGATACCGGGGGGGGAGTGGACATGGATTTTCCTCTCTCAGGGTTGGGACACAGGACGCGACTCCGAGTCCATTTTCTTGCCGATCAGTGAACAGCCACGTACGGCTCCACCATTTTCCGTGGATCAACAACCCGATCGAATTCGGCCCCGCTCACAGCGCCGAGCTTTAGGGCGGCCTCCTTGAGTGTCAGGTCGTGATCCAGGGCGTAGTGCGCGACCTTGGAGGCCGCGTCGTAGCCGATCACCGGGCTCAGCGCGGTGACCAACATCAGGGAACGCTCCACGAAATTGCTGATCTGTTTGAGGTTCGGCTCCGCGCCCTCAACGAGGAACTTCCGAAAGTTCGCGCAGCCGTCGGTCATCATCCGGACCGACTTGGTGATGTTGAAGATCAGCAGTGGCTTGTACACGTTCATCTCCAGA
>DOUU01000147.1:1673-9001 GCA_003520425.1 Deltaproteobacteria bacterium
ACCTTGCCCGGCATGATCGACGAACCCGGCTCGTTCGCGGGGATCTTCAGCTCGGCGAAGCCAGCGCGCGGCCCACAAGACAGCAGACGTATGTCGTTTGCGATTTTGAAGAGGGAAACGGCCAATGTCTTCAGGGTGGCACTCAATTGCACCAGATCGTCATGCGCACCCTGAACCGTGAATTTGTTCGGCGCCGTGATGAAGGGCAGACCGGTGAGCTCGGCGATCTGAGCGGCGACATTCTTATCAAAGCCCGGTAAGGAGTTGAGGCCCGTGCCGACGGCTGTACCCCCCAGGGCTAGCCGGTACACGCCGCGCAGCGCGAGTTCTAACCGTTCGAGGTCGTCCGCGAGCATGCCGGCGTAGCCGGAGATCTCCTGGCCAAGCGTCAGCGGTGTTGCGTCCTGGAGGTGGGTGCGCCCAATCTTGACTACGTTCGCCCAGCTCTGGGCCTTGGAGTCGAGGGCATCGCGCAGTGCCTTCACTGAGGGTATCAGCCGCTGCTTTACGGCGAGAGCGGCGGCCACATTCATCGCAGTCGGGAACGAATCGTTCGATGACTGCGACATGTTCACGTGGTCATTGGGATGGACGGGCTTGTGGCTGCCGAGCGGCTGGCCTTCGATCTGCGAGCAGCGGTTGGCGATCACCTCGTTCACGTTCATGTTNNGATCTCGTCGCAGACGCGAACGATCAGGTTCTTCTGGGCGTCGCCGAGCCGGCCTGCCTTGTGGTTGATGAGCGCGGCCGCCTTCTTGACGAATGCATAGGCCGGGATCATCTCACGTGGGATCAGGTCGTCGCCAATGCTGAAATGCTCCAGGGAACGCTGGGTCTGCGCTCCCCAAAGCTTTTCGGCCGGGACATCGACTGGACCGAGGCTGTCATGTTCAACGCGAGTAGCCATCGTCGGTTCCTTTCCTTCCAGCCCGGGAACATAGGAAGAACAGAGAGAGTCGAGAGATTCCGCCTTGCCAACCGAGAGATGACCACATTCGGCCCGATTAGCAAGCGACGTGCCGTTCAGCGGGAGCCGTTCTAGTCGTCGGCGGAGGGGTCGTGTGCCATGCCAGGCGAGTTCGCTGCCAAGATGCCGGCGCTCGTGCCGGGTGAATGGCACACGAGCCCTCGACTCGCGACTCTGTCGCGCGCTGGTGGTGGCACGCCCCTTGCAGCCGAAACGAGCGTGCTGATTCCTTCGCCCGGCAGGACGGGGTCCGGTCGCCTCTTCGCGGTGCGCTCACTGGTGCACGACCCGCAAGGAACCATCAACTCTCAACCAGTTCGCGGGGTCTCGGAAGACGCTCCAGCCCGCGAGGCGAGCATCAGCCGAAGAGGCGCGACACTCGTCGGGTCTCCGGCCGCTGTCTTCGCCCGGTTCGGCGCGCCGGCGAGCGGCGAGTAGACCGGGGAGAAGCTTTGATGCGGATCGCTCTGTTCGTTCCCTGCTACATCGACGCCTTCTTCCCAGAAGTGGGGATTGCGACCTTGGAGGTGCTCGAGAAACTCGGCTGCTCCGTTGAATATCCGTCCGATCAGACTTGTTGCGGGCAGCCAATGGCCAACAGCGGTTGTCAGGAGGACGCCGCGGCCACCGAATCCCATTTCGTTGACTGTTTCGCGGACTTTGACACCGTCGTCGGTCCGTCCGCGAGCTGCGTCCACCACATTCGGTGCCATCTCGACGCGATCGAACAAACGCAGCAGGTCCAGAAGGTTCGCGCGAGGACGCGCGAGCTCGTCGAGTTCCTCCATGACGACTTGAAGATCACCACCTTTCCTTGGGCGGCGTTCCCCTTCCGTGTTGGCCTTCACAACAGCTGCACTGCTCTGCGCGGACTCGGTCACGCCCGGCCATCGGAGCGCGTAAGGGAGCCCGAATTCTCGAAGACCAAGGATCTGCTCCAGACGGTCGATCGGCTCGAACTGGTCGAGGTCGACCGACCCGACGAATGCTGTGGTTTCGGCGGCAGCTTCTGCGTCACCGACGAGGCGGTGTCGGCCAAAATGGGCTTTGACCGCGTCCGTGACTTCCACCGCCACGGAGCCGAGTACATCGCGTCAGCCGATATGTCCTGTCTGCTTCACATGAAGGGTGTGATCGACCGTCTGAAGTTGCCCCTCCAGGTCATTCACGTCGCCCAGATCCTGAATGGGAGCTCGCGATGAGCCGTCATGTCGATCCCGAACGGCGTGCGGCGCGCTTCATCGCACTCGAAGAGCACGAGTCCACACACGATCGTCTCGTCTGGGGGATGCGCCGAAACCGTGACGAAGAAGTGGCCCGTGTGCCGGAGTGGGAGAAGCTCCGCGAGCTGGCTTCACAGATCAAGGAGCACACGCTGACGCACCTCGACCGCTATCTTGAGCAGTTCGAGGGAAACGCGACTCGACGCGGTATGCACGTCCACTGGGCGCGGGATGCGGAGGAACACAACTCGGTCGTCTACCAGATCCTCCGTGCCCACCAAGTCCGTTCGCTGATCAAGAGCAAGTCGATGCTGCAGGAGGAGTGTGGCATGACACCCTACCTGAAGAAGCGCGGCATCGAGGTGACTGAATCGGATCTTGGCGAGCGCATCCAGCAACTCTCTGACGAGCCGCCGAGCCACATCGTGGTGCCCGCGATCCACAAGCTCCGCTCGGATGTGGCGACACTCTTCGCTCGTGAGATCGACTCGGATCCAAGCAACTCGGACCCGCACTATCTCGCAGAGGCGATGCGGGGGAACGCCCGGCCTCGTTTCCTGGCGGCGCAAGCGGCGATGACCGGCGCCAATTTCGCCGTGGCCGAGACGGGTGGCTTCGTGGTCTGCACCAACGAGGGCAATGCCGACATCGGCGCAAGCGTGCCGCCACTCCATATCGCGAGCATCGGGATCGAGAAGCTGATCCCGCGTGCGAGGGATCTCGGAGTCTTCGTCCGCATGCTCTCGCGCAGCGCGCTAGGCAGTGCGATCACCCAGTACACCTCCCACTTCCACGGCCCGCGGCAGGGCGGCGAGCTACACATCGTGCTGGTGGACAACACGCGGAGCGATCGACTGGGCTCGCCCGACTTCTGGCACGGCCTCAAGTGCATCCGCTGCGGTGCTTGCATGAATACTTGCCCCGTCTACCGGCGCGCTGGCGGCCTGAGCTACGGGGGGACCTACTCCGGCCCGATCGGTGTGATCCTCGAGCCGGGATTTGACATCGAGAGGTTTCGCGAGCTTCCCTTCCACTCTTCGCTCTGTGGATCATGCACCGAGGTGTGTCCGGTGAAGATCGACATCTCCGATCAGATCTACAAGTGGCGGCGTGTGGTTGCTGAAAAGGGGCTGGTGAAGCTCACGAAGAAGGTGGGCATGAGCGCGCTTGGAACGACGCTCGCCCACCCGTCCCTCTTCCACTCCGCCGAGTCCCTGGCTGAGTCGGCACTTGAGCACGCGCCACGCTTCCTGCTCTATAACCCGCTGAACGCCTGGGGCCGACATCGCGAGCTGCCGGCCGCGCCGGCGCGAACGTTCCGCCAGTGGTACCGCGAAAACCGGGGAAACCATGGAAGCGCGTGATGCGATCCTGTCTGCGATCCGACGGAACCTGCCGCGGCCCGCGGTGCCGCTGCCAGAGCTTCCCGCGAGGGACCCGAAGCAGACCGCGAGCGGGGTTGGATCCAAAGCGGGTCTCACGAAACCCTCCACGGGTCGCGTTTCGGATTTCCAGAGGCAGCTCCAGGCGATGGGTGGAACGAGCTTCGAGGTCGCTGACCTCGCGGCCAGTCGAGCCAAGATCGCGGAGCTCTTCCCAACGGCCAAGGTGATCTGCTCAGCGACCCGCGAAGTGCCGGGCACCCGGCGGATCGAGGACGTGCGCGACCCCCACGATCTGAACGACGTCGATGTGGGAATCGTTCGCAGTTCTCTGGGGGTCATGGAGGCGGGGGCCGTCTGGCTGACTGAAGCCGATCTTGTCGTGAACGCCCTCGGAGTGCTGTCGCAGCACCTCGTCGTGCTGCTCGATCCGGCAGCTATCGTCGACACCCTACACGATGCCTACGAACGGATCGATCTTGCGGCCAGCACATACGGCCTCTTCATGGCCGGACCGTCGGCAACCGCCGACATCGAAGGCGTGATTGTCCATGGCGCCCAGGGAGCGCGGAGCCTAACCGTCCTTCTCGTGGCAGCCGACCCTACGCATCTCTCACCGAAAAATGGAACGCACGAGTAGCCGGGTGCCTGGGTAACACGACGTCCCACCTGGGGTTTCTATGTGGGCCGCCGGTAGGCTCGAACCCAAAAGCCGCTTTGCAGCTCTGTACGCGAGTCAAGCTTGCCGAAGCGTCGGGTGAGGGCCGCACGCAGGCTCTCCGCTGCCTCATTCAACTGGGCATCGCTCAAGGCCCATGTCCAAGACCAATCCCGTCGTAGCAACTGTTCGACCAGCCGCCGAGGCTCGAGATGGCGCGAGAACGCAAGGTGGCGCGCAGCTCCCACGAGCTGCCAGCCCTCCTGCTCGGGAAAGTTCTCGATCTCATCGTATGGGACGCCCACGTTTTGCAGGGCGTGATCCTGCCCAAAACAGTCGCGCCACTGCGCCCAGTGGGAGGCCCGGTCGTCGCCGCCGTGAACGAGGAGGCCGCGGGGATGGAGAACGCGCGCAATCTCACGCAGCACATCGCGCCAACGTGGAATGAGATGAAAGACATGCACGCCGAGGACGGCGTCGAAGCTCGCGCTCGCGAACGGCAGCTGCGTCGCGTCGGCGCGCACGGCGTCTACGCGGAGACTGCCGCACTTGGCGAGAAGCCGCTCCATCATCCGTCGAGAGAGGTCCACCCCCGTAATGCGCAGACCGCGTGCTGCGAGCGGCAACGCGAGGCGGCCGGTGCCAACGCCGATTTCGAGAAGGTGCGCGCGCGCGTTGAGCGCCGCGGCTTCATGGACGAGCGCCGCGACCTGCTCTGCGACGCCGGGAGGGAAACCACGCGTCGCGTCGTACCTATCGGCCGCACGGTCGAAGACGACGGACTGCTGACCGGGTCCTTGGGCGGGTCCTTCGGCCAAATGAGTTCTCGGCCCGCCCGAAAGATTGTCTCCTCTTGCGGCTGAGAGGACGGATTCTCGCTCCGCTGAGGTTTGACAGAGGCTGGACCATTTTGCCTGGTCCGCCGCGACCTCGCATCCCGGACACTTTGCTGAGTGGTGGCTGCCTCCCGCCATGCCATGTGTTTCTGGCTTGCGCGGCCGCGTTCGCTCTGCGAGGCTCGCTCGTGACCCGGCGGCTCGCGTTTCGGGTGAATCGGGCCGTGGGGTAACGTCCGCGACATGCGCGGATCGGCGTTTTTGATCGTGGCACTCGCGGCGTGGGCGGCGTGCACCCGCTCCAGCGAGAAGCCCGAACCCGGTCCGTTGCCCGCGCCCAAGCCGCCCACCTTTGTCGGTTCGCAGACCTGCGGCGGCTGCCATCCCCAGCAGCTCGCGCGCTGGCGCACTTCCCATCACGCACGCGCCATGCAGTCTGCTTCGGACGCAACCGTGCTCGGTGACTTCGCGATGGGTGCGCTCGCGGATTCTCCCACGAAGGTGCACTTCTTGAAGCGCGCTGGCCGCTTTCAGTTCTCGGCAGAGGGGTCGGACGGCGCGGTCCACGATTTCGAAATTGCATACACGTTCGGTGTCGATCCTCTTCAGCAGTATCTCGTCCCTTTTCCTGGCGGCCGCATGCAGGCCACGAGTTTCGCTTGGGACGCCCGCGCAAAGGCCGAAGGGGGGCAACGCTGGTTCGACCTTCATGGGCGTGAGAAGATCCCGCCGAGCGATCCGCTCCACTGGACGGGGCCCGCGGGTGCCTGGAATTTCCAGTGCGCAGAGTGCCACTCGACGGATCTTCAAAAGGGCTGGCACGCGGCTGAGTCTCGATACGAAACCACTTGGGCCGAGGTCTCTGTCGGCTGCGAGTCCTGCCACGGNNCGGAGGGGCCGCCCGACACAGGCGATGGACTTGCGGTCGCGCTCAGGTCGCAGCAGACCGCATGGTCCTTCGACGGCAAGACGCCAATCGCAAGACGCAAGAAGGGCGAGCCGGTGTTCCAAGCGGAACTTGAGGCCTGCGGACGTTGCCACAGCCGGCGCAGCGTCATCGCGGAGCGGTACACCTACGGCCGACCCCTGCTGGACACGCATCTGCCCTCATTCCTCGAAGCCGATCTCTATTTCAGTGACGGCCAGATACGCGATGAGGTGTATGAGTGGGGCTCCTTCTTGCAAAGTCGCATGTACGCCGCTGGAGTCACATGCAGCAATTGCCACGAGCCGCACAGCGGTGAGCTCCGCGGAACGGGGAATGCCACCTGCGGCCAGTGCCACGAGCCCGCGCACTACGACACCGTGTCCCACCACCACCATCCGATGGGATCTGCGGGTGCGAGCTGTGTTTCCTGCCACATGGCGACGCGGGTCTACATGGTGGTCCAAGCCCGTCACGACCACTCGCTCCGCGTCCCGCGTCCCGATCTCTCCGCGCGACTCGGCACACCCAACGCCTGCGAGAGCTGCCACACGGGCCGCACGCCAAAATGGGCGGCGCAGACGATTGCCCACTGGCGCGGAAACGCCGCAGTGCCTCGCGTGCACTTCGCAGAGGCCCTCGTCGCGGGACGACAAGGAAGCGCCGACGGCGAGGAGCGCCTTGTCGCGCTCGCGGACGACACCTCCCAGCCTCCGATCGCACGGGCAACGGCGGTGCGCGAGCTCGCACCCTGGCTCACGAGCCGCTCGCTTCCGAGCGTGGAGCGGGCCGCTCGGGATGCGGACCCTTTGCTGCGTCTTGCCGCGGCAGAAGTTGCTCAGTCCATCGCTCCCGAGCGCGGAGTCGCGCTTGCAGCCCCACTCCTGCGCGATCCGCTACGCGCCGTGCGAATCACCTCCGCGCGTGCGCTGGCCGTGGTCCCAGCCACGCTCTTGTCTGCTTCCGACCAGCTCGCGCTCGCGGATGCACTCGCCGAGTGGCGCGCGTCGCAGCTTGCCAATGGCGATCGTCCGGAGGCGCACGTCAGCCTTGGGGCGCTCTTTGCGCAGAAGGGCGAGGACGAGGCCGCGCGCCGGGAGTACGAGACCGCGCTGCACCTTGGTCCGTGGTTCGTGCCCGCGTACCTGAATCTGGCGGACTTGGAGCGCTCCGAGGGCCGCGACGCTGCAGCGGGAGAGTGGTTGGAGAAGGCGCTCGCGCTTGCGCCCAAAAGTGCGGACGTCCACCTCGCGATGGGGCTCCTGCGCGTGCGGGAGGGGCGACTCGAGGATGCGGAGCAAGAGCTGCAGCTTGCCGCGAACCTCGCGCCAGAGGAC